>NZ_CP109017.1:3482500-3817500 GCF_036226765.1 Streptomyces sp. NBC_00670
TGCGGGGTCTGGGAGCCATGACGGCGGGTGCCGTGCTCGCCGTCTTCGCCGTGGCGGCACTCGTGGTGCTGCCGTTCGCCGGGCGGGCCATCGTCCGGCGCGGTCCGCTGCCGGTGCTGCTCGCCGCCCTGGGGGCCGCCGCGGTCGGCTCGCTCAGTCTGGGTCTCGCGGGTGGCGCGGTGAGCGTGCTGCTCTCGTCGGCCCTGCTCGGTGCGGGCCAGGCCGTGATGCAGCCGGCGCTGGCGACGATGATCGTCGACTGCTCGCCGACCGAGACGCGGTCGCGCGCCTTCGCCATGCAGTTCTTCCTGCAGAACCTGGGGCTCGGTGTCGGCGGGCTCATAGGTGGTCACCTCGTGGACACCTCCCGTCCGGCGTCCTTCACGTTGCTGTTCGCGATCGAGGCGGCGATGTTCCTGCTGCTCGTGGTCGTCATGGCCACCGTCCGTGTGCCGCGGGCACCGCGTGTTGCGGAGGCCGTGGCCGGCCGGGCGGCGAGCGGTTGGAAGCAGATCATGGGCAACCGGGCCATGGTGCAGCTGTGCGTGCTCGGGTTCGTGCTGTTCTTCGCCTGCTACGGGCAGTTCGACTCCGGGCTGAGCGCGTACGGCGTGGAGGCGGCGGGCGTCTCGCCGTCCACGCTGGGGACGGCGCTGGCCGCGAACACCGCGGTGATCGTGGTCGCGCAGTTCGCCGTGCTGCGGATTGTCGAGCGGCGCAGGCGCTCGCGGGTCATCGCCGTCGTGGGACTCATATGGGCCTTCGCCTGGGTCCTGGCGGGGTACGCCGGTCTGGGCCACGCCGGGCACGCGATGGCGACGGCGGCGTTCGTGTCGACCTACGCGCTGTTCGGGCTGGGCGAGGCGATGCTGTCGCCGACCGTGGCGCCGCTGGTGGCCGATCTGGCGCCCGAGGGCATGGCCGGGCAGTACAACTCGGTCTTCGCCCTGGTGAAGCAGCTCGCCATGGCCGTCGGTCCGGCGGTGGGCGGTCCCATGGGGGCGTCGCTGTTCGCGCCGTACATAGGGACGTTCCTGGTGTTCTCGCTGGGCATCACCTTCCTCGCGATACGGCTGGGGCGGCAGCTCACCCCCGGGCAGAACCAGCCCTCGGCTGCGCGCAGCCGGGTGGTGGCGCAGGGCGGGGCGTCCGCCGAGCCGGCGGTGGCGCAGGCCTGACCGGGACCGGCGGTCCGGGGCCGGTCAGTGGGCCGTCGTCGCGCCCTTCGGCAGGGCGAACTCGCACCACACCGCCTTGCCGCCGCCGGGGGTGCGCCGGGAGCCCCAGTTGGAGGCGATGGTCGCCACGATGGCGATGCCCCGGCCGGCCTCGTCGATCGGTTCGGCCCGACGGCGGCGCGGGAGGTGGTCGTCGCCGTCGGTGACCTCGATGATCAGGCGGCGGTCGGTGCGGCGCAGCCGAAGCCGCATCGGGGGTGTGCCGTGCTTGAGGGAGTTGGCGACCAGTTCGCTGGTGGCGAGCACGCCCGCGTCGTGCAGGTCGGTGGGGAAGCGCCAGCTGGTCAGGACACCGGAGGCGAAGGCGCGTGCGCGGGGTGCGGCTTCGACGCCGCCGAGCAGGTCGAGGGCGGCGTTGCGGAAGAGTTCGCCGTCGTGGCCGGTGCGGCTGGGATGCTGGAGGACGAGGACGGCGACGTCGTCGTCGTGGTCGGCGGTGACGCCGGCGGAGCGGACCAGGCGGTCGCAGACGACCTGGGGGCTGCCGGTGGCTCCGGCCAGGGCGCGCTCGAGGGCGGCGATGCCTTCGTCGAGGTCCTTGTCGCGCCGTTCGACGAGGCCGTCGGTGTAGAGGACGGCGGTGGAGCCGGGGCCGAGGGGAACCGAGCCGGAGCTGTGGATCCAGCCGCCGGTGCCCAGCGGTGGGCCGGTGGGCTCGTCGGTGCGCAGCACCGTGCCGAACTCGTCCCGCACGAGGATGGGCAGGTGGCCGGCCGAGGCGTACACCAGCCGGCCCTCGTTGGGGTCGTGGATGGCGTAGACGCAGGTGGCGATCTGGTTGGCGTCGATCTCCGCGGCGAGGCCGTCGAGGAGCTGGAGCACCTCGTGCGGGGGCAGGTCGAGGCGGGCGTAGGCGCGGACGGCGGTGCGGAGCTGGCCCATGACGGCCGCCGCGCGGACGCCGCGGCCCATGACGTCGCCGATGACCAGGGCGGTGCGGCCGCCGCCGAGGGTGATGACGTCGTACCAGTCACCGCCGACGGCGGCCTCGGTGCCGCCGGGCTGGTAGGTGGCGGCGATGCGGAGGTCGTCCGGCTGTTCGAGTTCCTGGGGCAGCAGGGAGCGCTGAAGGGTGACGGCGGTGCGGCGCTGTTCTCGTTCGCTGGCGCGGAGTCGTTCGGCGGCTTCGGCGTGGTCGGTGACGTCGGTGGCGAAGACCAGCACACCGCCGAGGGGCGCGCCGGGGCGCGCTCCGCCACTGCCCCCACGTGCGCCCTCGCGTGACGAATCGTCGCGCGGTGCGGCGCCGCGGGCCGCGGCGTCGGTGGCAGCGCTCCCGGGGGCCGTCTCGGCGGGGGCCGCGCCGGCCGCGCCGACCGTGGCGGCGTCGGCCGTCGTGCCGGCCTGGGCCGAGGCGCTGCGGGCCGCGTCGGCCGGGGCCGTGGGCGCCGCGCCCGTGGCGGGCAGGGTGACGGGGGTGCAGGTGAAGGTGTAGGAGCGGCCGTCGGGGGCCTTGCGGGACTTGACCGTGCGCGGCCGGGCGCTGCGCAGCACCTGGTCGAGGAGGGGGAGCAGGCCCAGTTCGGCCAGTTCGGGCAGGGCCTCGCGGGCCGGGGCGCCGGGCGCGCGGGGACCGAAGGCCGCGGTGTAGGCGCCGTTGACGTAGGCGATGCGGTGGTCGGGGCCGTGGACCAGGGCGACGAGGGCCGGGACCTGGTCGAGGACCTCGCGGGCCGGCAGGTTCTCGACGGCGGGTCCGGGATGCCGGTCGTCGGTGGACCGCTCGGCGCGGGCCGCGGGCACCGAGCCTTTCCCCCTCCGGTCCGTAGCGAGCGGGTGCTCGGTCCGCGCGGCGGCGCGGCGCTGCGTTCCGGGGAGCCGGGCGCTCCAGCGCGTGAAGTTCACCGAATTCTTGCCTCGTGGTGTTGTTGTCGGTCGGCCGGCTCCGGGTCCGGCCGGAGGGCGAAGGGGGTGTCCCTCGGTGCCGCACGGCGCGATGGAAGGCCTGGGGCCGGAGGCGAGCGGTCGGCTCGTCCGGCGTCGCGGTCCAGTCTGGCCGACCGGAGCGACATCCGTCAGACGCCTGCCCCCGCGTCGGAGTTCCTGAATCCGGTCAGGACGACCCCTTCGAGTTGTCCGAGGGATCCTGCGGGGGCTTCCCACCGGCCGCGAGTTCGAATTCCGCACGGGGGTGTTCGAGCGAGCCGAGCGAGACGATCTCGCGCTTGAAGAGGCCGGCGAGGGTCCACTCGGCGAGGACGCGCGCCTTGCGGTTGAAGGTGGGCACCCGGCTGAGGTGGTAGGTGCGGTGCATGAACCACGCCGGCCAGCCCTTCAGCTTGCGCCCGTACACATGCGCGACTCCCTTGTGCAGCCCCAGGGAGGCGACCGAGCCGACGTAGGCGTGGGAGTACTGCTGGAGCGGCTCTCCGCGCACCGAGCGGGCGATGTTGTCGCCGAGCGTCTTCGCCTGGCGGACCGCGTGCTGGGCGTTGGGCGCGGTCTCCCTGCCGGGCTCGTCGGCGGTCACGTCGGGCACGGCGGCGGCGTCGCCCGCGCCCCAGGCGTGGTCGACGCCGTCGACGGTCAGGTAAGGGGTGCATTTCAGCCGCCCGCGTTCGTTGAGCGGGAGGTCGGTGGCGGCGAGCACCGGGTGCGGTTTCACACCGGCGGTCCACACGACCGTTCGGGTGGGGAAGCGGGCTCCGTCGCTGAGGACGGCGATCCGGTCGACGCAGGACTCCAGACGGGTGTCGAGGCGTACGTCGATGTTGCGGCGGCGCAGTTCGGTGACGGTGTAGCGGCCCATCTCCTCGCCGACCTCGGGGAGGATGCGGCCGGTCGCCTCGACGAGGATCCATTTCATGTCCTCGCGCCGGACGTTGTGGTAGTAGCGCGAGGCGTAGCGGGCCATGTCCTCGAGTTCGGCGAGGGCCTCCACGCCCGCGTAGCCGCCGCCGACGAAGACGAAGGTCAGGGCGGCGTCGCGGATCGCGGGGTCGCGGGTGGAGGAGGCGATGTCGAGCTGTTCGATGACGTGGTTGCGCAGGCCGATGGCCTCCTCGACGTTCTTGAAGCCGATGCCGTGCTCGGCGAGGCCGGGGACCGGCAGGGTGCGCGAGACCGATCCCGGGGCGAGCACGAGTTCGTCGTAGGACAGCTGTTCGGTGCCGCCGGTCTCCTCGGTGGCGAGGGTGGTGAGCGTGGCGGTGCGCTTGGAGTGGTTGATCGTCCGCACCTCGCCGACGACGATCCGGCATTCCGGCAGGACCCTGCGCAGCGGGACGACGACATGGCGCGGGGAGATGGAGCCGGCCGCGGCCTCCGGCAGGAACGGCTGATAGGTCATGTACGGGTCGGGGGAGACCACCACGATCTCGACCTCGCCCCGCCCGAGTTCGGCCTTGAGCTTCCGCTGCAGACGCAGCGCGGTGTACAGCCCGACGTAGCCGCCGCCGACGATGAGAATGCGCACCGGTACCTTCACCATCCCATGACGCACCCGACGCCGGAGTTTGTCCACAGGGCCGACCGTTTGTGTGACTGGACGTGTGCCCCGTCCGGGGTTGGCCGAATCCCCGTCGGCGGCTCGGAACGGGCGTAAGTGCGCAGCTCAGTGGCGTGAACGGAGGGCGGGAAGAGCATGCAATCAGGACACAACGCCCCCGTGCGCCGATCGGGGGGCGCTCCGTGCGGAACCTGCCCCTTCTGAATTGACTCCCGCTCAACTATGTTCGTGTCCCGACGGGGTGTAGGGGGATGTGCCGGGCAGGGCGCGCGACGGGGCGGGCCGGCCGGGTACGACGCTCGTTCCGCGCGCTCCGGCTGCAGCGAACGCTGCGATGAACGGGGAGAGTCTCCGGGGGGAGACGCCAATACCGGGGGAACGCTTATGCATATTCAGGACTCTCATTGGTCGCCCGTGTCCGCCGTCGCATCCGGCGGACCGGTGGGCGCGGCGGTGAGCGACGGACGCGGCGAGGGGCCGCGGACGGCACCGCTGCGGGTGGACGCACAGCGCAATCTGGAGCACGTTCTGCGTGCGGCCCGCGAGGTCTTCGGCGAACTGGGGTACGGGGCGCCGATGGAGGACGTGGCGCGGCGGGCGCGGGTCGGCGTCGGCACGGTGTACCGGCGCTTCCCGAGCAAGGACGTCCTGGTGCGGCGGATAGCCGAGGAGGAGACCTCCCGGCTGACCGACCAGGCACGGACGGCGCTCGGGCAGGAGGACGAGCCGTGGTCGGCGCTCCAGCGCTTCCTGCGCACGTCGGTGGCGTCCGGTGCGGGCCGGTTGCTGCCGCCGCAGGTGCTGCGCGTCGGGGTCGCCGAGGAGGAACAGGGCGGTCAGGGCCCGGCCGAGGGCGCGGGCACGGAGACGGGCGAGGGCGCGGTTCCGGCCGGCGGGCCGGGGCCGATTCCGGCCGCGGCCCCCGGGCCGGTGGCGGGCGGGGCGTCGGAGCAGGCGCTGCTGCCGCAGCAGCGGACTGGGCAGCCGGGCCCCGAGCTGCGGCTGGTGGAGCAGCGGCAGGCCCCGGAGGCGGCGCTGGACGACGCCGGCGCGGCCGAACTGCTGGACGTGGTGGGGCAGCTGGTGGACCGCGCGCGGGCCGCCGGCGAGCTGCGGCCCGACGTGACGGTCTCCGACGTCCTGCTGGTGATAGCCACGGCCGCCCCCTCGCTGCCGGACGCGGCGCAGCAGGCGGCGGCCTCGGCACGGCTGCTGGACATCCTCCTGGAGGGTCTGCGGTCACGTCCGCACGGATGAGCCGCTGAACCCCTGTTCGACGTATCCGCTCGGACGGGTGGTGGGCCGCCGGCTCGGCGGTCCACCACCCCGGAGCCGTGGCAGGCTGACCGGGTGTTCGGGTGGGCGTGTGCAGGCAGGGGCTTTCCGCGATGAGCGTTGACCGTGGTGGGGAGAGCGTTCCCCCGTCGCCGCCGTCGGCGTCGTCCTCCGGGCCGGTGCCGGTGCCGCCGTCCGACGCCGAGCTGATCGGGCGGATGCGCGACGGGGACGACACGGCGTACGAGGAGTTGTTCCGGCGCCATTCCGGGGCCGTGCGCCGGTACGCGCGTACGTGCTGCCGGGACGCGGACACCGCGGACGATCTCACCGCCGAGGTCTTCGCCCGCATGCTCCAGGCGGTGCGCGGCGGCTCCGGTCCCGCGCACGCCGTACGGCCGTACCTGCTGACGACCGTCCGCCGGGTCGCCGCGCGCTGGACGGCCTCGGCCAGGCGGGAGCAGCTCGTCGACGACTTCGCCGTGTTCGCGGCGCAGGCCTCCGCCGCACGGGGGCGGAGGGCGGTGGAGGACGCGGGCGGGGCCGGTCCCGAGTCGGGGTCCTTCGGTGCGGGGACGGAGCTCGGCGCGGACGTGCGGGCGATGCACGCGGCCGAACAGTCGCTGGCGGTACGGGCGTTCCGCTCGCTGCCGGAGCGGTGGCAGGCCGTGCTGTGGCACACGGAGGTCGAGGACGAGTCGCCGAGTGAGGTGGCCGTGCTGTTCGGGCTCGACGCGAACGGCACGCGGGTGCTGGCGAGCCGGGCCCGGGAGGGGCTGCGGCAGGCGTATCTCCAGGCGCATGTGAGCGAGGCGCTGGCCGGGGACGAGGGATGTGCCCGGTATGCCGAGCAGCTCGGGGCGTATGTGCGGGGACGGTTGCGTACGCGTGCGGAGCGGGGGGTGCGGGGGCATCTCGAGCGGTGTGCGCGGTGCCGGGTGGCGGCGTCGCAGCTGGGGGAAGTGGCGGGTGGGATTCCGGCGGTCGTGCCGGTGGCGGTCGTCGGGTGGTTCGGGGTGGCCGGGTACGGGAAGGTGGCGGGGCTGGTCGCGGGTGGGGGTGCGGTGGGGGCCGGGGCCGGCGCGGCTGTCGGCGCCGGCCCCGACGCCGGATCCATAGGGGGTGGAGCCGGGGTTTCCGAGGGGGTGGGGACGCCGATGAAGGCTGGCATCGCGGTGGGGGTGGTGGCCGCGGCGGTGGCGGCTGTCGCCCTGGCATTGACGGGGGGTCATGGGGAGAAGGAGGAGGTGGCAGGGGCGCCACCGCCGTCCGCGTCGCGAGGAGTCGAGTCGGTGAGGCCGGGGCCGGTGGGGTCTTCGGGGGCGGGAGCGAGGCCGGAGCCCTCCGAAAGTTCTGCGGTTCCTGCGGTTTCTGCGGTTCCTGGGGTTTCTGCGACTCCGGATGCCACGGTGTCGGTGTCCGCCAAGCCGGTCGAGAGTCGCGTGCCTGTTGTGCGGCGGTCGCCTTCTGCGGTGGCGCCCGTTGTCTCGCCCAGTGGGGCGCCTGACGTCTCACCCAGCGCGGTGGTGCCTTCGGCTTCGCCCTCGAATGGTGGGGTTCTGGTGCGGGTCGACGTGGGTGGGGTGCTCGGTGTGGAGGTGGGAGTTCGGGGAGGTTTATTCGCCCCCGCCGCCCCTGCCCTGCCCGTCCTCCAGGGGCTTCGCCCCTTCGACCCCGTGGGGGAGTGAGCGGTTCGGGTGGGGGCGCGCAATAGCTCGGGGGGAGTGGGGTTGTGGGACGGGTGCGGGTGTGTCGTGGCTGGTCGCGCCCGCGCGGCGGAGCCGCAGATCAATACAGCCCCGCGCCCCTGGCGGGGCCCCCGCGGTCACGTGCGGGTTGCCGTACCCAGTGCTCGGTCTCTTGGGGGGATGCCGGCGGGGACCGCGCGTTGGCGGGCGGGGGTGCCTGTCCAGCAGGTGCCTCGGCGGGTGAGGAGGCGTTGGAGCCAGAGTTCGAGGGAGACGAGGTCGGCGAAGCCGTCCAGGGGGAGGGGGTCGCCCTGGGCCGCCGAGCGGAGGGCCTTGCGGACCACCCGTGCCTCCACCAGGCCCGCCTCCGCCAGCAGGGGCGTGGCGAAGAGGTCGACCAGGGACGTCGTCGCCACCCGTAGCCCCGTCCGGGCGGCGGCGGCCGAGGAGGCGCCCGAGGGGGCGCCCCAGCCGGCCGGCAGGTCGGTGACGCCGGCGCCCTCCAGGACCGTACGCAGGATCGAGGCGCGCGCCCCCGGCTGCACCCGGAGCGCCTCGGGCAGCGCCCGGCAGGCGCGCACGACCTGGTTGTCCAGGAAGGGGGCGTGCAGGCGCTGGAACCGGATCTCGGCGGCCTGTTCGAGGACGCGCAGGTCGGCGGCGTACCGGGCGAGGGACGTGCGGGCGCGGAAGTCGCCGGGGCGCTGCCCGGGGCCGACGCCCATGGCCCCCGTTCGGCCCGCCGCGCTCTGCAGGCGAACCGATACTTCTGCCAGCGCCTCGCCGGTCAGCCAGCGGGCGGCGGGGCCGGGTCTGGCCCAGGTGAGCGCGGCGAGCGAGGCGCCCACGGCGCCGCCGGGTTCGTCGAAGCGGTGCCGCATGAGCTGGTCGGAGAGCGCCTCGACGCCGCTGCGGTAGGGCGTACGGGCCAGCCGGCGGGCGGCGGCGTACACGCGTGCGGGGACCATCACGGAGCCGTCCGCCTTGGCGAGCGCGGCGACGGGGCGCACGAGGTGGCGCCGTTTGCGGTCCATCAGGAGGTCTGCGAGGCGGGCCGGGTGGGCGTCGAGAACCTGCCGGGCGCCGTATCCGGTGAAGTGGTCGGCGCTGCCGGCGGCGAGCCGCGCGCGGTGCCGGGCGGCGGAGACGAGGAAGGCGCCGGGTTCGTCGGTGAGGGGGCCGTCGAGGTCGGCGAAGGGCAGGATCTCCTCGCCGCCGGTGACCACGACGTGGTGCAGCCGGGGGTTGGCGGCGAGCGCGCCGGCCCGCTCGACCTCGGCCTCGCGGCCGGGGACGGCGAGGTCGTTGAAGGTGACGGCGAGCAGGCGTTCGCCGGCGCCCGTGCCGTGGCCGAGGACCGTGCCGGGCGCGCCGGGCAGTCCGGCTGCGAGCAGGGCGAGGGCGCCGGAGGCCGGGCCGCCGGAGAGGTCGGCGCCGATGCCGGGCACCGGCATGCCGCGCGCGGCCCGCCGCTCGGCGGGGCCCATCCCGGGCACCGGGCCGGGGTCGATGTCGGTGCCGGGCACGTGCCGGGGGGCGGCGAGGCGGGCGCGGACGGCGTCCACGAGCGCGTCGCGGACGGCGTCCACGGCGCCCGCGGGGTCGGCCGGGGGCGCGGCGACGGCGAGGGAGGCGACCGGCTCGTACCCGGCGATCTCGCGCGCCCCCGCGCGCAGGATCAGCGCGTGCCCCGGCGGGATGCGCCGCACGCCGTCGTAGGGCGTGGAGTCGTGCATGGCCGCGGGCACGTCGGGGGCGGCGAGCAGCGCGGCGAGGTGGCCGAAGTCGAGGTTGGCCTCGACGAGGTCGGCGAGGGGCAGCGCGGCCGTCGCGTAGGCCGTGCCGCCGGCCCAGGGGGTGTGGAACACCGGCCGTGCGCCCGCGAGGTCGCCGCAGACGGTGATCCGGCGGCCGACCTGGACGACGGCGGTGTAGCTGCCCGGCCAGGCCGTCAGGTGCCGCAGTGCCCCGCCGCGGGCGGCGAACAGGGCGACGCGCAGCTGTTCGTCGGTGGCACCGCAGGTGCCGAGGACGGCGATGCGGGTCTGTTCGTCGGCCTTGACGACGCGGATCTCGTCGGGCCGCCAGTCACCGACCGCCCACAGCGGATCCGGGTCGCCCCACAGGGGCTGGGAGCCGACCGGCTGCACCGTCTCGCCGTCGTAGCCGGTGGTGCCGGCGGAGCCGATGCCCGCCACGCTCGTGGCGGCGCTCGCGGCGGCACTGCTCCAGCCCACCAACCACCGCATCGCCGCCTCCAGGGACTGTGGACAACCAGTGCACCGTACGAACTGGGCACCATGCTGCCACGAAGAGTGCGCCCCGGAGGGGCTCCGCCGCGGCTTGTGCTCCCCCTGGTGCGCCCCCTTGGGTGTGCCCGCCCCGGGCCGAACACACGCCTCCGGCAGGACAGATGGGGTCGAACAGCGATGTGAATGCGCCCCCGGTACGCTCCCTGAAAACGCCTTTCGCGCCCTCAAGTGGCGTGGTGGCAACGGAAATGCGTGCGGAGGGCACCGTCGATTTTCGGCCAAATCATCCGGGCGACGGCAGATTTGAGCACGCTCCGTACAGGCTCTGGGCACCGTATCGCGGTGCGCGGTCCGGGAGACGGAGTACGCCTCCCGGACCTGTCCGCCGCCCGCGGGGATGAAGGCGGCGGCGTCCCCCAGCCCACTGGATCCAGTACAGCGGGCCGACCCACGCATCCCCCATGGAACCGCTCCCCCCGTGGCCGGAGAAGAGCGCACGCACGGGCGCACGGCCACACGGCGGGGGCACGCCGCGACACTCCGTACTGCCCCGTAGGTCACATCCCGCCAACCGGAAAAACGCCCCTTAACGCTTGGGATCCGGCGAACTACGCTGGGTTTACGAATGCCGCGTGGTTATGCCAGCGCGGCAGCCGTCTGTGTCGAGGGGTGGCGCATGTCCAGGGAGCAACGCGGGCCGAACGAGAAACTCGGCGCCGTTCTCGCCCTCGCGGGAATCAGCAACGCAGGGCTCGCGCGGCGCGTCAACGATCTTGGTGCCCAGCGCGGGCTGACACTTCGCTACGACAAGACGTCGGTGGCCCGCTGGGTGTCGAAGGGGATGGTGCCGCAGGGCGCGGCACCGCACCTCATCGCGGCGGCCATCGGCCAGAAGCTCGGCCGCCCGGTGCCGCTCCACGAGATCGGCCTGGCGGACGCGGATCCCGCACCCGAAGTGGGCCTCGCCTTCCCCAGGGACGTCGGACAGGCGGTGCGGTCGGCCACCGACCTCTACCGCCTCGATCTCGCCGGCCGCCGGGCCGGCTCCGGCGGCATCTGGCAGTCACTGGCCGGATCGTTCGCCGTGAGCGCCTATGCGACCCCCGCGTCGCGCTGGCTCATAACCCCGGCCGACAGCTCGGTGGCGCGTGACGCGAGCCCGTCGGACGGCTCCTCCGCACCGGCGAGGGTCGGCCACAGCGATGTGCGCAAGCTGCGCGAGGCCGCCGAGGACGCCAGACGCTGGGACTCCAAGTACGGCGGCGGGGACTGGCGTTCGTCCATGGTGCCCGAATGCCTGCGGGTCGAGGCGGCGCCGCTGCTGCTCGGCTCCTACTCCGACGAGGTCGGCCGGGCGCTGTTCGGCGCCTCCGCCGAACTGACCCGGCTGGCCGGGTGGATGGCGTTCGACACCGGCCAGCAGGAGGCCGCCCAGCGGTACTACATCCAGGCGCTGCGGCTCGCCCGCGCCGCCGCGGACGTGCCGCTCGGGGGGTACGTGCTCGCCTCGATGTCCCTCCAGGCGACCTACCGGGGCTTCGGCGACGAGGGCGTCGACCTCGCGCAGGCCGCGCTGGAGCGCAACCGGGGGCTGGCGACGGCGCGCACGATGAGCTTCTTCCGGCTGGTCGAGGCGCGGGCGCACGCACGGGCCGGGGACGCGCAGGCGGCGGGGGCCGCGCTCAAGGCCGCCGAGGGGTGGCTGGAGCGGGCGCGTGACGGCGACCCCGATCCGTCCTGGCTCGGGTTCTACTCCTACGACCGGTTCGCCGCCGACGCGGCCGAGTGCTACCGGGACCTGAAGGCGCCGCGGCAGGTGCGGCGGTTCACGGAGCAGGCGCTGTCGAAGCCGACGGAGGAGTTCGTGCGGTCGCACGGGTTGCGGCTGGTGGTGTCGGCGGTGGCCGAACTGGAGTCCGGGAACCTGGATGCGGCGTGTGAGCAGGGGGTGCGGGCGGTGGAGGTCGCGGGGCGGATCTCCTCGGCGCGGACGACGGAGTATGTGAAGGATCTGCTGCATCGGCTGGAGCCGTACGGGGATGAGCCGCGGGTGGTGGAGTTGCGCGAGCGGGCTCGGCCGTTGCTGATGGCGGCGCCGGCGTAGGCCCTGCGGGGCGGGGAGGCGGTGCCCTCCGGGCGGGGGTGTGCGCTGAGTTTTTCGCCCCCGCCGCCCCTACCCTTCCCGTCCTTGACAAGGGGCTCCGCCCCTTGGGCCCCGGAGAGCTCGGGTGGGTGGGGTCGAGTGGGGTGTGCGGGTGGGTGGGGACTTCTCGCGCAGTTCCCCGCGCCCCTGTCAGGGGCGAGGAAATCCACAGGGCCACCCCCCTGTCACCGCCCCGCCGTAAAATTGGGCGCACTGTGTCTGAATCCATCGACGTCCCCGCCCCCGCCGCCGTCGGCAGAACGCCGCGTTTCCCGGACGGCCCCGCCGCCGACCCCGCCGGCTCCCACTTCGAGCGCCGCATCCGCAGCTTCCAGCCCCGCCGCAGCCGCGTCACCACCGGCCAGGCGGACGCCCTGCGACGCCTGTGGCCGGCCTGGGGCCTGGACATCGACGGGCAGCAGGTCCTCGACCTCGCCGCCCTCTTCGGCAACGACCACCCCACCACCCTGGAGATCGGCTTCGGCATGGGCGAGGCCACCGCCGCCATGGCCGCCGCCGACCCGGACACCAACATCCTCGCCGTCGACGTCCACACCCCCGGCCAGGGCAATCTGCTGAACCTGGCCGAGGCCCAGGGCCTCACCAACATCCGCGTCGGCAACGGCGACGCGATCATCCTGCTGCGCGAGATGCTCCCGCCCGACTCCCTCGCCGGCCTGCGCGTCTACTTCCCCGACCCCTGGCCGAAGAAGCGCCACCACAAGCGCCGCCTCATCCAGCCCGAGTTCCTCTCCCTGGCCGCCACCCGGCTGCGCCCCGGCGCGCTGGTGCACTGCGCCACCGACTGGGAGCCGTACGCCGAACAGATGCTCGAGGTGCTCACCGCGCACCCCGGCTTCGTCAACGACCACCCCGGCGGCGGTTTCGCGCCGCGTCCCGCCTTCCGGCCCCGGACGCGTTTCGAGGGGCAGGGCCTTGAGAAGGGTCATGTCGTGCACGACCTGCTCTTCCGCCGAGTCACCAGCAGCGATAACAAGCAGCACCGGGCGCCCCTCCCTCGTTAGGGTCAATGCCGTGGCCACCAGTCCCCCGTATCCGACGTATCCTCCCGCCCCGACCGGGACCCTCCCGGCCCCCGGCGGCGTGCTCCGGCACCCGCACTGGTGGCAGCGCACCTGGGTGCGGTACGCGGCGCTGAGCACGCTCCTCGCGCTCTCCGGGCTGGTCATCCTCGCGCTGGTCCGCCAGCAGACCGGCACCGAGGGGTTCCTGGTCGGGCTCGGCCTCGCCGTGTTCCCCGTCCCGCTGCTGGTCGCCGCGTTCCGCTGGCTGGACCGGGTGGAACCGGGCCCCTGGCGCAACCTCGCGTTCTGCTTCGCCTGGGGGGCGTGCGCGGCGGCGCTCGTCGCGATCATCGCCAACAGCTTCGCCACGCACTGGATAGCGGTCGCGACGGCCGACCCCAAGGGCGCCGACACGCTCGGCATGACCGTCATAGCGCCCGTCGTGGAGGAGTCCGCGAAGGCCACGGCGGTGCTGCTGATCTTCCTCTTCCGCCGCCGGCACTTCACCGGGATCGTCGACGGCGTGGTCACGGCCGGGGTGACCGCCACCGGCTTCGCCTTCACCGAGAACATCCTCTACCTCGGCACCGCCTTCGGCACCGACCAGTCCACCGGCGGCCACGGCGGCATCGCCTCCGTGACGGCCGCGACGTTCTTCGTGCGCGTGGTGATGTCGCCCTTCGCGCACCCCCTGTTCACCGTGTTCACCGGCATCGGCTTCGGCATCACCGCACTCACCGCCGAGCACCGGCGGGTACGCCGGACGCTGGCCCCGCTCGGCGGCCTGCTGCTGGCGATGGGCATGCACTCGCTGTGGAACGGCTCCACGTCGTTCGGCGACGGCTACGGCTTCTTCGCGGTCTACGGGGCGTTCATGGTGCCGATGTTCGGGCTGCTGACCTGGCTCGTCATATCGACCCGGCAGCGCGAGCTGCGCACCGTGCGCGCCGAGCTGCCGGCGTACGTGGTGGCCGGCTGGCTGACGATGCCGGAACCGTTCGTCATGGGCTCGATGAAGGCACGACGGCTCGCCCGCGACCACGCCAGGGACCGGCTCGGCAAGCCGGCGGCGCGGACGGTCGCCGAGTACGAGGCGTACGCCACGTCGCTGGCGTTCCTGCGCCACCGGGGGCGCGCGGGCCGCGCGGGCGCCGACTTCGTCGTACGGGAGCGGGAGCTGCTGCAGGAGCTGTGGCACCGCCGGGAGGTGGCCCGCCCGGCGCTGGCTCACGCGGGCCACACGCTGGCGGGCTCGGTGCTGTGGGGCGTGCCCCCGGTGTACGGGTACGGTGGCCCGGCGTACGGGCAGCACGCCGGCCCGGTGTACGGACAGGGTCCCGCGTACGGCGGCTTCCCGGCGTACGGCGGCCCGGCCCACGGCGGTCATGGCTACGCCCAGGGTCCCGCCGGCCCGGTCCACGGCGGTCATGGCTACGCCCAGGGTCCCGCCGGCCCGGTCCACGGCGGTCATGGCTATGCCCAGGGTCCCGCCGGCCCGGCCCCGGCGTACGGCGGCGGCCACACGCCCCCTCCGTACGGCATACCGACCCAGGGCATACCGGCGTACGGCCTGGCCCCCCAAGGCCAGTCACCCCAGAACCAGCCGCCCCAGAACCAGCCGCCCCAAGCCCCGCCCCCTCACGCGACTCCTACGCCGCCGCCTCCGTCAGCCGCGCCGTCTCCGCCTGCGTCAGCGTGACCTCGGCGAGCGCCAGCAGCGCCGGGAGCTGTTCCACCGTCCGGGCGGAGGCGACCGGGGCGAGGACGGTAGGACGCGAGGCGAGCCAGGCGAGGGCGATCGTGGCGACCTCCACCCCGCGCGCGCCGGCGATCTCGTCGAGCGCCGTCAGCACCCGTGCGCCCCGTTCGGGTTCCACGAGCTGTGCCACGCGCCGCGCGCGCACCGAGTCCACCGTCGCCCCCGGCCGGTACTTCCCCGTCAGGAATCCCGACGCGAGCGCGAAGTAGGGCACCGCGGAGAGGCCGGCTTCCTCGGCGACGTCCTGGAGGGCGCCCTCGTAGGTGTCCCGGGAGACCAGGCTGTAGTGCGGCTGGACGGCGACGTAGCGGGCCAGGCCCTCGCGCTCGGAGAACTCCAGCGAGGCGCGCAACCGCTCGGCCGAGATGTTGGAGGCCGCGATGTGCCGTACCTTGCCCGCCTTCACCAGCCCGTCCAGCGTGCCGATGACCTCCTCGATGGGCACGTCGGGATCGTCGTAGTGCGTGTAGTACAGGTCGATGTAGTCCGTTCGGAGCCGCCGCAGCGAGGCGTCGGCCGCCGCCCTGATGTTGCCGGCGGACAGCCCCTGATGGTCGGGGTGCCGGCCGACCTTGGTCGCGAGGACCACGTCGGAGCGGTTGCCGCGCGCCGTGAACCACTTGCCGAGGACGGTCTCGGACTCGCCGCCCTTCATGCCGGGGGCGAACGCCGAGTAGGCGTCGGCGCTGTCGACGAAGTTGCCGCCGGCGGCCAGGTAGGCGTCCAGCACGGCGAAGGATCCGGCCTCGTCGGCGGTCCAGCCGAAGACGTTGCCGCCGAGGCAGAGCGGAGCGACCTCGAGAGACGTTGAGCCCAGAGGGCGAAGAGACATCATTTAACGATGTTAAGGAGAGGTTCGGGTGTTCCCGCGCCGTGCCGTGCGCTCTTACCCGATCGCCTCGCGACTCGGCCCGACGGGGCAGCACGCTGCGCGAAAGGACACGGCGCGACAGGGCACGCCGGGGCACGGCCGGCTCAGGGAGTGAGCCCCTTGGACCGCAGCCACGCCATCGGGTCGATCCCGGTGGCCGCGCCCCCGGGGTGCACCTCCAGGTGCAGATGCGGGCCGGTGACGTTGCCGGTGGCGCCGACGCGGCCGATGACCTCGCCGGTGGAGACCTTCTGCCCGACGCTGACGCTGATCGAGGACTGGTGGCAGAACCACAGCTCGGTGCCGTCGTCCAGGGTCAGGATGGTGCGGTAGCCGTAGGACCCGGCCCAGCCCGCCTCGGTGATCGTGCCGCTGTGGATCGCCTTGATGAGCGTGCCGGTGGGCGCGGCGAAGTCGAGACCGGTGTGATAGCCGGACGACCACATCGATCCGGCCTCGCCGAAGGTCGAGGTGATCGTGTACGAGGAGGTCGGCAGCGTGAACTGCTTGGCCAGCTTGGCGAGTTTCTCCGCGGCGGCCTTCTTCTTGGCCTCCGCCTCCGCCTTCTCCTTCGCCTCGGCGGCCTTCTTCTCGGCCTTCGCCTCCGCCTCCTTGGCGGCGGACGCGGCCTGCTTGGCGGCGGCGGTCTCGGCGGCCCGCGCGGCGGCGCTGTCCGCCTGGTCCTGCTGGGCCTCGGCCTGCCGCATGATCCGGGCGCGCAGCGCCTCGCCCGCGTCCGTGGAGCCCGCGGCGGTGTCGGCACCGGTCAGCCCGGCGCCGGTGAGCGGGGCGGAGGCGGTCTGTACGGCGGTGTCGGAGTCGTCGCCGGAGTCGTCGCCGACCAGAGCCCTGGCCGAGTCGGTGACGGAGGAGAGGTCCGGCAGGGATATGGAGACCGGCGGCTTGCCGGTCTGCGCGGTGGCCATGCCGCCCGCGCCGACGGCGGCGATCACGCCGACGCCCAGAACGGTGGAGCTGCGCGCGAGTCCGCCCCCGCGCTGCTTGGTGACGCGGTGCCGGCCGCGCACGGGACGAACGGAGTCCGCGGTGGGATTCCACTCCTCCCAGGTGCCCTCCTCGGAACGGCGGTCGACGTCGAGGACCTCGGCGCCGGACGGAACGTACGAGGGGTTCTGGGCAGGCCGGTTGGACGCCACGTGGGCGCGCTCCTTTCC
The DNA here is from genome assembly GCF_036226765.1 of Streptomyces sp. NBC_00670. Classification (NCBI taxonomy): domain Bacteria; kingdom Bacillati; phylum Actinomycetota; class Actinomycetes; order Kitasatosporales; family Streptomycetaceae; genus Streptomyces; species Streptomyces sp. NBC_00670. Next base: position 3,499,375 of record NZ_CP109017.1, read on the forward strand.
TTCCTCACGCCTGCCGGGTTAGCTGACGGGTTCGGAGCAGGAAGGTCTCCTACGCGCGTATACCGGCCGTATCTCTACGGCGGCAACCGCACGATTCACCCCTGGGTGGTGGTTCCCCGGCTCCCTTGCGGGATTAGGCAGATGAGCACGGGGCCGCCTCCTGTGACGGCTGGGACGACCGTGCTGCGTTATCGAACGTTAATAGACCCGGGGCGCACATTCCAAGCGGTTCGGGGGAACGGCTTACACGTCTTGGCCAGGACTTTTGCGTCACGAGCCACGCAAAATCGGGCGAGTCGACCCTGCCTTCCGCGAGTTTCGGACACATGCGCGCCCTGACATCCAGTCAATAAACTTGCGGAAAGACACGATCCGGTCACGACAGGTGACACCGACGGCGCGGTCGCGGTGACGGCCGACGCTCAGGGGTGCGGTCGCCGTACCGCCAGCAGGGCCAGGTCGTCCGTGGCCCGGCCGCCGGTGTGCCGGGCGACCTCGTCCGCCAGGAAGGTGAGCAGCGCGTCCGGTCCGGAGAAGGTGCGGCCGGCGAGCCGGGCGGCGGGGTCGTAGAACTCGCCGTGCCGGTCGCGGGCCTCGGAGAGCCCGTCGGTGTGGAAGAGGAGGGTGGCCCCGTACGGCAGCGCGGCCTCGTCCGCGCGTTCGGGCCACATGCCCAGCTCGCCCATGCCGAGCGGCAGCGCGGGCTCCCGCGGTTCGAGCACGCGCAGCCTGCCGTCGGCGTGCAGGAGCAGCGGGGCGGGATGGCCGCGGTTGACGAGCCGGACGAGTGCGTTGCCGTGCGGGATCTCGGCGAGGACGGCGGTGGTGAACCCCTCGAAGGAGTCCAGGTCGTGGCGCCGGCCGGCCTCCCGGGCGAGCGCGCGTTCGAGCCGCTGGGCGACGGCGCCGAGCGTGGCCTCCTGCTCGGCGGCCTCCCGGAACGCCCCGATCACGACGGCGACGACGCTCACGGCGCTGATGCCCTTGCCGCGCACGTCCCCCAGCACGAGGCGCACGCCGTGCGGGGAGTCCTGGACGGCGTACAGGTCGCCGCCGATCGCCGCCCCGGCCTGCGCGGCCTCGTAGCGTGCGGCGACGTCGAGGCCCGCGAGGCGCTCGGCCGGCTGCGGCATGACGGCGAGTTGCGCGGCCTCGGCGATGTGGCGGACGGAGGCGAGGCGGGCGCCGGTGCGGCGGACGAGCACGTTGGTGAGGACGGCGAGGGCGGCGACGGTGGCCACCGTCAGCAGCTCGGTGGTGGTGTCGACGTTCGACATGACCCCGAACACGGCGTGGATCGCGACCACGGCCAGGACGGCGGCCAGGGCGGTCAGGGCGGTGCCGCGCGTCGAGTACAGGGAGGAGGCGACCAGGGGCGCCGCGGTGAACAGGGGTGCGGCGGTGAAGTCGGCCGGGGTGAGGCAGTCGTAGACGATCGCGGCGACGAGCAGCAGCACCGGGAGGAAGGGCAGCACGGCACGGACGCAGGCCGCCCCGCGGCTGCCGTTCCCGACGGTCGCGGCCGACCGCTTCTCTGTGCGCTGCCCCACGGGACCAGCGTGGCCGGGCAGGCGCGGCGGGGCACCTCCGGTGGGCCGGGCGGGTGGCGGGTCGGGCTTTTCGGGAGACGCGGATGGGGACGACAAAAACCCCGGGGGCGGAAGCCTTTCGGCCTCCGCCCCCGGGGACGTGGTAGCGGGGACAGGATTTGAACCTGCGACCTCTGGGTTATGAGCCCAGCGAGCTACCGAGCTGCTCCACCCCGCGTCGGTGAAACCAGTGTACGTCATCCCGGGGACGCCTCTCACCACATTTACCTGGGCGATCGCCCGCCCCGCGCCCGGGCCTCCCGTGTCTCTCCGGTGGGCGCACCGCTCAGCGGGGCGCCGAGCGCCGCCGCCAGGGGAGCGCGTCGCCGCATGCCGTGCGCTGCTCCTCGCTCCCCAGCGCCCCCGCGATCCGCGTGCAGATCTCCTCGAGCTGCCCCACCTGCTCCGGCGTGAGCCGGTCGAACACGGCGGCGCGCACCGTCTCCACGTGCCCCGGCGCCGTACGGTCCAGCAGTCGCGCCCCCTCCTCGGTCAGCACCGCGATGCTGCCGCGCCGGTCGCCCGGGCAGCCTTCGCGCCGTACGCTGCCGTCCTTCTCCAGGCGGGTGACGACGTAGGTCAGCCGGCTCCGGGTGACCTTGAGCGACGCGGCGAGGTCGGTCATGCGCAGCCGTCGGTCGGGGGCCTCGGAGAGGTTGGCCAGCACGGAGTAGTACAGGTGCGGCAGGCCGGCCTGCTGCTGGAGCTGCCGGTCGATCGCGTCCTCCAGGAGGAGGGAGGCGGCGAGGTACGCGCGCCAGGCACGCTGTTCCTCGGAGGTGAGCCAGCGGGTCGTCATGACGGCAGTGTAGTTATTGTTCCAAAGTTGAACCATCTGGTCACCGGGCCATCCGACTGCCGGGCGATCCGACCACTGGGCCATCCGACTGCCGGGCGATCCGGCCGCCGGGCCGTTCGACCGCTGAACCACCCGACCTCGTCCCGTCCGATCTTCCGGGAGCGTGCACATGCCCCACCCCCACGTCCTGCTGTCCGCCGCCGTCTCCCTCGACGGCTTCCTGGACGACACCGGTCCCGAACGCCTGCTGCTGTCGGGGCCGGAGGACTTCGACCGGGTCGACCAGGTGCGGGCAGAGAGCGACGCCCTCCTGATCGGCGCCGGCACCCTGCGCACCGACAACCCCCGGCTGCTGGTCAACTCCGCCGAGCGGCGCGCCGGGCGGATCGCGGCCGGACGCCCGGAGTACCCACTGAAGGTGACGGTGAGCGCGTCCGGCGACCTCGACCCCGCCGCGCGGTTCTGGCACACGGGGGGCGCGAAAGCCGTTTATACGACTGAGCAGGGCGCGGCCCGGTTGCGCGGCGAGCTCCCCTCGGACGTGGATGTCGTCGCGCTGGGCCCCGAGCTGGAGTGGCGGGCGGTCCTCGCGCACCTGGGCGAGGCCAAGGGTGTCCGGCGGCTGATGGTGGAGGGCGGCGGCCGAGTGCACACCGCGCTGCTGCGGCAGGGGCTTGCCGACGAACTCCAGCTCGCCGTGGCGCCGTTGCTGGTCGGGGAGGCGACGGCACCGCGCATGTTCGGGGCGGGGGCGTACCCGCCGGGGCGGCTGCGGCTGGTGGAGACGCGGGCGGTGGGGGACGTGGTGCTGATGCGGTACGTGCCCACGGCGCCCGGCGTGGAGGGGCTCGCCACGGCGGCGGACCGGCGGTGGCTGGGCATCGCCTGCGAGCTGGCGGAGCGGTGTCCGCCGTCGGAGACCGCGTTCAGCGTGGGGGCGGTGGTGGTGGCCGCCGACGGTACGGAGCTGGCCCGGGGTTTCTCGCGCGAGGGCGGCGATCCGACGGTGCACGCGGAGGAGGCGGCGCTGGCGAAGGTGGTGCCGGGGGACGCGCGGCTGGCCGGGGCGACGGTCTACAGCAGCCTGGAACCGTGCGCCCGGCGCGCGTCACGTCCGGTGCCGTGCGCGCAGCTGATCCTGGCGGCGGGGGCGCGACGGGTGGTGACGGCATGGCGGGAGCCGGACACGTTCGTGGCGGGGGCGGACGGGAGCAGGTTGTTGGCCGAGGGGGGCGCGCAGGTCGTGCACCTGCCGGAGTACGCGCCGGCGGCCAGGCGCCCGAACGCGCACCTGCTCGGAGCCGGGTGATCCGGCCGGCCTCTCCCCGCCCGACCGGACACTCCCCGGGCGCACGGATCATGCTTGCTTGAACATTGAAGCAAGTATTAGAGTCACCGTTGTCCCGTCATGCTTCAAATCTGAAGCAGCCACGACGTGGCGCCAGCCGGCGGGACCCGAGCAGCAGCCAGTCGACGCGCGCACCCCCGCGCTCCGGCCGCAGAAGGGCGACAGCCATGCGTGACCTGCCCGCCGCACCCGAGCCCGCCGATTCCTCCCTGCCGAACACCGCGGCCGCCGGACCGCTTCCCGAGGCCACCGTGCGCACCCGCGTCACCGTCCCGCTGCGCTTCGGCGACGGCTACGCGGTCACGGCCGACGTGGTGACGTTCCACGGCCTGGTCGACGGCCGGGAGCACCTGGCGCTCCTGCTGGGCGACCCGGCCGCCGAGCCGCCGCTGGTCCGGCTGCACTCCGAGTGCCTGACCGGGGACGTGTTCGGCTCGGCCCGCTGCGACTGCGGCCCGCAGCTGCGCGAGGCGGTGGAGCGCATCGCGGAGCGCGGCGGCGTCCTGCTCTATCTACGTCAGGAGGGGCGCGGCATCGGCCTCTACAACAAGCTCGACGCGTACGCGTTGCAGGACGAGGGCCTGGACACCTACGCGGCCAACGCGGCGCTCGGCCTGCCGGAGGACGCCCGCGACTACACGGCCGCCGCGCAGATGCTGCGCGCCCTCGGCATCGGCACGCTGGACCTGCTCTCCAACAACCCTGACAAGGCCGAGCAGTTGGCCGCGCTGGGCCTCGGCATCGGCACGCGTGTCCCGACCGGCGTCTTCACCACCGCCCACAACGTGCGCTACCTGCACGCCAAGGCCGTACAGACCCGGCACACCCTGCCGCTCGCGGAGCTGCGCGAGCGCCCGGCGGGCTGACGCACCGTCACCCACGGAACCGGCGGGGCCCGCCGGTTGTCAGTGCCTCCTGCCAGACTCGTCGATGTCCACAGCCGTACCGGACGACGAGACCCCGGAGGCAGACGATGACCGACGCGCCCGTACCGTCCCCCACCCCGACCCCGCAGCACTTCAGCCCGCGTTGGCAGGGGGCCGGGGTCGCCCGCCCCGCCGTCCCCGACACGGGCGACGAGCGGGAGACCCTGACCACGACTCTCGACCACCACCGGGCCACGTTCGAGCTGAAGTGCAGCGGCCTGCCGCCCGAACGCCTCTCCGAGCGCCCGGTGCCCCCGTCCACGCTGTCGCTGCACGGCCTGGCCCGGCATCTGGCCGGGGCGGAACAGTGGTGGTTCCGCATCCAGTTCGCCGGCGAGAACGTCCCCGTGCCGTACTACTCGGACGACGACCCCGACCAGGACTTCGAACGGCTCGACGGCGACGTCATGGAGGCCCTGGCCTTCTGGCGCGAGTCCTGCGCGCACTCGCGCCGCATCGTCGACGCCACCCCGTCCCTGGACGACACGGGCACCCGCAGACGCACCGGCGAACCGATCTCGCTGCGCCGCATCCTCATCGACATGATCGCCGAGTACGCCCGCCACAACGGCCACGCGGACCTGCTCCGCGAACGGCTGGACGGGGCGACGGGGGTGTGACCCCCGCCGTTCACCCCGCGCCCAGGCGCCGCCCCCGCGACTCGGCGACGCGCAACGCGTCGGCGAGACACTCGGCGAGCCGGACGCCGGCTTACCGCACGGCGACGTTCGACGACACGGGGTCGCCCGGGACATCCCGGTCAACCACAGCGCCACCTTCGCCCGGTCGTCCAACCCGCCCTGGACACCGGCATCCGCACCCTCACGGTCGCCGCCCTGGCGTGGCCGGCGCGGGGAGGGGGCCGTTGAGGTAGTGCTGGACGACGGGGGCGACGCAGGCCACGAGGTGGTCCAGTTCGGCCCGGGCGAGCGGGACGACGCCCAGGATGTGACGGCCGAGCACGAGGCCGACGAGGTGGCTGACGACCAGGGAGACGCGCAGTTCGGGCTGGTCATGGTGGGAGGCGGCGACGAGGGGGCCGACCATCTGGACGGACAGGAACTGTCCGAGCGCGTCGGCGGCGTCCTCGTCGGAGACCACCGAACGGATCATGGCCGCCAGCGGACGGCGGGAGACGGGGTCCTGCCACAGCTCCAGGAAGACCCGGACCAGTCGTGCGCCGAGGTCGGCGGGGTCGTGGCGGATGAGTGCGGCGAACTGCTCACGCAGGTGCAGGGGGAGACGGAGGGTGGCGGCGAACAGTTCGCGCTTGCTGTGGAAGTAGTGCAGCACCAGTGCCGGGTTGACCTCGGCCTCGGCGGCGATGGCGCGCACGGTGGTGGAGGCGTAGCTGCCCCGGGCGAACTGGTGGCGGGCCGCGTCGAGGATGCGGTCGCGCGTGGTGGTGTCACCGGCACGGCGCCCGGGGGGACGACCGGGTCCGCGGACGGACCGCGGGCTTCTCCGCGCGGGGCGGGGCGGTTGCGCGGACGGGGGAGAAGGCTGCTCGTTCACGAGGTCATCCAGATTAATTAAACGCTCGTTGCATTGCTCTCGCGGCCGATCCTACGCTGACCGCGCTTCACGCCGACCCCGGCGTGGCAGGCCGGCTGCGCCCCGGGCGGGCGCCCCGTACGAGCGAGGCGGTGGGCCCTGTGTGGGCGATGATCCTCAAGGAGTTCCTGGAGCTGCGGCGGGACCGCCGCACGATGGCGATGATCATCGTGCTGCCGCTGTTGCTGCTGGTCGTGTTCGGCTACGCGGCCGACTTCCGTGTCGACGACGTGCCCACCCGGGTCTACGGCCCCGCCGCCGAGGCGGTCGCCGCCGATCTGCGCGCCCCCTTCGACGTACGGGACGTCGACACGGCGGGGACGGAGCGGCAGGCGCGGGACGCGCTGCGGGCCCGGGACGCGGGTGCCGTCGTGCTCACGTCCTCGTCCGGCACGGCGACCGTGCTGATCGACGGCTCCGATCTGTTCGCGGCCCAGTCCGTGGCGTCCGCGGCGAGGGCGAGCGAGGGCGCGCTGCGGCCGCGGGTGCTGTTCAACCCGGAGCTGAAGACGTCCTGGACGATGGTGCCCGCCCTGGTCGGCATGATCATGGCGTTCATCGGCACGATCATCACGGCGATCGGCCTGGTCCGCGAGCGGCAGTCCGGAACGCTGGAGCAGTTGGCGGTGATGCCGTTCCGGGCGACCGACGTCATCACCGGCAAGATCGCCCCGTACTTCGTCCTGGCGGCGTTCGACATGGTCCTGGTGACCGTGCTGGGATGCCTGCTGTTCGGCGTGCCCTTCGCCGGCAACGTCCTCGTACTGGCCCTCGGCGCCGCCCTGTTCCTGTTCACCGTGCTGGGGATCGGGGTGCTGATCTCCTCGGTGTCGCAGAACCAGGGCCAGGCCATGCAGATGGCGCTGCTCAGCCTCATGCCGCAGATCCTGCTGTCCGGCATGATCTTCCCGCTGTCGGCGATGGCGGCCGGGGTGCGCTGGATCGGCTACCTCCTCCCGCTAACCTACTTCAACATGCTGTCAGGCGGCGTCATGCTCCGCGACGCCCCGCTGCACTCGCTGGCCCTGCCGCTCGGCGTGCTCGCCGGGATGGCGGTCCTGGTGTTCACCTCCGCCGTCCTGCGGTTCCGCCGCGACCTGGCCCCCACCGCCCCCAGGGCCGCCCGCCGGGCCGTCACCGCCGGGAGCGCCCGATGACCGACGCCACCCGCCCCTCGGACACCGGGCGCGAGACCGCCGGCCCCGGAACGGACGCCTGGGGAGTCTTCGACGTCACCGTGGTTCTCGACGCGACCACCGCGCTCGACCGCGTCACGCTGACCGCCGGCCCCGGCCACGTCGCCGCGCTCGTCGGCGGCGACGGCGCGGGCAAGACCACCCTGCTGCGCACCCTGGTCGGCCGGGTCCGCCCGCTGTCCGGCCGGGTCAGAGCACCGGCCGCCCGCGAATGCGGGTTCATGCCCACCGGCGCCTCCGGTGTGTGGCAGGACCTGACCGTCGACGAGAACATCGACTTCGTCGCGGCGGCCCACCACCTCACCGGCGCCGCCCTCGACCGGCGCCGCACCGCACTGCTCGCCGCGGCCGGCCTCGACCGCGCCACCGACCGGCTCGCCGGTGCCCTCTCCGGCGGCATGCGCCAGAAACTCGCCTTCTGCCTGGCCATCCTCCACCGGCCCCGGCTGCTCGTCCTGGACGAACCCAGCACCGGCGTCGACCCGGTCAGCCGCGTCGACCTGTGGCGGCTGATCGCCCGCGCCGCCGCCGACGGCGCCGCCGTCGTCATGGCCACCACCTACCTCGACGAGGCCGAGCGCGCCGCCACCTGCCTGGTCTTGGACCGGGGCCGCGCCCTGGCGTCCGGCGACCCCGCCGACATCCTCCGGCGCACCCCCGGCACCCTCACCTCCGGTGCCGCGCCCGCCGGCCGGGGCGACGCGTCCTGGCGGCGCGGGCGGCGGACCCGCTCCTGGCACCCCGGGCCGCCGCGCCCCGGCGAACAGCCCCTGACGGCCGACCTGGAGGACGCCGTCATCGCCTACACCCTCGCCGACCAGCAGCGGGAGCACTGACATGACCGAGCACACGCCCCAGAACGGCGCCGCTCGCGCGCCCCTGATCAGCGCCGACCGGGTCAGCAAGCGGTACGGCTCCTTCACCGCAGTCGACACCGTCTCCCTGGAGGTGTCGCCGGGCGAGATCGTCGGCCTGCTCGGTGCCAACGGTGCCGGCAAGACGACCGTGATCAAGATGCTCCTCGGCCTGACGCTCCCCACCGAAGGCGCCGTCACCGTCTTCGGCCGCCTGCCCGACCGCACCACCCGCGGCCGGCTCGGCTACGTCCCCCAGGGCCTGGGCCTGTGGCCCACCCTCACCGTGGCCGAGAACATCGCCTTCGCCTCCGCCGCCTTCCGGACACCGGCCCCCGCCCTGGAACCCGCCCTCGCCGAGGTCGGGCACCGGCTGGTCTCGGCGATCGGCCTCGGTCTGCAACGCCAGCTCGCGTTCACCCTGGCCCTCGCCCACCAACCCGAACTGCTCGTCCTGGACGAACCCACCTCCGGCGTCGAACCCCTCGCCCGCGCCCGGCTGTGGGACGCCGTCCACGACCGGGCCGACCAGGGCGTCGGCGTCCTGGTCACCACCCACTACATGCAGGAGGCCCAGCAGTGCGACTGCCTCGTGCTCATGTCCCACGGGAGGGCCGTCGCCTCCGGCACTGAACGCGACATCGTCGGCACCACCACCGCCTGCGAGGTCGAGACCCCCCACTGGGCCGACGCCTTCGCCGCCCTCGACGACGCCGGGCTGCCCGTCACCCTCGACGGCCGCCGCGTCCGCCTCGCGGACACCCCGCCGGACACCGTCACCCGCACCCTCCGGGCGGCCCGCGTCACCGCCGACGTCCACGAGGTCCCGGCCACGCTGGAGGAGACCATGACCGTCATCGACCGCGCCACCCCACCGACCTGACCGCGGTGGAGCGGCCGCCCCGAAACGCCAACGGCCCCCGGCCAGACAACTCTGACCAGGGGCCGACCGGTAGGCCCTGTGGGACTCGAACCCACAACCAATGGATTAAAAGTCCACTGCTCTGCCAATTGAGCTAAGGGCCCCGGCGGTGTTGCGTGATGTTGCCTCCCCGAGCATAGCCCGACGCGGACGGGTCGCCGATCGGGTATCGGTGACCCGGCCGTGTCGGCGGGGTCATGATCCGGCCGTCTCCCGGGGGCGGTTGCGTGCGTGACGCGGGTTCAGGAACCAGTGGCGGGCCGAGGCCAGCCACCACACCGCCGCGAAGCCCAGGACGACGAGAACCGCGATCGGGGCGTAGTTGAAGGTCTCCCACGTCACCGGGGACACCTGCGGCAGCATGAACAGGACGGTGATGATCACGACCCACGTCACCGACACCACGCCGATCACCCGAGACCACCGGCCCAGGTGCCAGGGACCGCGGACGAACGCGTCGCCCTTGAGCACCCGCAGCAGCGTCGGGATGACGTAGGCGATGTAGAGGCCGATCACCGCGATCGACGTCACCGCCGCGTACGCCGTCACGTTGATCAGATACGGCAGCCCCAGCGCCAGCGCGCCCAGCGTGGCCAGCCACACCGCCGCCACCGGGGTGCGGGTGCGCGGGCTCACCGTGTGCCAGACGCGGGAGAACGGCAGCGCGCCGTCGCGCGAGAAGGCGTAGATCATGCGGCTGTTGGCGGTCACCGACGCCATCCCGCAGAACAGTTGCGCGCCGATCACCACGAGCAGCAGCAGCTTCCCCGCCGTGGCGCCCAGCGCGTCGAGCAGGATCTGCGCCGGCGGCGCCCCCGTCGGCGAGCCGAGCGCCCCGTCGTACGACTGGATCGCGAAAGTGAAACCGAGCAGCAGGACGAACCCGGCGATCCACGAGGTCCAGATCGACCGGACGATGCCCTTGGGGCCGGCCGTGGACGCGTCGTGCGTCTCCTCGGTCATGTGTGCGGAGGCGTCGTACCCCGTAAACGTGTACTGCGCCATCAGCAGCCCCAGCAGCACCACGTACACCCCACTGCCCCAGCCCGTGTTGTTGACGAACTCCCCGAACACGAACGAGGCGGACTGGTGCCGGTCGGGCACGAACGCCAGCGCGCCCACGATCACCGCGACCCCCAGCACGTGCCACCACACGCTCACGCTGTTCAGGATGGCCACGATCCGCACGCCGAAGGTGTTCAGCAGCCCGTGCAGCAGCAGGATGCCCGCGAACAGCAGGATCGTCCGCCCCGGCGTCACCTCGAAGTCGAACTGCAGATTCAGATAGGCGCCCAGGAAGGACGCCGCCCCGAAGTCGATGCCGGCGGTCACGGCGACCTGGCCGAGCACGTTGAACCAGCCGGTGAACCACGCCCAGGCGGCCGCCGAGCGCGGCGGGGCCAGCCGGTGCGCCCAGAAGTACAGCCCCGCCGACGTGGGGTAGGCCGAGCAGATCTCGGCCATCGACAGCCCCACGAACAGCGTCATCAGGCCGACGCCGACCCAGCCCCAGGTGATCACAGCGGGGCCGCCCGTGTTCATCCCGAACAGGTACAGCGTCAGACAGCCGGAGAGGACCGAGATGATCGTGAAGGAGACCGCGTAGTTGGAGAACGCCGACATGCGGCGGGCGAGGACCTGGGTGTAGCCGAGCTGGGCCAGCAACTCCTCGTCCGAGGGCCGGCGGGTCGCTTCATCTGTCATGTCCCCAGCGATTCCCTCACCGGAGACGTGACAAGCGTCACACCCGCACGAAAAAGGGCCGCGGCCCCACTCCCGTACCGGGAGGGGACCGCGGCCCCGCGTCACACTCCGCCGTCAGCTGCCGCGCTTCCAGCGGGGCTTGTCGTCACGGCGGTTGTTGAAGGAGGACCCACCGCGGTGGTCGTCACGGCGGCCGAAGGACGACCCGGAGGAACCCCGGTGGTCGTCGCGGCGCCCGTACGGCCGGTCGTGGCCACCGGACCGGAAGCCGGGCCGGTCGCCCTGCCGGTCACGGTTGAACGGCCGGTCACTGCCACGGTGCCCACCGCGCTCGTCCCGACGCTCGTCCCGCCGGAACCCACCACGGTCGTCACGCCGCTCGTAGGACCGACCACCACGGTCGTCCCGCCGGAAGCTCCCACGGTCGTCACGACGCTCATCCCGCCGGAACCCGCCACGGTCATCGCGCCGCTCGTAGGACCGACCACCACGGTCGTCCCGCCGCTCGTCCCGCCGGAACCCGCCACGGTCGTCACGCCGCTCGTAGGACCGACCACCACGGTCGTCCCGCCGGAAGCTCCCACGGTCGTCACGACGCTCGTCCCGCCGGAACCCGCCACGATCATCCCGACGCTCGGGACGCTCGCCACTCCGCTCCCGCTCCCGGCCGTTCGCCTGCTCGGGCAGCGACACAGGAGCCACCTCCGCCCGCTCGTCGACGGTCTCGGCAGCGGCCTCCGCCTCGCTCTCACGCGCGGCGGCCAGCACCGCCTCCGGGTCCTCACCGCGCTCGCGCGCGGCCCGGGCCACCAGGCGGTCGGACTCCTCGCGCAGCTCGGCGGCACGGCGCGTGGCGCGCTCCAACTGCTTCGTCAGGTAGGCGACTTCCCGCTCGGCCTGCTGCGCCGCGTTGCCGGCCGACTCGGCCTGCACCTCGGTCATCGACCGCGCACCGGTGATCTCGGCGACCTCCGGGTCGAACGCACCGGCGCCCTGGATGACGTGACGCGAGGCGTCGACGCCCGCGTCCTCCATCAGCCGGAAGATCTGCCGCCGCTGGTGCGGCAGCGACAGCGAGACGACGGTCCCGGTACGCCCGGCACGGGCCGTACGGCCGGCCCGGTGCAGGTAGTCCTTGTGGTCACCGGCGGGGTCGACGTTGAGCACCAGGTCGATGCCGTCGACGTGGATGCCGCGCGCGGCGACGTCCGTGGCAACGAGGACGTTGACGTAGCCGTCCTTGAAGTCGGCCAGCGTCCGGGTCCGGGCGCCCTGGGTCATGCCGCCGTGCAGCGCGTCCGCCTTGGCACCGGCGTCCCGCAACTGCTCCGCGACACGGTCGGCACCCAACTGAGTGCGCACGAAGATGATGGTGCGGCCCTTGCGGGAGGCGATCGCGGCGGTGACCGGCGCCTTGTCCTTGGGCTTCACGATCAGGATGTGGTGCGACATGGTCGTCACGGCGCCCTGGGCGGCGTCGACCTCGTGGCTGACCGGATTGTCGAGGTACCGGTCGACGAGCGTCTTGATCTCGTTCTCCATCGTGGCGGAGAAGAGCATCCGCTGGCCGCCGGCCGGGATCTGGTCGAGCAGCTCGGTGACCTCGGGCATGAAGCCGAGGTCGGACATCTGGTCGGCCTCGTCGAGCACGGCGATCCGCACGTTCTCGAGCGAGCAGGCACCGCGGTTGATCAGGTCCCGCAGCCGGCCCGGGGTGGCGACGAGCACGTCGACGCCCCGCTCCAGGGCGTAGATCTGGTTGCCCATGGAGGTACCGCCGCAGACGACCTTCATCTTCAGGCCGAGGACGTCGCCGTACGGCTGGAGCGCGTCGGCGACCTGCATGGCGAGCTCACGCGTCGGCGTCAGGATGACGGCGCGCGGCTTGTGCTTCTCGGTCCGCCCGCCGGCCAGCGTGGCCAGGGTCGGCAGACCGAACGACAGGGTCTTGCCGGAGCCGGTGCGGCCCCGGCCGAGGATGTCCTTGCCGGCCAGGGCGTCCGGGATGGTCGCGGCCTGGATCGGGAACGGGGCGGTCACACCGTTCTGCGCGAGCTTGCGGACGATGCCCTCGGGCAGTCCGAGATCGGCGAAGGTGAGCTGGGGAGCGTCGGTCTCGACCGCGTCGCCCTCAGGGTCTTCGGGCAGGACGATGTGGTCGGTACTGGCGACAGACATGCGAATGGAAAGCCTTCCGGAGTTGTACGGCAGCACGCGCCCCAACTCCGTGAAGTCACAATCGACCGCCTCGATGCGGTCCGGCCACGGTAAGGGAGAGTACGCGCCACACGCGGCGCGTCTTTTCTTGGCGCCGGGCAAATGGGATCAAACGATCTACCACCATACGCACCGAGCCCCCCCGGATGCAAACCCCCGGGTCAGAGCCACGCGAACCCACACACGGATGGCCCGGAACGCACAACGACCCCCCGAACGCACGGATGACCGGGATCGTACGAACGAACCCCCGATCGCACGGATGGCCGCGGACGCACCGGAGGGGACGTGGGGGCGTGTCCGCCCGCAGCGGCCGGCGCGTCCACACCGGTTCGCTCCAAGGATGCATCCTCGCGCCGGACCGAGGACGGACATGCCCCCGCGGCCCCGCCCCACGACGAACCGACCGCGACCCGACCACGACCCGAACCGACCGCGACCCGACCACGACCCGAACCGACCGCGACCCGACCACGACCCGAACCGACCGCGACCCGAACCGACCGCGACCCGAACCGGCCCGCACGGGCAGCGAACCGGGACCGCGAACCCGGAACGAAGCCGGTAGCCCCCGTCACTCCTCCTCCGCCACAACCCACCCCGCCCCCGGCTCCGGCACGGGCGACGCCGACACCGGCCCCCGCTCCACCAGCTGCGCGTTCTGCTCATGCGCGGACGCCGACGGCTCCGCCGTGGCCGGCGGCGGCTCGGACACGGGCGGCGGCGTCGGATCCGGCTCCGGCTGAGTCACCGGCGCACTCGGCGCCCCCGTCGGCCCCGCCGGCGCGCCCCCACCACCCTTCCCCCCACCGTCATCCGCCCCGCCCCCACCCGCGCCGCCGTCCTTCCCCGACGCCTCCACCGACGGCTTCGCCTTCACCGCCTTCGACGCGGACGGCGACGCCGCCCCGGACTCCGACTCCCCCGGCCGCGGCGACCGCCTCTTGCCCGCGCCGCGCTGCCCACCGGACACCCCGCCACCTCCACCGACGCCCGCCACGTCGTCCCCCCGCACGACCGCCCCGTGCGGCCCCGTCGAACGCGACGGCCCCGGGTGTCCCGCGTCGTCCCCCACGCTCACGCACCCCGTGGCGGCCGCCACGGTCAGCACGGCGGCGGCGAGTCGGAACGGAACGTCACTGGGGCGCACGGGCAGCCACCTCCGGGGGCGGGCGAAGCGGTCCCCCTGCCCAACTCCCCCGCCCCACAGGAGGACACGCCCCAAGCACCCACCCACCGCACACCCACGCACCGCGCACACAACCGCACACACCCGTGCCACACACCCGCGCCCACACCCCCGTGCAGGACAATGACCCCGTGCTGCACATGACGCGCGAGGAATTCGAAGAACTCGTCAGCGAGGCCCTGGACCGGATCCCGCCGGAACTCACACGGGTCATGGACAACGTGGCCGTCTTCGTCGAGGACGAACCGCCCGCCGACGACCCCGAACTGCTCGGCCTCTACGAGGGGACACCGCTGACCGAACGCGGCGAGTGGTACGCCGGCGTCCTCCCCGACCGCATCAGCGTCTACATGGGCCCGACCCTGCGCCACTGCACGTCACCGGAGGACGTCGTGCACGAGGTCTCGGTGACGGTCGTGCACGAGGTCGCCCACCACTTCGGCATCGAGGACGCCCGCCTCCACGAACTGGGCTGGGGCTGACCCCACAGCACCCACCCCACAACACCCACCCCGCCGCGCACCCCTCGCACCCCTCGCACCCCTCGCACTCCCCGCACCCCCGCATATCCGACCCGCCATTTGGGCATACGGGACCAATGGCCCGCCGCGTCCCCGCCGCAGTCCTGCACGCAACCGCCCGCCTCCGCAGGCCCACCCGCCGCACCCGCACGAACCACGCACCCTCCGGAAAAACCCACCCCGAACCCCTCACCCTCACCCCCCACCCCAACCCCTGGCTCCGCTCCCTCACCCTCGCCGCCGTGGTCCTTCTCGGCGCCTGGCTCGGCCTCCTCGTCGTCGGCAACGTCCGCGCCCCCGTGGGCCCCATGAACACCACGATGGCGCTGCGCCCCTCCCTCACCGGCGGCACGAAGATCAACGTCTCCCCGCTCGGCGCACTGGAGCTGGACACCCACAAGGCTCCCGTCCGCCTGGACGTGAACGTCGACCAGCTGGACGAGACCCGCGCCCAGGCCCTCGTGGACCACCCCGAGCGGCTTTCCGGCCTCCAGGACGAGGTCGCGCAGGACGTCGCCGACGACACCCTGAACCTCGCCGTCCGCTCCTGCGTGGCCGTCGTCTCCGGCGCCACGGCCCTCGGCCTCGTCGTCTACCGCCGCCCGCGCCGCGCCCTCGCGGCCGGCGGCCTCGCCCTCGCGCTCCTCGCCGCCTGCGGCACGAGCGCGTACGCGACGTGGAATCCCAAGGCGGTACTGGAGCCGAAGTTCTCCGGCCTGCTCTCCTCCGCCCCGTCCCTGGTCGGCAGCGCGCGCAGCATCGTCACGGAGTTCGACGTCTACCAGAAGGAGCTGGCCCGCCTGGTGACGAACGTGACGAAGCTGTACGACGTCACGTCGACGCTCCCGGCGTACCAGCCGGACCCGAGCACGATCCGGGTGCTGCACGTCTCGGACATCCACCTCAACCCGGCGAGCTGGAAGATCATCGCCTCACTGGTGGAGCAGTACGACATCAACGTGATCGTCGACTCGGGCGACACGATGGACCACGGCACGGCCACGGAGAACGGCTTCCTGGACCCGGTGGCGGACCTGGGCGCCCCGTACGTGTGGGTGCGGGGCAACCACGACTCGACGACCACGCAGGACTACCTGAAGAAGATGAAGAACGTGCGCGTCCTGGACGACGGCCGGGCGGTCACCGTCGCGGGGCTGCGGTTCGCGGGGATCGGGGACCCGCAGTACACCCCGGACCGCACCGCCGAGCGCGGCGACCGGGCGGAGGAGCTGGCGGGCGCCCGCCTCGCCTCGGCCCTGCGCGACCAGCGGAACGCCGGCACGCCCGTGGACGTGGCGATCGCGCACGAGCCGTCGGCGGCGCGGGAGGCGGACGGGGACGTGCCGCTGGTCCTGTCGGGCCATCTGCACCACGAGGGCATGGAGGTCATGAAGTACGGCACGCGGCTGCGCATCGAGGGCTCGACGGGCGGCAGCGGGCTGCGCGCGGTGGAGGGGAAGTACCCGGACCCGATCGAGGCGTCGGTCCTCTACTTCGACCGGGACAGCCGGCGGCTCCAGGCGTGGGACGAGATCAAGCTGGGCGGTCTGGGCCGGACGACCGCGGAGGTGGCCCGCCATCTGGTCGACGAGAACCAGCCCGGCGCCACCCCGTCCCCGACCTCGCCGACCCCGTCGTCCTCCGACTCGCCCACCACCCCGACGAACGCGACCCCCCGCTCCCCGAATCCCTCCCCGTAAACCGTTTTGGCGATACCTCCCGCCATCCCATATGCTTCTCACGTCCCCGAGGCGCCGAGAGGCGCCCAGGCGGGCCGATAGCCCTCATCGTCTAGCGGCCTAGGACGCCGCCCTTTCAAGGCGGTAGCACGGGTTCGAATCCCGTTGGGGGCACGCAGTACGGTGTGCGACACTGACGCTCGTCGGTTCGCGCACAAGCTTGGTCCTGTGGAGCAGTTTGGAGTGCTCGCCACCCTGTCAAGGTGGAGGCCGCGGGTTCAAATCCCGTCAGGACCGCTGGCGTTTCACGTGAAACGTCGTGGCTGGGTAGCTCAGTTGGTACGAGCGATCGCCTGAAAAGCGATAGGTCGCCGGTTCGACCCCGGCCCCAGCCACCACCGAAAGCCCCGTCCACCAGGACGGGGCTTTCCACGTTCCCGCTGCCCCTCACAAAGCCGCACGCGCTCCCCCCCACTCGGCCGCAAGCACCGACCCTCACACGCCCCCTCAAGCCCCCGCATGCGCCGGCCCCCCGCCCCGGCCTCCCGGGTGTCGGTGTCGCCAGAGCCAGAAGACCGTGCAGGACAGCAGCGCCCACCCCGCCAGGACCAGGAACGGGAACGCGTGCTGGTGGCCGGGGAAGTAGACCGCCGTGTGCTGGGCGTTGACCGAGGCGCCCGGCGGGAGCCAGCGGCCGATCACGCCGAGCGGCGACGGCAGCAGCGGCCAGGACACCGCACCCCCCGACGACGGGTTGCCCAGCAGCACCATCAGCCCCCACGTCGGCAGCATCGCCCAGCGCCCGAACAACGTGTTGAACATCGTGAAGACCATCCCGGACGCGAACATCGTCAGCGCGAGGATCAGCCACGACTCCACGAACGGCAGGTGCAGCGCGCCCAGCAGCCAGTCCACCACCGCCGCGATCACGAACCCACCGAGCAGCGCGTACGCCACCGTGAACGCGATCCGCTCGGCCGGGTTGAGCGCCCTGGCGTGCACGCTGAGCTGAATCGCGCCCACGAAGCCGATGATCACGGCGGCGAGGGAGATGTAGAAGATCGCCAGCCCGCGCGGATCCCCCTGCTGCAACGGCTTGAGGTCCTTGACGGTGACGTCCACCCCGGACGCCTTGCCCACCTGCTCCGCCGCCTCCTCCAGCACCTGCGCGACCGTCGCCCCGGACGCCCCGGAGACCTCCAGGGTGAGCGCACGTCCGCCGGCCTCCGGCACGTCGAGCACCGCGAAGACCTTCTGGTCGTCGACCGCCTCGACGGCCGCCGCCCGGTCGTCGTACGCGTGCAGCTTCAGCGAGGCGTTGAGCGCCTTCTCCATCCCGGCGATGAACCGCCGCCCCTGCGCGCTGTCGTACGCCCCGACGACCGCCGTCGGCACGGTGTGCGGCGTGGGGTTGGCCATCGCGTACGTGTAGGAGCCGGCGAAGAGCCCGGCCGCCGCCGCGAGGATGAACAGCAGCACGGTGGCGGGCAGGAAGGGCGACTCCCGGAACGCGGCCCAGCGCTCCGAAGCCGTCCGCGGCCTGCCATGGGCACCGTGCGGCTCGTGGCTCTGATGCGGGGGCTCATACGATGAATCCGACATAAGACTCAAGTTAGATCATTTCACCTCACGACAAATCCGTTCGCCTCTCGTTTCCCGGAGGTGAGATCCTGGGTCCCGTATGTCCACGCATCCCGCCCCCGCCCTCGGCGCCCTCGCCCCCCGCCTGACCGAACTGTCGCTGCGCGACGCGCACCGGCTCGGACGCAGGCTCGAAGGCGCCCGCAAGATCCGCAAACCGGAGGCCCGCGCCGCCGTCCTCGCCGAGATCGAGGCCGAGGTCGTCCAGGCCGAGGCACGGATCCAGGCGCGGCGTGCCCGCGTCCCGGCGGTGACGTATCCCGAACAGCTGCCGGTCAGCCAGAAGAAGGACGAGATCGCCGAGGCCATACGCGACCACCAGGTCGTGATCGTGGCCGGCGAGACCGGCTCCGGGAAGACCACGCAGATCCCCAAGATCTGCATGGAACTCGGACGCGGCCTCCGCGGCATGATCGGCCACACCCAGCCCCGCCGCATCGCCGCCCGCACGGTCGCCGAGCGCGTCGCCGAGGAGCTGGACACCCCGCTGGGCGAGACCGTCGGCTGGAAGGTGCGGTTCACCGACCAGGTGAACCCGGACGCCACCTTCGTCAAACTGATGACGGACGGCATCCTGCTCGCCGAGATCCAGACCGACCGCGAACTGCGCGCCTACGACACGATCATCATCGACGAGGCGCACGAGCGGTCCCTGAACATCGACTTCCTGCTCGGCTACCTCGCCCAGCTGCTGCCGAAGCGCCCCGACCTCAAGGTCGTCATCACCTCCGCCACGATCGACCCCGAGCGCTTCTCCCGGCACTTCGGCGACGCCCCGATCGTCGAGGTCAGCGGCCGTACGTACCCGGTGGAGGTGCGCTACCGGCCGCTCCTGGAAGAGGACTCGGACGACGCCGACCGGGACCAGATCACCGCGATCACCGACGCCGTCGAGGAACTGATGGCGGAGGGCCCCGGCGACATCCTCGTCTTCCTCTCCGGCGAGCGGGAGATCCGGGACACGGCGGACGCGCTGAACAAGAAGAAGTACCCCCGCACCGGAGGCGCTGATTGGCACAGCACGGAAGTGCTGCCCCTCTACGCCCGCCTCTCCCACGCCGAACAGCACCGCGTCTTCCAGCAGCACTCCGGGCGCCGGATCGTCCTCGCCACCAACGTGGCCGAGACGTCCCTGACCGTCCCCGGCATCAAGTACGTCATCGACCCCGGCTTCGCCCGCATCAGCCGCTACAGTCACCGCACCAAGGTGCAGCGCCTGCCGATCGAGCCGGTCTCGCAGGCCAGCGCCAACCAGCGCAAGGGCCGCTGCGGCCGTACGTCGGACGGCATCTGCATCCGGCTCTACTCCGAGGACGACTTCCTCACCCGCCCGGAGTTCACGGACGCGGAGATCCTGCGCACCAACCTCGCCTCCGTCATCCTCCAGATGACCGCGGCCGGCCTCGGCGACATCGAGAAGTTCCCCTTCATCGACCCGCCGGACCACCGCAACATCCGCGACGGCGTCCAGCTCCTGCAGGAACTCGGCGCCCTCGATCCGCCCACCCGTCACCCGACCACCGCCCCTCAAGGAGCCGCTCCGCGGCCGCTCTCCGATTCGAAGGACGCCCGCAAGCGGCTCACCCAAACCGGCCGCAAGCTCGCCCAGCTGCCCGTCGACCCGCGCCTGGCCCGGATGGTCCTGGAGGCGGACCGCAACGGCTGTGCGCGCGAGGTCATGGTGATCGCCGCCGCGCTGTCCATCCAGGACCCGCGCGAGCGCCCCTCGGAGAAGCAGGCCCAGGCCGACCAGCAGCACGCCCGCTTCCGCGACGAGACCAGCGACTTCCTCGCCTTCCTCAACCTCTGGCGGTACGTCCGCGAGCAGCAGAAGGAGCGCGGCTCGTCGTCGTTCCGCCGGATGTGCAAGCAGGAGTTCCTGAACTTCCTGCGCATTCGCGAATGGCAGGACATCTACACGCAGCTGCGCACGGTCGCCAAGCAGATGGGCATCCACCTCAACGAGGAGGACGCCCCCAGCGACCGCATCCACGTCTCGCTGCTCGCCGGACTGCTGTCCCACATCGGCATGAAGGACGTGAAGGAGTCCAAGAACTCCGACGGCACAGCCGGCACGTCCGGCCCCGGCGGCGGCCGCAAGGACGGCGGACGCAACGAGTACATCGGCGCCCGCAACGCCAAGTTCGCGATCTTCCCCGGCTCGGCGCTGTTCAAGAAGCCGCCGCGGTTCGTGATGTCGGCGGAACTGGTGGAGACCTCGCGGCTGTGGGCCCGGGTCAACGCGAAGATCGAGCCCGAGTGGGTCGAGCCGCTCGCCGGCCACCTCCTCAAGCGCACGTACAGCGAGCCGCACTGGGAGAAGGACCAGGCCGCGGTGATGGCCTACGAGAAGGTCACGCTGTACGGAGTCCCGATCGTCGCCCAGCGGAAGATCAACTACGGCCGGGTCGACCCCGAGGTCAGCCGCGAACTGTTCATCCGCAACGCCCTGGTGGAGGGTGACTGGCGCACGCACCACAAGTTCTTCGCCGACAACCGCAAGCTGCTCAGCGAGGTCGAGGAGCTGGAGCACCGGGCGCGGCGCCGGGACATCGTCGTCGACGACGAAACGCTGTTCGACTTCTACGAGCAGCGCATCCCCGAACACGTCGTCTCCGGCGCCCACTTCGACTCCTGGTGGAAGCACAAGCGGCACGAGCAGCCCGACTTCCTCGACTTCGAGCGGGAGATGCTCATCCGGGAGTCGGCGCAGACGGTCACCAAGGCCGACTACCCCGACTCCTGGCGGCAGGGCCCGCTGAAGTTCCGGGTGACGTACCAGTTCGAGCCCGGCGCGGACGCCGACGGCGTGACCGTCCACGTGCCGCTCCAGGTGCTCAACCAGGTCACCGACGAGGGCTTCGACTGGCAGATCCCCGGCCTGCGTGAAGAGGTCGTCACGGAGCTGATCCGCTCCCTGCCGAAGCCGATCCGCCGCAACTACGTGCCGGCGCCGAACTACGCCAAGGCATTCCTGGAGCGCGCGGTGCCGTTGCAGGAGCCCTTGACGACGACGATGGCGCGCGAGCTGAAGCGCATGGTCGGCGTGGCCTTCGAGGCGGACGACTTCGACTGGGGCCGGGTCCCCGACCATCTGAGGATCACCTTCCGGATCGTCGACGAGCGGCGCCGCAAGCTGGCCGAGGACAAGGACCTTCAGGCGCTGAAACTCCGGCTGAAACCGAAGGCGCGCAAGGCGCTCTCGCAGGCCGCCGCGGCGACCGCCGAGCGGCAGGGCGGCCCGTCCCTGGAGCGCTCCGGGCTGACGGACTGGTCGATCGGCACGCTCGACCGCGTCTTCGAGACCCGGCGGGCCGGGCAGCCCGTGAAGGCGTACCCGGCGCTCGTCGACGACGGACCGGCGGCGAACACCGTTTCGGTGCGTCTTTTCGACACCGAGGCCGAGCAGGCCGAGGCGATGTGGAAGGGCACCCGGCGGCTGATCCTGCGCAACATCCCGGTCAACCCCGCGAAGTTCGCGTCCGAGAAGCTGACCAACGCGCAGAAGCTGGCGCTGTCCGCCAATCCGCACGGCTCGGTCCAGGCGCTGTTCGACGACTGCGCGACGGCGGCGGCCGACCGGCTGATCGCCGACTTCGGCGGCCCGGCGTGGGACGAGGAGTCGTACCGCAAGCTCTACGACAAGGTGCGGGCGGAGATCGTCGACGCGACCGTACGGACGGTGGGCCAGGTGCAGCAGGTGCTGGCCGCCTGGCAGGCCTGTGAACGGCGTCTGAAGGGCGTACGCAGCCCCGCGCTGCTGCCGAACCTGGCGGACGTGCGGGAGCAGCTGGACGCCCTCGTGAAGCCCGGCTTCGTGACCGAGGCGGGGCTGCGGCGGCTGCCGGACCTGATGCGGTACCTCGTCGCGGCGGACCGGCGGCTGCAGCAGATGCCGGCCAACGTCCAGCGGGACACGACCCGGATGGAGAAGGTCCGGGAAATGCGGGACGAGTACGCGTGGCTGCGGGAGCAGTTGCCCGCGGGGCGGCCGGTGCCGACGGCGGTGCGGGAGATCCGGTGGATGATCGAGGAGCTGCGGGTCAGCTACTTCGCGCACGCGCTGGGGACGGCGTATCCGGTGTCGGACAAGCGGATCGTGAAGGCGATCGACGCGGCGGCGCCGTGACGGAAGCGGCGGCGGCCGGCACGGCGATGCCGTGACCGGCGGTGCACGGTGGGTGAGTTCGACCTCGGGGCTCGCCCTCCTGTACAGTCCTTCTCGCAGCGCAGCGCGGTAATGCGACCGCGAAGCACCTGGTCCTGTGGAGCAGTTTGGAGTGCTCGCCACCCTGTCAAGGTGGAGGCCGCGGGTTCAAATCCCGTCAGGACCGCAGCAAGAAGGGCCGTGTCCCCCCGAGGACACGGCCCTTCGTCGTGTTCGCGTTTCCGTCCCGCACCCCTGAAGGGTCTCCCCGGCGACGTCCCTTGACGGCGTCACATTCCCTCGCTACTCAAGAAAGCGACGGCTTCGTCGTTTCCGGAGGTGGCGTATGCCCGCTGCGGCCTCCCCGCACGCGACCCGCGCGCTGTTGCGTGCCCATCTGTCGGCCGCTACCGGCTACCGCCATCTGACCCGGCACTGCCCCATCTGCCACCGCCTCCTGCGGCTCGCCCTGGAGTCGGCCCCGTCCGTCGCGGAGGCGGACGCACAGGCGACCCCGGCCGAGGCCGCCGGGGACGCCGCCCCCACCGCCGCCGCCTGATCGCCGCAGCGCCCCAACACCCCTTGAACCGGGGCTTCCAGCCCAGCGCCCACGCACGCGACAAGGACTCTGGCATGTGACGGGAGTCACCGCATAACTTTTCCGGGGTGAGGAACTTACGCACCTCCTACACACGGTCAATTTAATATGTGCAATTGCACTGGCTCTCCATTCCGTCTCCGCCCGGACGCCGAGCCGCCCCACAGCGGATCCGACGCCCCTCCCCAGACTCCGACAAGCCCGCTCACAGACGGGCCGGCCGCACCCGTCCGTCATCCTCAGACGCACACAATGGCGCGCACCAGACGTCAGCGCCGGACCGCGCGCACAAAAAAATCGCGCTGGACTCGGCGGAGTCCAGCGCGATCGACGACGCACCCTCAATGGACCGGAAGGGCCCCGAGTGGCGTGGGCGTGGGGGCTGTTGGGGCAGTCCCCGCGTCGCTTTCAGCTGTGATGAGCGGTTGCTCCCGGACGCTCCGGCCAGTTGGGGGACCAGCCGTTTTGCCCGGTAACGCGGTTGTTCAGGCCTCGCTGCGCTGCTGCGGGATGCCCGCGAGCAGTGCGCGGACCTCGGCCTCGCGGTAGCGGCGATGCCCGCCGAGCGTGCGGATCGACGTGAGCTTGCCGGCCTTCGCCCACCGCGTGACCGTCTTCGGGTCGACGCGGAACATGGTGGCGACCTCAGCCGGGGTCAGCAGCGGCTCGGCATCAGGGGTGCGAGCGGTCATGAGCGGCCTCCTCGGGAGAACCGACGTTCTCGGTTCTTTCCTCTAAATTCTGCACCTTGACCCGCGTTGCCCGAAATGGCGGACGCGAGTCGAGTCGGTTATAGGACGAACGGCTTGTCCTCGGCACTACAACTACACCATCTGTCCAGCCGCGTAGGCCAAACCGATGGAATTGCCCTCCCAGGTGTTCATCAGCGACGGATGCCGATGGACCGTGCCATAGCGGACAGTCACGCCGGTGTGACGATCAGTCACAGGGCGATCAGTGGTCACCAAACCCCCCAAGAGCATGCAATGCTGAGATCTCCACCCATGCCAGGGCAGAAGGGGCCTCCCCCGGGCTCCTTGTCCTATTTTGGCACGAGGAGGGGCGTTAGGCGCAAGGGCCGCGTTAAGTGCAATCCATCACGCTTGACGGTATACGCCCGGATCGGTCGGCGATGTCCCTGCCGGTGATCACCGCTTCCCTCGTGGGTACGTCAACCTTGGGCCAACGGTTGTCACTTCAGCATGTCGCATGGGTCACAATTCGCACACTGATTCCCGCCAGGGCATGGACACCGTACCCACTTCCGCACGCGGGCCGCGAATCAGTCGACGCTCCGTCAGGAACCGTGTGCGCAGCGCGAGTTGGGGGGCGCCACCGGGTCCTCCGGCGGCCGGCTCAGTTCGCCGAGCGCCGGTCCCGGACCGACCGCCAGCGCTCCACCAGCCGCGCGTACGCCTCCCCGGCCGCCGCCCCGTCGCCCTGCCGCAGCGCCTCGATGCCCTCGGCGACGTCGGCCGCCGAATGGTCGCCGTCCAGCTCCTCGGGCGGCAGGACGTGCACCAGACCGCCGTAGTCCAGCTCCACCAGGGAGCGCGGGTGGAACTCCTCCAGCCACCGCCCCACGTCCAGCAGCCCCTCGACGAGCGGGCTCTCGTCGAAGGTGTTCCGCAGCGTGCGCAGCCCCCGGGCCACCCGGCGCCGGGCCTGCACCATGGGCGTCCGATAGCGCAGCACCGGCACCCCGGCCCCGGCGGCGCCGGGCTCCGCGCCGGCCCCGGCGTACTCCCGCTCCCCGTCGCCCACCAGGACGAACCAGTGCAGCGGCACGTGCCAGGTGGAGGATCTGATCCAGGGGCGCGCGTCGGGGTTGCGGGTCAGCCAGCGCTCGTAGTCCTGGGTGGCCTGGTGGCGCACCAGCGGCGGCAGCACCGCGTCGAGCACGGAGGCCGGCAGTTCCTCGCCCAGGCCGCCCAGCGCCTGCCAGCCGCGCAGCCGGGTGCGCCAGGGGCAGACGCACAGCACCCCGTCGACCTCCGTCACGAACGCGTCGTCGCTCTCGTGCACCGGGACCGCGACCGGCGGGGTGGGCAGCAGATCGGCCAGCGAGCGGCGCAGTTCGTCCTGGTAGGAGGGACGGTCGGGGCGCCGCGCGTACCGCGCCCAGTGGCCGCGCTCCGGTTCGGGGAAGGCGGCCAGCGGTTCGTACACGCGCAAGTAGGACGCGTACGGAACGATCACCGAGGACACCTTGGGCACGCCTGCTCCCTCCCCCACCCGACCTGACGTGAAGCATTTTCCCGCGCCCGGTGCGCGGGGGCTCCGCCGGGACCCGCCGAAGCGTCCGGCGCCCCCACGGGAACGGTGCCACGGAGGCGTCCGGGTGGGCGGAAACCGTGCCGAATCGCCCCACGGACGCGTGTCGGTGCCCGCCGCGAGAGGGTGATCGGGAACACCGTGCGGAGCACGGGCCCCGCCACGATCTACGCTCGTCCCACGGAGCCCGCCATCCGCACGGGATCCGCACCCATCGCCGCCACTTCACCGGGAGTCACCACAGTGACCGACGTACCCAACGGCGTCCTGCACACCCTGTTCCACTCGGACCAGGGAGGTCATGAGCAGGTCGTGCTCTGCCAGGACCGGGCCAGCGGCCTGAAGGCCGTCATCGCCGTCCACTCCACCGCCCTGGGCCCCGCCCTAGGCGGTACGCGTTTCTACCCCTACGCCTCCGAGGAGGAGGCCGTCGCCGACGCCCTCAACCTCGCGCGCGGGATGTCGTACAAGAACGCCATGGCCGGACTCGACCACGGCGGCGGCAAGGCCGTGATCATCGGTGACCCCGAGCAGATCAAGACCGAGGAGCTGCTGCTCGCCTACGGGCGGGCCGTGGCCTCGCTCGGCGGGCGGTACGTCACCGCCTGCGACGTCGGCACGTACGTCGCCGACATGGACGTCGTCGCCCGTGCGTGCCGCTGGACCACCGGGCGCTCCCCGGAGCACGGGGGCGCCGGCGACTCCTCCGTGCTCACCGCCTTCGGCGTCTACCAGGGCATGCGGGCCAGCGCGCAGCACCTGTGGGGCGACCCGACGCTGCGCGACCGCACGGTGGGCATCGCGGGCGTCGGCAAGGTCGGGCACCACCTGGTGGAGCACCTGGTGAAGGAGGGCGCGCGGGTGGTGGTCACCGATGTGCGCGAGGACGCCGTGCGCCGGGTCACCGAGGGCCGCCCGCAGGTCACCGCGGTCGCCGACACCGAGGCGCTGATCACCTACGACGGGCTCGACATCTACGCCCCCTGCGCGCTCGGCGGCGCCCTGGACGACGCCTCCGTGCCGGTGCTGACGGCGAAGGTGGTGTGCGGGGCGGCCAACAACCAGCTCGCGCACCCGGGCGTGGAGAAGGACCTCGCCGACCGCGGGATCCTCTACGCGCCGGACTACGTGGTGAACGCGGGCGGTGTCATCCAGGTCGCCGACGAGCTGCACGGCTTCGACTTCGAGCGGTGCAAGGTGAAGGCCGCGAAGATCTTCGACACCACGCTCGACATCTTCGCACGTGCGAAGTCGGACGGGATTCCGCCGGCCGCGGCGGCCGACCGGATCGCCGAGCAGCGGATGGCGGAGGCCCGCGCGGCACGCTGACCGGACGGACGATTTCTGGCCATGGGACGGCCGCCCCGCGCGCCCGTCCCATGGTCGCATCCCGCCGTTTTCGTCGTCCGCGCGCGCGGAGGCCGCGCACGGCCGCCCGGCGGCGGCCGGTACCCGCCGGGGGGCACGTGGAGAGAACTCTCACGTTCGTCGGCGGGTCGTGGGCCGATAAGTGGTTAAAATCGCGGTTGACCAGCGAGGACGGGGTTCCCCGGGGGCCCCGCGCACACGCTGCTCCTGCGGGCGACGTACCGTATGGGCGTGGGCTCAGGTACCGTGGAAGCCCTACGGACGGTCTCTCCACCGAGAGTCCGTTCCAGAACATGAACGCGTGTCAAGACTCTGGGGCCGTCGAGCCCCGTCGTTGAGGGGGTCGAGCCATGGGGCGCGGCCGGGCCAAGGCCAAGCAGACGAAGGTCGCCCGCCAGCTGAAGTACAACAGCGGCGGGACGGACCTGTCACGCCTGGCCGAGGAGCTGGGCGCATCGACGTCGAACGAGTCGCCGAACGGCGACCGATTCGAGGACGATGAGCAAGAGGACGACGAGCTGTATTCACGCTACGCCGACCTCTATGAGGACGACGACGACGAGGACGATCAGTCCTCACAGCACCGTCGCGGCGCTTGACCTGCACTGAGCACTCACCCGGTCGGTGACTTCCGGTCACCGACCGGGTTCTGTGCTGCCTGCGGGAACAGCACCTTCGTCTACCGCGCGTAGCTGCCCTCCAGGGTGGCGCCGGTGGTGTGGTCGCCCCGGCCGGTGATCTCGCCGGCCACCCAGGCGTCGACGCCCCGGTCGGCCAGGGTCGCCAGCGCGGCGTCGACCGACCCCTGCGGGACGATCGCGACCATGCCGACGCCCATGTTCAGCGTCTTCTCCAGTTCGAGCTGTTCGACCTCGCCGGTCCGGCCGACCAGGTCGAAGACCGGGGCGGGCGTCCAGGTGGCGCGGTCCACGCGCGCGTGCAGCCCGTCGGGGATCACCCGGGCCAGGTTGGCCGCCAGTCCGCCGCCGGTGACGTGGCTGAAGGCGTGCACCTCGGTGGTGCGGGTCAGGGCCAGGCAGTCCAGCGAGTAGATCTTGGTGGGCTCCAGCAGCTCCTCGCCGAGGGTGCGGCCGAACTCCGCCACCCGGGCGTCGAGCGCGAGCCCGGCCTGCTCCAGCAGGACGTGCCGGACCAGGGAGTACCCGTTGGAGTGAAGTCCGGAGGACGCCATGGCGACGACCGCGTCGCCCTCGCGGATGCGGTCGGGACCGAGTAGCCGGTCGGCCTCCACGGCCCCGGTGCCGGCGCCGGCCACGTCGAAGTCGTCCGGACCCAGCAGGCCGGGGTGTTCGGCCGTCTCGCCGCCCACCAGGGCGCAGCCGGCCAGCACACAGCCCTCGGCGATGCCCTTGACGATCGCGGCGACCCGCTCGGGGTGCACCTTGCCGACGCAGATGTAGTCGGTCATGAACAGCGGCTCGGCGCCGCACACCACGATGTCGTCCATGACCATGGCGACCAGGTCGTGGCCGATCGTGTCGTACACGCCCAGCTGCCGGGCGATGTCGACCTTGGTGCCGACGCCGTCGGTGGCGGAGGCGAGCAGCGGGCGCTCGTACCTCTTCAGGGCGGAGGCGTCGAAGAGCCCGGCGAAGCCGCCGAGGCCGCCGAGGACCTCGGGACGGCGCGTCTTCTTCACCCACTCCTTCATCAGTTCGACGGCACGGTCGCCCGCCTCGATGTCGACGCCCGCGGCCGCGTAGCTGGCACCGGACGGGGAGCCAGGGGTCGTCCCGGTGGTCTCGGACATGTGGGTTCGCACCTTCGGTCGTACGGCGGTCGGAAAGGGGGAGCTGCTCGGTGGGGGGAGGGGTGATCGGTGGCGGGGCCGTGGACGGCCCCGCACGGCCCCGGGCGGGGGCGGCGCCCGCTCACCGTCGAGCGGGCGGGCCCACGCGGCCCGCGGGGCGCCTACGGGCGGCGGATCGCGTCGCTGGCGGCCGTGGCGGCGGGCCCGGCGGCCAGCTCGGTCTCCAGGAGCTGCTTGCCCAGGAGCTCGGGGTCGGGGAGGTCCATCGGGTACTCGCCGTCGAAGCAGGCCCGGCAGAGGTCCGGCTTGGCGATGGTGGTCGCCTCGATCATGCCGTCGATGGAGATGTACGCCAGGGAGTCGGCGCCGAGCGAGGTGCCGATCTCGTCGATGGTCATGCCGTTGGCGATCAGCTCCGCGCGCGTGGCGAAGTCGATGCCGAAGAAGCAGGGCCACTTCACCGGCGGGGAGGAGATCCTGATGTGCACCTCGGCGGCGCCCGCCTCGCGCAGCATCCGCACCAGGGCCCGCTGGGTGTTGCCGCGCACGATCGAGTCGTCGACGACGACCAGGCGCTTGCCCTTGATGACTTCCTTCAGGGGGTTCAGCTTCAGCCGGATGCCGAGCTGGCGGATGGTCTGGGAGGGCTGGATGAACGTACGGCCCACATAGGCGTTCTTCACCAGACCGGCGCCGAAGGGGATGCCCGAGGCCTCCGCGTAGCCGATGGCGGCGGGGGTTCCGGACTCCGGCGTCGCTATGACGAGGTCGGCCTCGGCGGGCGCTTCCTTCGCCAGCCGGCGGCCCATCTCCACGCGCGAGAGGTAGACGTTCCGCCCGGCGATGTCGGTGTCGGGACGGGCCAGGTAGACGTACTCGAAGACACAGCCCTTGGGCTTCGCTTCCGCGAATCGCGACGTACGCAGGCCGTTCTCGTCGATCGCGACGAACTCGCCCGGTTCGATCTCCCGTACGAAGCTGGCGCCGCAGATGTCGAGCGCCGCCGACTCCGAGGCGACCACCCAGCCGCGCTCCAGCCGGCCGAGGACCAGCGGGCGGATGCCCTGCGGATCACGGGCGGCGTACAGCGTGTGCTGGTCCATGAAGACGAGCGAGAAGGCGCCCTTGACCTGCGGAAGCACCGTCAGGGCGGCTTCCTCGACGGTGAGCGGCTTGCCGTCCGCGTCGACCTGGCCGGCCAGCAGCGCGGTGATCAGGTCGGTGTCGTTGGTGGCCGCCACCTTCGGGGTGCGGCCGTCCTGCTTGGGCAGGTCGGCGACCATCTCGGCGAGCTGCGCCGTGTTGACGAGGTTGCCGTTGTGGCCGAGCGCGATCGATCCCTGCGCGGTGGCGCGGAACGTCGGCTGGGCGTTCTCCCACACGGAGGCACCCGTGGTCGAGTAGCGGGCGTGACCGACCGCGATATGACCCTGGAGGGAACCGAGGGAGGCTTCGTCGAAGACCTGGGAGACCAGGCCCATGTCCTTGAAGACGAGGATCTGGGAGCCGTTGCTGACCGCGATACCCGCGGACTCCTGGCCCCGGTGCTGAAGGGCGTAGAGCCCGAAGTAAGTGAGTTTGGCGACCTCTTCGCCCGGAGCCCAGACACCGAAGACGCCACACGCGTCCTGGGGGCCTTTCTCGCCGGGGAGCAGATCATGATTGAGTCGACCGTCACCACGTGGCACGCGACCGAGTGTAGGCGAGATCGCGCACTGGTCCGAATCCGGTGCGGTGGCCGGGCAGCGGGACGGGGGGTCCGGCGGCAGAAGCCACACCGCCCTGGCACTCCTCCACTCAACCCCTCTGACCAGGAGAGACGTCGGCTCCGACGGCTCCCGTCGCCGTTGCTCGCCCGCTGTGGGCCGAGGGCGTGTGCGGCGGTCCTGAGTGAGCCGTCGCACACCTCGGGCGCCCCGCGGGTCAGCTCATCAGGGGGAGCAGTCCGCCGAGGTCGGCCCGCTCGCCACTGGCGGTGACCTTCGCGGCGGCGAGCGCGGTCCGCCAGTCGGTACGGCCGGTGGCGAGGCGGATCCAGGTCAGCGGGTCGGTCTCGACGACGTTGGGCGGGGTGCCGCGGGTGTGCCGGGGGCCCTCCACGCACTGCACGACGGCGTACGGCGGCACGCGGACCTCGGTGGAGGCGCCGGGGGCGCGGGCGGCGAGGGTGTCCGCGAGGAGGCGCGTGCAGGCGGCGAGGGCCTGGCGGTCCAGGGGGACGCCGAGGCCGGGGACGGCGTCGTTGAGGTCGTCGGTGTGGACGACGAGTTCGACGGTGCGGGTGACCAGGTAGTCGGCGAGGGTCATGCCCCCTGCGCGAGTGGGGATGAGCCGGTCATGGGGCGTGTCCGCGAGCGCCCGGGCGAGGCGCTCCGCCACGCGCGCGTAGAGCGCGTTCAGATCGGGGTTGGCCTCGGCGAGGGCGTGGCTGCCCTCCGCGATGGCCTCGGCGTGGCGGGCGGTGGCGGAGGCGTAGTCCAGGGGGCCGAGTTCCGCGCGGGCGGGGGCGGGGCGTTCCAGCGCGGTGCTGACGCTCTCGACGGCCATGGTGAGGTGCGCGGCGAGGTCCCGGACGGTCCAGGTGCCCAGGCGGGTGGGCGCGGACAGCTGTGCGGGGGTGAGGACGCCGACGGCCGCGCGGACGTGGCCGAACTGGGCGAGGACGGCGGCGCGGGTCTTGACGGGGTCGTAGGTGCGGGGGCGCTTCTTGGCGGGGGGCATGAGGGCGAGCGTAGAGGGGGGTGCGGTGGGGGGGTGCTCGCAGAACCCCGCCGTCCAAGCTCTCATGCGGGCTCCGCCCGACCCACCCACACAGCGGGGGGGGACGGGTCGAGGCCCCGCCCGGGGCTCAGGTCCGGGCGGGGCCTCGACGTACCGGAGGGCGCGCCCCGCGCCCCCTGGACGTACCGGGGGGCGCAGCGCACGCGCCCTACGCGAGCAGCGCCGGAATCGTCCCCTCGTGCGCCGCACGCAGCTCCGCCAGGGGCAGCGCGAACTCCCCCTGCACCTCGACGCTGTCGCCGTCCACCACGCCGATGCGCACGGCCGGCAGCCCCCGCGCCCCGCACATGTCGTTGAAGCGGACCTCCTCCGAGCGCGGCACGGCCACGACCGCACGCCCCGCCGACTCGGAGAACAGGAACGTGAACGCGTCCAGGCCGTCGGGGACGACCAGTCGCGCGCCCTTGCCGCCGAGGAGCGCGGACTCCACGACCGCCTGGATCAGGCCGCCGTCGGACAGGTCGTGCGCGGAGTCGACCATGCCGTCGCGGGAGGCGGAGATCAGGATCTCGCCGAGCAGCCGCTCGCGCTCCAGGTCCACCTTGGGCGGCAGCCCGCCGAGGTGGTCGTGGATCACCTGGGACCACGCCGAGCCGCTGAACTCCTCACGTGTGTCGCCGAGGAGGTACAGCAGCTGGCCCTCCTCCTGGAAGGCGACCGGCGTGCGCCGGGCCACGTCGTCGATGACGCCGAGGACGGCCACGACCGGGGTCGGGTGGATCGCCGCCTCGCCCGTCTGGTTGTAGAGCGAGACGTTGCCGCCGGTCACCGGCGTGCCGAGCTGCTGGCAGCCGTCCGCCAGACCGCGGATGGCCTCGGCGAACTGCCACATGACCGCCGGATCCTCGGGCGAGCCGAAGTTCAGGCAGTCGGAGACGGCGAGCGGCTTCGCGCCGGTCGTCGCCACGTTGCGGTAGGCCTCGGCGAGGGCCAGCTGCGCGCCCGTGTACGGGTCGAGCTTGGCGTACCGGCCGTTGCCGTCGGTGGCGAGGGCGACGCCGAGGCCGGACTCCTCGTCGATGCGGATCATGCCGGAGTCCTCGGGCTGGGCGAGGACGGTGTTGCCCTGCACGAAGTGGTCGTACTGCTGGGTGATCCACTTCTTGGAGGCCTGGTTGGGGGAGGCCACCAGCTTCAGGACCTGGTCCTTCAGCTCGTCCCCGGAGGACGGCCGGGGCAGCTTCTCCGCGCCGTCGGCCTGGAGGGCGTCCTGCCAGTCGGGGCGGGCGTACGGGCGTTCGTACACCGGGCCCTCGTGGGCGACGGTGCGCGGGTCGACGTCGACGATCTTGCCGCCGTGCCAGAAGATCTCCAGCCGGTCGCCGTCGGTGACCTCACCGATGACGGTGGCGATGACGTCCCACTTGTCGCAGATCTCCAGGAAACGGTCGACCTTCTCCGGCTCGACGACCGCGCACATGCGCTCCTGCGACTCGCTCATGAGGATCTCCTCGGGCGAGAGCGTGGAGTCGCGCAGCGGAACGTCGTCCAGCGTGACGCGCATGCCACCGGAGCCGTTGGACGCCAGCTCGCTCGTCGCGCAGGACAGGCCGGCCGCGCCGAGGTCCTGGATGCCGACGACGAGCTTCTCGGCGAACGCCTCCAGGGTGCACTCGATGAGGAGCTTCTCCTGGAAGGGGTCGCCGACCTGGACGGCGGGGCGCTTGGAGGGCTTCGCGTCGTCAAACGTCTCGGAGGCGAGGATCGACGCGCCGCCGATGCCGTCGCCGCCCGTCCGGGCTCCGTACAGGATGACCTTGTTGCCCGCGCCGGACGCCTTGGCGAGGTGGATGTCCTCGTGCCGCATGACGCCGATGGCACCGGCGTTGACCAGCGGGTTCCCCTGGTAGCAGGCGTCGAAGACGACCTCGCCGCCGATGTTGGGCAGACCCAGGCAGTTGCCGTAGCCGCCGATGCCGGCGACGACGCCCGGCAGGACGCGCTTGGTGTCGGGGTGGTCGGCCGCGCCGAAGCGCAGCGGGTCCACGACGGCGACCGGGCGCGCGCCCATCGCGATGATGTCGCGCACGATGCCGCCCACCCCGGTGGCCGCGCCCTGGTAGGGCTCCACATAGGAGGGGTGGTTGTGCGACTCCACCTTGAAGGTGACGGCGTAGCCCTGGCCGACGTCCACGACGCCCGCGTTCTCGCCGATGCCGACGAGCATGGCGTCGTTCTCGGGGGCCTTCTCGCCGAACTGGCGGAGGTGGACCTTGGAGGACTTGTACGAGCAGTGCTCGGACCACATCACCGAGTACATGGCGAGCTCGGCGCCGGTCGGGCGGCGGCCCAGGATCTCGACGACGCGCTCGTACTCGTCCTTCTTGAGGCCCAGCTCGGCCCAGGGCAGCGCGACATCGGGGGTCGCGGCCGCGTGTTCGACCGTGTCCAGAGGTGTCTTGCTCATGCGCTGACCAGCTTCTTGAGGATCGACGTGAAGAAGGGGAGGCCGTCGGTGCGGCCGCTGCCGATGAGCGGCTCCACGGCGTGCTCCGGGTGCGGCATGAGGCCGACGATGTTGCCCGCGGCGTTGGTGATGCCCGCGATGTCGTTGAGCGAGCCGTTGGGGTTGCCGTAGCCCTCGGGGTCGGCGGGACCGTCGGCGGCTCCGCCGCGGGTCACGTACCGGAAGGCGACGCGGCCCTCGGCCTCCAGCTCGTCCAGCGTGCGCCGGTCGGCGACGTAGCGGCCGTCCATGTTCTTCAGCGGGATGCGGATCTCCTGGCCGGCGGTGTAGTCGCTGGTCCAGGCGGTGTCCGCGTTCTCCACCCGCAGCTTCTGGTCGCGGCAGATGAAGTGCAGGTGGTCGTTGCCGAGCATCCCGCCGGGCAGCAGATGGGCCTCGGTGAGGATCTGGAAGCCGTTGCAGATGCCGAGCACCGGGAGGCCGGACTTCGCCTGGTCGATGACGGTGTCCATCACCGGCGAGAAACGCGCGATGGCACCCGCGCGCAGATAGTCGCCGTAGGAGAAACCGCCGCACAGCACCACGGCGTCGACCTGCTTGAGGTCCTTGTCCTTGTGCCAGAGCGCCACGGGTTCGGCGCCGGCGACGCGGATCGCGCGCTGCGTGTCCCGGTCGTCGAGACTGCCGGGGAAAGTGACGACGCCAATACGAGCGGTCACTTCGCGGCCCCCGTGACCACGTCGGCGGACTCGACCTTCACGGTGAAGTCCTCGATCACGGTGTTGGCGAGGAAGGATTCCGCGAGATCATGGATCCGGGCGAGGGCGGCGTCGTCGACCGGCCCGTCCACCTCGAGTTCGAATCGCTTTCCCTGACGTACGTCGGAGATGCCCTCGAAACCGAGCCGCGGCAGTGCGCGCTGCACCGCCTGGCCCTGGGGGTCGAGGATCTCCGGCTTGAGCATGACGTCGACTACGACGCGTGCCACTGGCACTCCCGGTGTGTGGTGCTGAGCAGGTCCCTTCAGACTACCCGTACAAAATTTCTACGCGGGTAGATTCGTAGGAATCTACGGAATGGGCGACGGCGGTCCGGGCACCGTCCGTTCGCCCGCGATCGCCGACCGTCGGCCCTTGCACACCGTTCCGTGCGGAGCCTCGCGTGAAACTTCGTCACGGAATCGGCGTGACCGGAGTCACGATCCGGTGTCGGCGACCCGGCTGCGCGAAAAGATCAGGGAAAGATCAGGCATCCGGCAGTGGTTCCTATTGCGCGGAGACACGCGGACGGATTTAGTCGTTCTGCCCACCGCATTGCCGGGCCCTGTACAAAAGAATTGGCAATAGCCGATACTTTGCCCATTGGCACCCAAAGGCGCGGTGCCAATCAATGGGCCAGTACCGGCCACTACCCCACCAAGTACACCCACCCAAGTACACCCACTCCAATAACAGCCGGACAGTCGACATCCGCCGGACGTGATCGCAACCCGCGAGTCCGTGATGTCGCACGAAGGGACCGATATTCGTGGCGCAGCGTGTCGTGGTAACGCTCTTTGACGACATCGACGGCTCGGAAGCGGCCGAAACGATCGCCTTCGGACTCGACGGCAGGTCGTACGAGATCGACCTGAACCGGACGAACGCCGACAAGCTGCGGACGGCGCTCGCGCCCTTCGTGGAGGCGGGCCGCAAGCGGGCGCGCTCCGGCAAGGCCTACCGGGAGACGGTGGTCGCCCCCGACCCGGCGGCGGTCCGGGCCTGGGCGCAGGCGAACCGGATGGACGTGCCGGCCCGCGGCCGGATCCCGAAGCGGGTGTACGAGGCGTTCGCCGAGGCGCAGTGAGGGCGGTGGGGCGTGCGGGGGCGGTGCCCCGCGGCACCCCCGGCAGCAGTCCCCCGGAGCACCGGGAGGTGGTCCTGCGGGGCGCCGGGAGACGGCCCTCACGGCCGTCCGGAGCCGGTGCTCCGAGGTGCCCGGGGGCCGGCCGACGGCCGGTCATGCGCCCCCGGCGCCAACCGACTTGCGCACCACCCCCGCTGATCAGCTAGAGTCTGGAGCACGCCGCCGGGCAAGGCCGAAAAGGCCCAGCTCACGGAGTACATGCGGGTGTAGTTCAGTAGTAGAACACCCCCTTTCCAAGGGGGAGGCGCAGTGTGCAATTCCTGTCACCCGCTCTGCACCGCCGGACCGATGCCCTCTGTGGATCAGGTAGGCTGGTGCCGCACCGATCGGTGAGAGCCGGTCGGGGGCATTGCGGACGTAGCTCAGTTGGTAGAGCGCAACCTTGCCAAGGTTGAGGTCGCGAGTTCGAGCCTCGTCGTCCGCTCCAGTGGAAAAAGTGGAAGCGAAGGCCCCGGTCCTCAGGACCGGGGCCTTCGTCGTGCGTGCCTCGTGCGTCTCTGACATTTGTCATGCGGGTTCATGACACCGCGCACTGCCTGCGGCGTCCGTCGGCGGGGAGGCTGGATGCATGAACACGGACGAGCGCGAACACGTGATTGACGTCACCGACTTGCGGCGGGTCTACGGGGGCGGTTTCGAAGCCGTGCGCGGCATCACCTTCTCGGTGGGCCGCGGCGAACTCTTCGCGCTCCTCGGTACCAACGGCGCGGGCAAGACCTCCACCGTCGAACTCCTCGAAGGGCTCGCGGCCCCGGCGGCCGGCCGCATCCGCGTCCTCGGGCACGACCCGTACGCCGAGCGCGCCGCCGTCCGCCCACGTACGGGCGTGATGCTCCAGGAGGGCGGCTTCCCCAACGAGCTGACCGTCGCCGAGACGATACGGCTGTGGTCGGGCTGCACCAGCGACGCCCGGCCCGCGCCGGAGGCGCTCGACATGGTCGGGCTGACCCGGCGGTCCGGTGTGCGGG
This sequence comes from Streptomyces sp. NBC_00670, assembly GCF_036226765.1. Lineage (NCBI taxonomy): Bacteria > Bacillati > Actinomycetota > Actinomycetes > Kitasatosporales > Streptomycetaceae > Streptomyces > Streptomyces sp. NBC_00670. The sequence goes on from NZ_CP109017.1 coordinate 3,535,733, forward strand.
TGAAGCAGCTGTCCGGCGGCGAGAAGCGGCGGCTCGACCTGGCGCTCGCCCTGCTCGGCCGCCCCGAGGTGCTGTTCCTCGACGAGCCCACGACCGGACTGGACGCCGAGGGCCGCCGGGACACCTGGGAACTGGTCCGCGCTCTGCGCGAGGCGGGCACCACCGTGCTGCTCACCACGCACTACCTGGAGGAGGCCGAGGCACTCGCCGACCGGCTGGCGATACTCCACGAGGGCCGCATCGCCGCGACGGGCACCCCGGCCGAGGTCACCGCCGCTCAGCCGTCCCGGATCTCCTTCGACCTGCCCGAGGGGTACTTCGTCGGAGACCTGCCCCCGCTCGCCGAACTCGGCGTGACGGCCCACGAGACGTCGGGCCGGACGGTCCTGCTGCGCACGGAGGAACTGCAGCGCACCGCCACCGCCCTGCTGCTGTGGGCGGACCGCGCCGGCGTCGTGCTGCACCGGCTGGACGTGCGCTCGGCCTCGCTGGAGGAGGCGTTCCTGCACATAGCCGAGCGGGAGACGGCACGGAAGCGGGGGGAATCCGGCGGACACGGGGTGCCGGACACGACGTCGAACGGAACTGCGGACACCTCGGCCGGGAAGGCGGCGGCATGAACACGAACACGGGCACGGGGACGAACACGGGCACGGGTATGGGGACGGGCACGGGTATCGGGACGGGCACGGACACGGGTGCGGGGAGGGGTTTCGCGGGCGGGAGCCGCACCGGGAGCACCACCTCCCTGGGACGGCTGCGTGCCCTGGCCCGGGCCGAGCTGACCCTGCTGCTGCGCACCAAGAGCGTGATCGTCACCGCGGTACTCGTCCCGCTCGCGCTCCCGCTCAGCATCCGGCCCGCACTGGACGAGTTCGATCTCGAAGCCCAAGGGCTGAGCGTCGGTCCGGTGTTGCTGACCTCCGCGATCGGCTTCTCCTTCCTCTTCGCCGTCTACACGTCCCTGGTGACCGTCTTCGCCGCCCGCCGAGAGGAACTGGTGCTCAAGCGACTGCGCACCGGCGAGCTGAGGGACGCGGAGATCCTCGTCGGCACGGCGCTGCCCGCGCTCTGTATCGGCCTCATACAGTCCCTGCTCGTGGCCGTCGGCTGCACGGTCCTGCTGGACCTGCCCGCACCCCGCGCCCCGCACCTCGCCGTACTGGGCGTGCTCGCCGGTCTGGTGCTGTCCGCGGCGCTGGCCGCCCTGACCGCCAGTGTCAGCCGGACGGTGGAGAGCGCGCAGGTCACGGCGTTGCCGCTGGTGTTCGTCTCCATGCTGGGCTCGGGCCTCACGGTCCCGCTCGAGGTGCTGCCGGACAAGGTCGCCCACGTCTGCGACCTGCTGCCGCTCTCCCCGGTCATACGGCTGGTCCGCGGCGGCTGGACGGGTCAGCTGTCGGGATACGAGACGCTGGAGTCGACGGCCCTCGCCGCGGCCTGGATCGTCCTCGCCGCCTGGGCCGTACGACGATGGTTCCGCTGGGACCGCCGCTGACCGGAGCGGACGGGGAGAACCGCGAGGGAGAGGAGGGGAACGGAATGACCCTACGTACACCGAGGCCGATACTCGGCTGGCAGCGTGCGTGGCACGCGCGGAGCAAGGCGGCGCGGGTGGAGCTGCAGTCCGTGATCATGTGGCGGTTCCTGCCCTGGGTGTTCGCCCTCACCTGGATGGCGCTGCCGCTGCTCGCCGGCCTCCAGCACGGTCTGCTGTCCCGGCTGCTCGCCGCGTCGCTGCTGCTCGTCGGCGTCCTCCAGATCGTCTGGGCGAACCGGCTGGTGCGCCCGGTCCTCGACCACTACCTGGGGCGCGCCGTGCTCCCGCCGCGCGCGCTGTGGACGCCGGCGGCCCTGTTCGTCCTGGCCCTGGCGCTGGTGGCGACGCTCCACGGTCTGGACGCGGTCGCCCCGTGGGGCTGCCGGCTGGCACTGGGCGCGGTCCTGCTGTCGTTCGGGACGGTCTACGCCATGGTCGTGCCGGTCCGCATTTTTCTGCGGCACTCCGCGATCGGCTGTGTCCTGCTGATGACGGTGTTCGGGCTGCTGCGCGGCGATGTCGGCGAGGTGCTCTTCACGGCGGCGATCACCGCATTCGGGGCCGGTCTCTCGATACTCGGCTCGCGCTGCGGGGCGTGGACGCTGGCGGTGCTGTGGGAGGCGGAGCGGTCACGGGACATCGAGGCCCGGCTCGCCGTCGCCGAAGAGCGGCTGCGGTTCGGCCGCGATCTGCACGACGTGATGGGGCGCAACCTGGCGGTGATAGCGCTCAAGAGCGAGCTCGCCGTGCAGCTCGCCCGGCGCGGCCGGCCGGAGGCGGAGTCGCAGATGATGGAGGTGCAGCGCATAGCGCAGGAGTCGCAGCGGGAGGTCCGCGAGGTGGTGCGCGGCTACCGGGGGGCCGACCTCGGGGTCGAACTCTCCGGAGCGCGCGGGGTGCTCACGGCGGCCGGCATCGACTGCACGGTGACCGGTCCTCCGGCGGGCGGGCTGCCGGCACCGGTGCAGTCGGCGCTGGCCTGGGTGGTCCGCGAGGCCGTCACCAATGTGCTGCGGCACGGGAACCCGCAGCGGTGCACGGTCGCGCTGCGGACGGCCGGGGACCGGATCGAGCTGTCGGTGGAGAACGACGGGGCACCGGTTCCGGAGGCGCAGTCCGAGGACGGACCCGAGGCCGGGTCCGGGTCCGGGCAGGCTTCCCCGGTGGGTGGGGCCGCGGGGCGCGGGTCCGGGCTCGCGGGGCTGCGGGAGCGGCTGGCGGAGATCGGGGGCACGCTGCGGGCCGGCCCGGCCGGGACGGGCGTGTTCCGGCTCACGGCGGAGGTGCCGCTGCCGGGGCCGTCCTCCTCACCGTCCGCGGGCGACGGGTCCTTCGGGGCGCGCGTCCCGGACGCGGAGGCAGCGCCGCCGTCCGGCACCAGAGCCGTCCCGTCACCCCCGTCGTCCCCGTCGTCCCCGTCGTCCCCGTCGTCGCTGAGTGAGGTCACGCCGTGACATCCGTACCGCCGCCGTCCGCCGCCGCCGCGGGGGCCGTGCCCGTCGGTGCCCCCGTTCGGTTGCTGCTCGCCGACGACGAGCACCTCATCCGGGGCGCGCTGGCCGCGCTGCTGGCGCTGGAGGACGACCTGCTGGTAGTGGCCGAGGCCGCCACCGGGCCCGAGGCGCTGGCCATGGCGCGGGCGCACCGCCCCGATGTGGCCGTGCTGGATCTGCAGATGCCGGGGGCGGACGGCGTGAGGGTGGCCACATCCCTGCGCACCGAGCTGCCCGGGTGCCGGGTGCTGATCGTGACCAGTCACGGGCGCCCGGGCCATCTGAAGCGGGCGCTGGAGGTGGGGGTGCGGGGGTTCGTGCCGAAGACGGTGAGCGCCCAGCAGCTCGCGGAGGTGATCCGTACGGTGCACGCGGGAAACCGTTACGTCGACCCCGAGTTGGCGGCCGACGCGATTTCCACCGGGGACTCGCCGCTGACGGTGCGGGAGGCGGAGGTGCTGGAGTTCGCCGCCGACGGGGCGCCGGTCGCGGAGATCGCCGAGCGGGCGGCGCTGGCGGAGGGGACCGTGCGGAACTATCTGTCCTCGGCGGTCTCCAAGCTGGGGGTGGAGAACCGTCATGCGGCGGTGCGTCTCGCGCGTGAGCACGGTTGGGTATAGTTGCTCCCGCGCCACGGCGCAGTGCGGACGTAGCTCAGTTGGTAGAGCGCAACCTTGCCAAGGTTGAGGTCGCGAGTTCGAGCCTCGTCGTCCGCTCCAGTGGAAACAGTCGAAAGCGAAGGCCCCGGTCCGGTGGACCGGGGCCTTCGTCGTGTGCGGGGTCTACCGGGACCCGGCCCCGGGGGGGTCCTCAGTCCCAGCGGACGCCCGTCAGGCGCTCGTAGGCCTCCACGTACTTGCCGCGGGTCGCCTCGACGACCTCGTCCGGCAGGGCCGGGGGCGGCTGTTCGGCGGCGCGGTCCCAGCCGGAGGCGGACGAGGTCAGCCAGTCGCGCACGAACTGCTTGTCGTACGAGGGCTGGGCGCGGCCCGGCTGCCACTCGTCGGCGGGCCAGAAGCGGGAGGAGTCCGGGGTGAGGACCTCGTCGGCGAGGACGAGTTCGTCGCCGTCGAAGCCGAACTCGAACTTGGTGTCTGCCAGCAGGATGCCGCGGTCGCGGGCGATGTCGCGGCCCCGGGAGTAGACGGCGAGGGTGGACTGCCGCAGCTGGGCGGCGGTGTCGGCGCCGACCTGGCGGGCGACCTCCTCGTAGGAGACGTTCTCGTCGTGGTCGCCGACCTCGGCCTTGGTGGCCGGGGTGAAGATCGGCGCGGGCAGTTCGGAGCCGTCGACGAGGCCTTCGGGGAGGGCGAGGCCGCAGACGGTGCGGGAGGCGTCGTACTCCACCAGGCCGGAACCGGTCAGATAGCCGCGGGCCACGCACTCCACCGGCACCATGCGCAGCGACTTGCAGACCAGGGTGCGGCCGCGCCAGTCGGCGGGGGCGCCGGCCGGCAGTTCGGTGCTCAGGACATGGCCCGGGACGAGGTCGGCGAGCTGGTCGAACCACCACAGGGAGAGCTGGGTGAGGATGCGGCCCTTGTCGGGGATCTCCGTGGGGAGCACCCAGTCGTAGGCGGAGATGCGGTCGCTGGCGACCATCACCAGGTCGCCCGCCTCGTTCTGGTACAGCTCGCGCACCTTGCCGGTGTGCAGGTGCACCAGACCCGGCACCTGGACGGGCTCGGGCTTTTCCACGAATCCGGACACGGTTCCTCCCCGGTTCTGTCCTATGGCTCGATTCTCCCGTATGCGGAACGCGGGCTTCGGCCAGGGTGGACCGGCGGGGGCCGGGGCGCGACCCGAGCCCGGCGCGCGGCACGGCCCCGCGAAACGTTCACTCACGTTTGCAGATGCGGTCCAGGAGGTTGGCGGTGGCGCGCTGGATGCGGGCGTCGACGTGGCCGGGACGGTCCAGGGCCGGTGACCAGGCGAAGGTCCCGGACGCGAACACCAGCGCCCCGGAGGGGTCCCGGTACAGGGAGGTCTCCTGGTGACGCAGGACACCCTCGGCGTCCCGATAGGGGGAGTGGGCGAGCAGGATGCGGTCCTGGTGGTCGGGGAGCGGGGTGCGCGGGAAGTAGCGGTCGGCCTCGCCCGCGACCATGCCCGCCAGCTCCTCGCCCTCCCGGGCCCCGGCGCCCTCCCACAGCCAGTGGCCGGCGTTGCGCACGACCAGCGGGCTCGGTTCGGGGACGCGGCCCTGGTATTGGATGCCCAGCAGCTGCTGCTCGGGCCGGTCGACCTCCCGCCACAGCACCGGCCGGCCGGGGCCCTGGCGTTTGCGGCAGGTCAGCAGCCGGTCGGGGGTGCCGGACGGGGACGGGCCGAGCTCGACCTGCCAGTACATGGTGTTGGAGGACAGGAAGACCAGCGAGGTGCCGCACTCCCGGGCCAGCTCGACGGCCCGGCGCATGTTGGCCGACCAGTACTCGTCGTGCCCGGGGAAGACCAGGCCCCGGTAGCGGGTGACGTCGACGCGTCCGGCGTGCAGATCGCGGGCGTCGGCGTAGGCGAGGTCGTAGCCGTAGCGCTCGGCCCAGCGGATCACGTCGTAGGCGTGGCCGACGTGCAGCGGGAGGCCCGCGCCCGCGTAGGGCCGGTCGAAGGAGACGGTGGTGGCGGCCTCGGACTCGCCGAGCAGCCGGCCCCGCTCGTCCCAGGCGTGGTAGAGGCTGGCGCCGGTGCGGCCGTCCTCCGGGTAGAGGTTGTACGCCTGCCAGGTGATGTCGGGCAGCAGGAGCAGCAGGTCGGCCGGGCGGGTGTCGCGCACGGTGAACGGCACGTGCGAGCGGTGGCCGTCGGCGGTGGTCAGGACGGCCACGTAGGCGCCGGTGGTCCAGTCCCGGGGGATCTGCAGCCGCCAGGACAGCCACCAGTGGTGGCAGGAGACGGTGCGTTCGGCGGTGAGCGGCGGGGGCTGGACTATGCCGGACAGGCGGGGGCTGCTCGTCATCTTGTGGGCGCCCTCGCCGCCGTAGTGGCCGATCCGGTAGATGTCTACGCCGAACTCCTGGGGCGGGTCGACGCTGATGTGGAAGTCGACGGCCTCGCCGGGCGTGACCGCGCCGGTGGAGGCGAAGCCTTTGATCTGCCCGCGCACGTCGTCCGCGGACCGCGGGCCGGGGGTGCGGGTGCGGCGGCCGGAGGGGTGGCGGGGGGCGGGGACGGGCGCCGTCCGGGTGGCGCCGCGCGGTCCGTCGGCGGCCCGGAACTCCGTCTCCTCGGCGGCGGGGTCGACGTACCAGGGGACGACCTGGCCCGTGTCGCCGAAGTAGTACTCCTCGCCCCGGAGCCAGGGAACAGGGCCCTGGCCGAAGGGGTCCGTGACGGCGTGCGCGAGGGCGCCCGACTCCCAGCGACGGATCCGCTCCGACTCCATACGCCGCCCCTCCCCTATGCCCTTGTTGCCTCCGCCGGCGGTCCCGGCGTCGTTATGCCAGTGTCAGCTGACGCGTGCCCATGCCGCCCACGCGTTCGGACCCAGCACATCACAATATGCACGCACACCGTCACCGTTCGTCGTGAATTGACGCGAAGCGAAGGAGAGGTGTCCGGCGGGAACGGGTCGGCCGTGGCGGGCTCCGCGATCCGCGCGGATCAGACCAGCCGTACCGGCTTCTCCGCGCGGACCCCCGAGCGGCCGAGCCAGTCCCGCAGGGGGCCGGGGTCCCCGGTGTCCACCAGCGTCCGCACCCGCGGCGGCAGATCCGCCGCCCGCTCCCCCCGGAGGAGCAGCGCGGGACCGTCGAGCCAGTCGAGCCCCGGGACGGCGCCGGCGGTGTCCATGGCCGCGCAGCACACCATGGCGATGACGTGGTCGGCGAGGAGTTCGCGCCCGGTGCGCGGGGGCTGGAGCGGAAAGAGCGGGAGCATGCCGTCGTCCAGCAGGCCGCGGTCGGGACCCGCCTGCTGCCCCGCCGCCGGTGCCTGACCGGGCCCGGCGGCCGCCTCCTCCCGCGCCATCTCGGCGGTGAGCACGGCGGCGAGCGCGGCGGCGGGCCCACTGCCGCCGTCGGCTTCGTCCTCCTCGTCGAGGAGGTTCGCGACGTCCGGGTCCGTGACGTCCGGGTCCGTGACGTCCGTGTCCGTGACGTCGGCGTCCGTTACCTCGGCGTCCGTGAGGTCGGCGTCCGTGAGGTCGGCGTCCGTGACCTGGAGGTCCGGGACCTCGGCGTCCTTGGCATCGGTGTCCGCGCCGGGGGAGCCGTCCCCCGTGCGTTCGGCGCCCGGCACCGTCAGGTGGTCCAGGACCCGGGCGAGGGTCGGCCCCTGGGCGCCCGGGCGGGAGGCATCGGGGAAGTGCCGCACACCGAGCGTGTCCAGGACCCGGTGCAGCCGGGCCGCGTCCGTCCGCCACTTGCGGTCGACGATCTCCTCCGGGTACTCGTGCCAGCCGACCGGCGCCCAGTCGGGGCCGGACTCCGCGGGGCCGCCGTGGAAGAGACGGGCGGCGAGGAGCGAGGCCGCCTCGTCCACCGTGCCCGGCTCCTCCAGCAGATCGCAGGCGGGCCGCTCGCCCAGCCGGGAGGTGAACCCCTCGGCCAGCCGGTCCCGGCGCGACAGCTCGGTGAGCGCCGCGACGACGCCCGCGTCCAGCCGGGACGGCCAGCGGCCCATCCGCCAGGCGGGCAGCGCCACCCGGGTCAGCAGCCGGTCCCAGCCCGCGTACGCCAGCCCCACCTGTTCCTGGGCGACGATCCGCAGCCCGTAGTCCACCGTCTGCGCCCGCTCCGCCGCCGCGGCGGCCACCCCGCGCTCCATCTCCGCCGCGTGGCCCCGGCAGCCGCGCAGCAGCAGCCGGGTGACCCAGCCGGCCCCGGCCCCCGCCGTCCGCACCAGCGGACCGCGCCCGGGGGCGGAGGTCGCGGCCACGGCCGCGTCCAGCCCCCGTACGAAGCGCCGGGCCGCCGCTATGTCCGGGTGCGCGGAGGGGCCCGTACCGGCGACGACCGGAGCGAGGACCGCCCGCAGCTCGCCGACCCGCATCCACCACAGGAAGGGCGAGCCGATCACGAGCACCGGAGCGGCCTGCGTGCGGCGGAGTCCGCCGCCCGGGCCTCCCGTGCCGGACCCGCCGGGCGAGCCGGGTATGCCGAGGCGGGTACGCAGGCGGTCGCGTATGCCTCGTCCCCGCGTGCCGCGTATCGCCTCACCGGCGTCGGCGTCGGCGCCGTTCGAACCCGGGGGTGTGCCGTCGGTGCGGTGGGTGCGCTGGGCGCGGTGGGTGCGGTCCTCCAGCCAGCTGTCGCAGTCCGGGGTGAGGGCTATCGCCGAGGGCACCGGCACGTCCAGGCGGTCGGCGAGGTCGCGCACCATCCGGTACAGGTCGGGGGCCGCCTTCTCGCCGACCGCGACCGTGGGGCTCACGGCCGGGCGGGCGCGGGCGACGAGCAGCGCGATGCCCGCGCCGCACAGCAGGACGACGACGGCGACGGCCGTCACCACACCGCGCGCCGCGGACCAGCCGGCGCCGCTGAGACGGCCGGTGGCGCCGCCCACGAGAAGGACGACGGCGACGGCGGCGGGCAGCAGGGCGACGGCCACCGCCCGGCTGCGGATCCGCAGCACGGCCAGTGCCCTGGAGCGCGCGGCGTGCGCGCCCGCCTCCATCCCCATGCCGGTCACGACCGGACGTCACCCCCTGCCTGTCGGCGTGCGTTGCTCACTCCCCCACTGTGGCACCCGCCACTGACATCGCAATGCCGGTGGGCCAAGTGCCGGAACGCTTGCGCGGCACCCTAGTTGGGGCCTCCGGCCCCGTCATCCGGATGGGGGGCCGGTCACTCGATGGAATGGCTTTGGGGAAAGGTGGGTGACCTGAGCGTGCATCGCGGCGCGGTTTCCGGTAAAGGGCTCGCCGCCGTGACGGAACAGACGGGCCCCGGTTCCCGCGCGGGAACCGGGGCCCTGGAAGTACGACCGGCCGCGCCGGTCTCCTCGTCACCGCTCGCCCGTGGCCGCCTTCAGCGCGATGTCCGTGCGGTGGTGGGCGCCGTCGAGCTGGATGCGGGCGACGGCGGTGTAGGCGCGGTCGCGGGCCTGGGTGAGGTCCTCACCCGTGGCCGTCACGGACAGCACCCGGCCGCCGGCGCTCACGACCGCGTCCCCGTCGCGGCGGGTGCCTGCGTGCAGGACGTAGGCGTGCGGGGCGTCCTGGGCCTCGACGTCGTCGAGCCCGGTGATGGGGTCGCCGGTGCGCGGGGTGCCGGGGTAGTTGTGCGAGGCGAGGACGACGGTGACGGCCGCGTCGTCGCTCCAGCGCAGCGGCTCGAGGTCGGCGAGCGTGCCGTTGGCCGAGGCCAGCAGCACCCCCGCGAGCGGGGTCTTGAGCCGGGCGAGGACCACCTGGGTCTCGGGGTCGCCGAAGCGCGCGTTGAACTCGATCACGCGTACGCCCCGGGAGGTGATCGCCAGGCCGGCGTAGAGCAGGCCGGAGAACGGGGTGCCGCGGCGGCGCATCTCGTCCACGGTCGGCTGCAGGACCGTCGTCAGCACCTCCTCGACCAGCTTGGGCTCGGCCCACGGCAGTGGCGAGTACGCGCCCATGCCGCCGGTGTTCGGGCCCTCGTCGCCGTTCAGGGCGCGCTTGAAGTCCTGGGCGGGCTGGAGCGGGAGGACGGTCTCGCCGTCGGTGATCGCGAAGAGGGACACCTCGGGTCCGTCGAGGAACTCCTCGACGACCACGCGCTCGCAGGCGGCGGCGTGCGCCTTGGCGGCGTCGAGGTCGTCGGTGACGACGACGCCCTTGCCGGCGGCGAGCCCGTCGTCCTTGACGACGTACGGCGCTCCGAAGGCGTCGAGGGCCGTCTCCGCCTCCTCGGCGGTCGTGCACACGTACGAACGGGCGGTGGGGACGCCGGCGGCGGCCATCACGTCCTTGGCGAACGCCTTGGAACCCTCCAGCCGCGCGGCCTGCCCCGAGGGGCCGAAGCAGGGGATACCGGCCTCGCGCACGGCGTCGGCGACACCCACGACGAGCGGGGCCTCCGGGCCGACGACGACCAGCCCGGCCCCGAGCTCCTCGGCGAGCGCGGCCACGGCCTTGCCGTCGAGCGCGTCGACCGGGTGCAGCTCGGCGACTTCGGCGATGCCGGCGTTGCCGGGGGCGCAGTGCAGCGCCGTGACGTGGGGGTCGAGGGACAGAGCACGGCACAGGGCGTGTTCGCGGGCACCGCTACCGATGACGAGGACCTTCACGGGGTCAGCCTAACGGGCGCGGGCCGCCGGCCTTGTGGCGGGCGACGACGGGCGGGAGGGCCGGGGTTCGTACGTTCATCCGAACGGGGTGGCGTCGGGTGCGGTGCGGCCGACGCGGGGGCGGCACGACCGGCGCTGGGAGCGGGGCGGCCCCTCTCTCTCGCTCACCTCATTCGACACACGGTCCCGCTCGCCCCTCACTCCTTCACCCGTGCGCCCGTGCACCCGTTCACTCGTTCACTCGTTCACTCGTTCGAGAACTCCTCCATCACTGTCGCGCCCAGTTCGCGGACGATCAGTTCGTGGCCGGAGAGGGCGGACTCGACGAGGTCGGGGTCGTCCTCCTCCGGCATGTCGTCCTCGGGGGCGACGGGGGCCCGGCGGGGGGCGGTGTCGGCGGCCGCTGCCGGACCGGCCGACGGGGCCGGCCGCGAGGCGGGCCCGGACGCGGCGGCCGGCCCGGCGGACGGCCGTGGTGCGGGGGGCGCGGCCTGTGCGGGGGCGGGGCGCGCGGTGGCGAGGGCGCCGCCCTGACCACCGGCGCCGCCGGAGCCGTACCCGTTCGAGCCGTAGCCGCCGGACTGGGCCGACGGGGCGCCGGGGGCCGCCGAGAAGCCGGTCCCTCCGCCGCCGCTGCCTCCACCGTTGTACCCGGGCCCACCGCCGAACCCGGAGCCGCCGCCGGCCGTGGGCACCGCGCCGCCCGGGCCGCTCCCCGGTCCGAAGCCCGGCCCGCCGCCGCCCGGTCCCCCGGGGCCACCGGAACCGCCCGGGCCGTCGACGACCGCGTCGATCTTCCACTGCACGTTGAACTGCTCGGACAGCGCCTGCCGCAGCACGTCCTCGCTGCCGCTGCTGGCGAAGTTGTCGCGTGCGCCCGCGTTGACGAAGCCGATTTGCAGGGTGGTGCCGTCGAACGCCGTGACCTGGGCGTTCTGGCTCAGCAGGATCCAGGTGAAGCGGCGGCGGTTCTTGACCGCCTCCAGGATGTTGGGCCAGAGGACCCGGGGGTCGAGCCCGCCGGGAGCAGGGCCGGAGGCCGAGGGCACCGGTGCGGCCGGTGCCGCCGCCGGTGTGCGCGGGGCGGGGGCCGCCGCGGGGCCGCCCGACTGCTGTCCGCCGCCACCCGTGGGCGCGGCGGTGGGCCAGCCGCCGGGGCGACGGCCGCCGCCGGTGGGCGCGGCGGTGGGCCAGGCACCGGGCGCGGCACCGGCGCCACCTGTGCCGTTGGGACCGTCCTGCGGTGCGGGGGCCGACTCCGGCTGCGGCGGCGCGACGGCACCCACGGGCGGAGCCTCATCGACGGGACCGGAACCATCGGCCGGACCCGGACCCGGGGCACCCTGCGGCCCCGCACCCCCGTTCCGTACCGCCGCCCGGGCCGCCGCGACACCGCCGCCGGGCGGGACCTGCGCGTCACCCGGGCCCCCTTGCGGCGGACCGCCCTGCTGCACCATCCCCGCGCCACCCGCGCCGTACCCCGCCGAGGCACCGTCGGCCGCCGCTCCGCCGTGGGTTCCGGGCCCCGGGACGTACCCCATGGCGGGTCCGGCACCGGCCGCGGCGAAGCCGACGCCCCGCTCCAGCCGGTCCATGCGGGCCATGACGGACCGCTCGTCGCCGTAGGCGGCGGGCAGCAGGACGCGTGCGCAGATGAGTTCGAGCTGGAGCCGGGGCGAGGTCGCCCCGCGCATCTCGGTCAGCCCCTCGTTGACCAGGTCGGCGGCGCGGCTGAGCTCGGCCGCGCCGAACACGCCCGCCTGCGCTTGCATCCGCTCGACGACGTCGGCGGGGGCGTCGATGAGCCCCTTCTCGGCGGCGTCCGGGACGGCGGCGAGGATGACGAGGTCACGCAGCCGCTCCAGCAGGTCGGTGACGAACCGCCGCGGGTCGTTGCCCCCCTCGATGACGCGGTCGACGACCTCGAAAGCCGCCGCCCCGTCCCCGGAGGCGAACGCCTCCACCACGGAGTCGAGCAGCGAACTGTCCGTATAACCGAGCAGCGCGGTGGCCATGGCGTACGTCACGCCGTCGTCCCCGGCGCCGGCGAGGAGCTGGTCCATCACGGACATGGAGTCACGCACGGACCCCGCGCCCGCGCGCACGACGAGCGGCAGCACGCCCTCCTCGACCGGGATGTCCTCCTTGCCGCACACCTCGCCCAGGTAGTCCCGCAGCGTGCCCGGCGGCACGAGCCGGAACGGGTAGTGGTGGGTACGGGAGCGGATCGTCCCGATGACCTTCTCGGGCTCGGTGGTGGCGAAGACGAATTTCAGGTGCTCCGGGGGCTCCTCGACGACCTTGAGCAGCGCGTTGAAGCCGGCCGGCGTGACCATGTGGGCCTCGTCGATGATGTAGATCTTGTACCGGCTGCTCGCGGGCCCGAAGAAGGCCTTCTCCCGCAGGTCACGGGCGTCGTCCACACCGCCGTGCGAGGCGGCGTCGATCTCGATGACGTCGAGCGAGCCGGGGCCGTTGCGCGCGAGGTCGCGGCAGGACTGGCACTCGCCGCACGGCGTCGGCGTGGGCCCCTGCTCGCAGTTCAGGCAGCGGGCCAGGATCCGGGCGCTGGTGGTCTTCCCGCAGCCGCGCGGACCGCTGAACAGGTACGCGTGATTGACCCGGTTGTTCCGCAGCGCCTGCTGCAGCGGGTCGGTGACGTGTTCCTGCCCGATGACCTCGGCGAACGACTCCGGGCGGTAACGGCGGTACAGCGCGAGAGAGGACACGCATACGAGGTTATAGGCGCCCACTGACAACGGACCCCGCCACCGAGGAGACCCCGGCCACGCCGGGACCACGAACCGGAACCACATGAACCGGGACCAGGGGATCGGGGGAAAACAAAGACCCCCCACGCACCCGCCAGAGCCAACCTACCCTTGCTGCCTTCCGGCCCTGGGGGAGTTCAGTCAGATAGCGCCGCGTGAGGGGCTGAGGCCCAGCGTACCCGATCGCCCACCCCCCGATCGAGTTCGCAACCACTCCCCACCGTCATGTAATGTTCCCGGCGGAGGATTCGCCTAGAGGCCTAGGGCGCACGCTTGGAAAGCGTGTTGGGGGCAACCCCTCACGAGTTCGAATCTCGTATCCTCCGCAGCCCCCGAACAGGGGAAGCAGGAAGCCGAGCCACAAGTGTGGCTCGGCTTCCTGCTGTGAGTTGGTTGCACTTTTGACTGCGTCTGCGGCCGACATTCAGAACATTTCGGCGAGCAGCCGGGCGCGCGCTTCCGTATCCCATGGAGACCGACCGGCGCCGCCTGCATGGTGGCCCCTTACGGAACTTGGCGGCGGGCACCGCGACGGTCGCCGACGGCCAGGACCCAAGATCGTACGGGGCACGCACGGGATCCGGCCGGACCTCTCGCGCCACGGTTCGGGCGGGCCCGAAGAGACCCACGCTCCCTGGAGGGAATCCGCCCCGTACGGCACCCGCTGATCACCGGGATGCGCCATTCTGGAACCGGCGCCGGGACACCGGCCCCGCTGCGACACATCCTGGTCCAACGAGGTGCACCCATGAAGTCCCGATCGACGCTGGCGACATGGCTGGGCAGCCTCGACGGCTCTCGTCTGGCGGGCGTGCTCGAAGTACGAAGGGACGCCGTGTCGCCTCCGGAGCCGCGCTCGGTGGGGGAGCTGGCGGACCGTCTTCAACGTCCGGGATCGGTGGCACTGGCTCTGCCACGGCTCGCGCTGCCGCACCTCCAGGCGGCCGAAGCGCTGGCGGCGCTGGGCACGCCCGCGTCGCGCGATGCCCTGGCGGAACTGCTGGGGGCGGCGGACGACGAACCCGTTCGCGAACTGGACGCCGTGCTGGAAGCGCTGGCCGATCACGCCCTGGTCTGGCCGGACGGCGCGGGCGACCTCCACATGGCCGGACCGCTGCGCCGGGCATGGGACGCGCCCCTGGGGCTGGATGCTCCGCTGCAGCACCTGCTCGTGGGTGCGACCTCCGACGAGTTGCGCGGCATGCTGGTGGCACTGGGCATCAAGCCGCCGGCCACCAAGGCGCAGCGGCTGGCCGCGCTGGTGGGGCACCACAGTGACCCGGAGCAGGTCGTCCCGGTGGTCGCGAAAGCCCCTACGGCGGCCCGGGAGTTGCTCGAACGCCGTGCGGAGGGTGTGCCGGGGCAGCCGCGGTTCCTCGTGTTCGGCGCTTCCGGCTCCGGCCTCGAACCGGGCGCCCGGTGGGCACTGGACCGAGGGTTCCTGGTCCAGGACCGTCGCAGCTACGGTCCGGCCCGCATGCCGGCCGAGGTGGCACTCGCGCTGCGCGGGCCGGGCTGGCACGCCCCGTTCGCGCCCGCCCCGCCCTCCGTGTGGTCGGCGTCCGTCACCCCGAAGGAGGTGGACCGCGAGGCATCGGCCGCGGCCACGGCATTCGCGGCCCAGGCCGCCTCCGTCCTGTCGGCCTGCTCGACGACCGCACCGACCCGGCTCAAGTCCGGCGGGATCGGCGCGCGTGAACTGGCCCGTATCGGCAAGGCGGCCCAGGCTGACGACGCGATCGTGCGGGTCACCCTGGAGACCGCGTACGCCGCCGGACTCCTGGGCCGTGACGGCGATCGTATGGCGGCGACGGAGGCATACGACGCCTGGGCGGAACAGGAACCCCCGGAGCGGTTCGCCGTCCTCCTCCAGGCATGGTGGACCCTGCCGCTCACCCCTACCCAGGCGCGCGACGAGGACAACAAGGCACTTCCCACTCTCGCGGGAGCACCGCCCTGCAACGACTGCTCGCAGGCCCGCCACGGACTCCTGGCCGCGGCCGCACGACTTCCGACCGGGCAGGGCGCGACGGCCACCTCGGATCTGGGGCCCCTGATCACCTGGCACCGCCCGCTCGCCCACTCCTCACCCTCGGACGCGACACCGTTCGCCGCCGTTATCCGTGAGGCCGAGATCCTCGGGGTGCTCGCTCGCGGCGCTCTGTCCGCCCTCGGCATCCATCTGCGGACAGGCGACGTGGAGGGGCTGGAAATGGAATGCCGGCGGCTGCTGCCCTCGGCTGCCGTGACGGCACGGATCGGCGGCGACCTCACCGCCGTCGTCACCGGCACACCGTCCGCGCGGCTGGCCTCGCTCCTGGACTCCGTCGCCGACCGGGAGAGCAGCGGCACGGCGTCGGTGTGGCGGTTCAGTGCCGGCAGCATTCGCCGGGCACTGGACGCCGGCCGTGCCGGTGACGACATCACGACCGACCTGACCGCCGTCGCAGCCGGTCCCCTGCCGCAACCACTGTCGTACCTGATCGCCGACACCGCACGCGGCCACGGGAACGTGCGCATCGCCCCTGCCGCCTGCGTCCTCCACGGCGACGAGCCCGCCCTCCTGGCCGAACTCGCCGCCCACCGCCGACTCGCGACGCTCGGACTGCGACAGTTGGCGCCGACGGTACTGATCAGCCGCAGCCCGCTCGAGACGACTCTCGCCACGCTCCGGGCCGAGGGATACGCCCCCGTCGCCGAGACGGCCGACGGCACGGTACGGATCGAGAAGACCCGGCCCCAGCGGGCCGCCACGCCGGTGCCGGCTCCGCGCGGCACCGGCACGAGGAACAGTGGCCGGAGGGCCGCCACGGGCATGACGAAGACGCCCGCCCCCGTCGACCCGGGCACCTTGGCAGCCCAACTGCTGAAGGCCCCGCCCACGCCTCCCGGACCCGCGCCGTCCGACGGAGGAGCGGCCTTCGCCACGGACACCGAGGAGATCGTCGCAGGATGGGCCAAGCACCTGCCGTACAGCGACGTCCGTCAGCTCGCCCATGCCATCGATACCGGCGGACCCCTCACCATCGAGTACGTCGCCACCTCGGGGAACCGGACGGTACGCACCCTCAGCCGCCTCGCACTCGACCCGCCCTACCTCGAAGCCTGGTGCCACCTGCGCGACGACGAACGCGTCTTCACGCTCTCCCGCATCCACGGCGTCATGCCGACGTGACCTTGCCCGGCACGACACCCGTTACTTTCGGCCCTGCCGATGTCAGCGCTGCAACCCGAGAATCAGACGGACCGTGTCCTCCACACGGTGCAGCTCGCCCGGAGCCAGCAGCCCCAGCTTCCTGCGCAACCGCGCCTTCGCCACCGTGTGCAGGTCCGCGCAGTTCACGTAGGACTCGTCGTACTTCGTCAGCCCCGCGTCGTGTCCGATGGGAACATGCGTGACCTGTGGGCCGGAGGTGCCGGTGACCAGCGCGACCGTCACAGAGGCAAGCGGTTCCGCGATCCGGTTGACCGTGAGGACGACCACGGGGTGCGGACCCACTGGCTGGGGCAGCGCGCAGGCCCACACCTCGCCACGGAGCGCCGTACCAGGGCTCACCACTCCATCTCGTCCGCTGCCGCAAGCTCGGCGTCACTCGGCTCGACCACACCTTCGGGCAGGGGTACAGCCTGTCCCTGGTAGAAGGCACGGATCTCCTCGGCCGCCCCCACCTCGGCGGCTTCCCGCGCGAGGAGCCTCAGTCCTTCGCGGAGGGCATCGGAGGTCGAGCCGAGGTGCAGCGTCCGCATGACCTCCTGGAGGGCCTGCATCTCCTCACTGCGGAGCCGAACCTGTGCCAGCCTGCTGGGCCCGAGGGCGGCCGCTGCCGCACTTCGCCTGCCTGCCTTCGTGGCAGCCCTTTTGACCGGCCGCTTCTTGGGAACCGCTGCCGTGTCCACACTCCCTCCTTCCTGTCGTACAAATGTCATACACCTAGTGTGGGACCGGCGGCCGGAGCCCGTCAAGAAGACAACGGGGCCGTGGCGCGGGCCGTGGATCGTGGTTGCGGTTCTGGTTGCGTTCACCGCCGTACAACGTCGTTCAGAAGTCCCACCCGAGTCGGTTGCATCGCAGGTCAGAGCACTCCCGTACATCACCGAGCCCCCCAACGAACATTTGGAAAGCGTGTTGGGGGCAACCCCTCACGAGTTCGAATCTCGTATCCTCCGCCAGTGCCTCACCGGGCACGATGCCGAAGGGCCCCACCGTTCGTGGTGGGGCCCTTCCGGTGGTGCCGGGTGGTCGGGTCAGCCGCCCTGGCCGGCGCTGCCGATGGGGCCGACCTTGACCGGGGCGGCGTCGTCGGAGGCGGGAAGGGAGCCGGCGCCCGGCCAGGTGAGGGTGACCGACTTGGTCTCGTTGGGCGGGGTCACCACGAGCCCGGTGATGCGGACGCCGGAGCCGCCCGTGTCGTTGACCGGGTAGGAGACGTAGAAGGACACCGACTTGCCGTTCTTGAGGACGGTCGCGTCGGCCGGGTTGCCCTCGCGCTGCGCGGAGATCGTCCCCGCGTTGGTCTTGAGGTCGACGCCCGCGAAACCGCTGAGCACGCAGTCGTGGCCGCCGGCGTTCATGAACGTCACCGCGACGGTCCTCGGGTCCTCGCCGGTGATGGTGGTGTCCTGCGCGGTGATGTCCAGGTTGTCGGTGCGGCACTTCTCGGTGCCGTTGTTCGTGTCGGAGCCGGTTCCCTCGCTGCCGCCCTGCCCGTCCGCCTTCGTGCCGCCGGATTCCTTCGCGGAGCCCTGGGCCGCCTTGCCGCCCGAGCCCGAGCCGCCGGTCGAGGAGGACGAGGAGGACGAGGAGGACCCATTGGCCGACGTGTCCTGCCCCATGGCGGCGTCGTCGTTCTGGCAGGCCGTGAGCGCCAGGCCCGCGGCGAGGGCCAGGGCGGCGATGGTGAGCTTCTGAGCGCGCATGGTGTCTTCCTCGGTGTCGGTCGGGGTGCCTGCCCGTCGGTACGGGCGAGCGTTTCTGATCACCTAGAGCGGCCCCGGCCGCCGCGCCGTTCCTCCCGGCCACCCGCTACTACGTGCCTGTTACAGGAAACGTCGAGGAGACGTCGCCGCACCGCGCGGGCCGGCGCCGGGCGCGCCCCCGCCGGTCCTGGTGGAACGCGGCTCGAGCAGGAGTTCCCGTCGCCGTTCCGCGTCTTCGTGCGGGCCGGCGGCCGCCGGGACAGTTCCGTGACCCGGGCGGCACTCGGCCGCGACCGTGCCCCGTCCCCGCCGGTCCGTGCGCGCTTCAGGCCGGGCGGGCCGCGTCGAAGCGGTGGCGGGCCGTCTCGATGGCGCGCAGATGGCGCTGGGTCCAGTCGCACATGGCGTCGACCGTCGCGCGCAGGGCCTGGCCCGGCTCCGTGAGCGTGTACTCGACGCGCGGCGGCACGGTGGGGTACACCGTGCGTTCGACCAGGCCGTCGCGCTCCAGCAGGCGCAGGTTCTGGGTCAGCATCTTGTGGCTGATGCCGTCGACCTCGCTGCGCAGTTCGGTGAAGCGCAGGGTGCGGTCGCCCACCGTTTCGATGATCAGCAGGGCCCACTTGTTGGCGATGTCCGTGAAGATCTCGCGGGCCAGGGAGTCCGCCCGCGTGATGTCGGCCTCGTCCGTGACCGGCCGCTCGGTCGCCTCCCTCACCGTCGCGTCCTTCGCCTTCGCCTTCGCGTTCCCGGCCGTCGCGTCCCTGACCTGCTTGCTCACCATGAGGTTCCTCAGTCACCGAAAAGTGCGTTCTTCCACGTCAGCGGTCACTCTCCTATGGTTCCCGAGTAACCACAAGAGAGCACGCACCAGGAGGCGTATCCCCATGGCCATCACCCTGCTGAACCCCGACGGGCTGCCCGAGATCGACGTCTACCGGCAGGTGGCGGTCGCTTCCGGCGCACGGACCGTCTTCGTCGCCGGACAGGTCTCCTGGGACGCCGCCGGGGTCACCGTCGGCGCGGGCGATCTGGCCGCGCAGGTCGAGCAGTGCTACCGCAACGTCGCCACCGCCCTGGCCGCGGCCGGTGCCTCGTTCGCCGACGTCGCGAAGCTGAACGTCCATGTCGTCGACTGGACGCCGGACAAGATGCCCCTGCTCCTTGACGGCATCTCCCGGGCGGCCGCCGCGCTCGGGACGACGCCCGCCGCGCCCGCCACGCTGCTCGGCGTGGCGGCGCTGGACGTGCCCGAGCATCTGGTCGAGGTGGAGGCCGTCGCCGTACTCGACTGACCGGAGAGCCCGTAAGCCCAGCCGCCCCCACCGCGCCCCGCACACCTCGCCGCCGGCCACCTGCTCCACCCCCGCGGCCCGCACGCCCCGCCGCCGGCCACCCCCGCCGCCGGCCACCCGCTCTACCCCCGCGCCCCCAGCGCCGCCGCCGGCGGTGTGCGCAGGGCGTGGCGGGTGGGGAGCTGGAGGGAGAGGTAGGCCACCGCCGCGATCGTCAGCACCGTGGCGGGGACCAGCCAGACCGGTCCCGACGGCCAGGGGTGGTGCAGGAAGGCCGTGCCCAGCAGGGCCAGCGGCACCAGCGTCAGGGCCATGCCCGCGACCAGCGCGCCCGCGGTGATCAGGACCGCCTCGCGGCGCATCATCGCCCGGATCTGCGCGGGAGTCGTGCCGTTCAGGCGGAGCGTGGCCATCTCCTCGCGGCGCTGGGAGGTGGTCGCCACCAGCTTGTTGGCGATGCTCAGCAGCAGATAGGCGAGCAGGACGGCGATGGTGGCCAGGTTGATCCAGACCTCCGCCGGCGCGTCCGACAGACGGCCGTCGCTCTCGTCGGCGGTGTCGCCCACACTCACGCCGGGCGTCTTCGCGGCCAGGGCCGCGAGGGCGTGCGCCGCCGCGGGGGTGCCGTCGGTGCGGACGAGGGCGCTCTGGTCGAGGCCGGTGGTGGTGTGCGGGACCGCGAGGTCGTGGGAGAGGGCGAACGGGCCGAAGCCGAGGCCGCGGGTGTAGACGGCGACGACGCGCGGACGGACGTCGGTGCCGTCGCCCAGCGTGAGTTCGATCCGGTCGCCGACCTCCGCGTCCAGCGAGCGGGCCGTCTCGTCGCTGAGCGCGACCGTGGCGCCGCGGAGCCCGGTCAGGCTGCCGGAGCGTACGTCGAGGTCGAGGACGCGGGGCGCGTCGGGGGTGAGGATCAGCGCGGAGGCCGACTCGGTCGTGACGTCGCCCAGCTCACGGTAGGAGTAGACGACGTTGGTGGAGCCGACGGGCGCGGCCGCCTCGACGCCCGGGGTGCCGCGTACGTCGTCGAGCAGGCCGGTGGGCAGTCCGCCCAGGCCCGGCGCGGTGACCCGGTGCTGGGCGAGGGTGCCGGTGCGGGTGTCCTGCGCGGTGGCCTCGGCCACGGTGGTCAGGGTGAAGGTGTACGTCAGGACGAACGCGACCGCCATGGCGAGGGTGCTGACCACCCCCGCGACGCGCAGCGCGTAGCCGCGGACGTTGGCCACCGCGAGCCAGGTCGGCGCCGCGGTGCCGGGGCGCAGCCGCCGGCCGAGCGCGCCGCCCGCCCACCGGGTCAGCGCCGGGCCCGCCATGGCGAGGCCGATCGCACCGACGATGCCGGCCATCTGGGTGGCCGCCGCGCCGATCGCCGTGCGTGACAGCAGCGGGGCGACGGACAGCGTCGTCGCGGCGACGATCACCAGCAGGCCGCCGTACGTCCGCATCCGGGCGGGCTCGCGGGGCTCGGTGCGGGACTCCGCGACCGCCTCGGTGGCCGGCCGCGTCGAGGTGCGCCAGGCCGCGCCCCTGGCCGCCAGCTGTACGGCGCCGGCCAGCAGCAGGGCGGTGGCGAGCGCGGGCAGCGGGCTGACGGTGAGCGGCAGCGCGGCCGGGACCGCGCCGCGGTCCACCAGCAGCTGCCGCAGCTGGTCGGCCAGTACGTAGCCGAGGGCCGCGCCCGGTACGTACGCCACCGCGGCGACGACCATGGCCTGCGCGGCGGCGAGCCGGCGGATCTGCTTCGGGGTGGCGCCGACGGCCCGCATCAGGGCCAGGTCGCGCCGCTGCCCGTTGACCGCGACGGTGAGCGCGCCCGCCACCACGAAGCCGGTGATCAGGACGACCACGCCCGCGAGGGAGGAGGAGAGCAGCACCAGCAGCGAGCGGGCGGCGCCGTCACCGGGCGAGACGGCGTCGCCGCGGTCGCTGCCGGTGAGGACCTCGAGGTGTCGCGCGGCGGTGCCGGAGTGCGCGAGCCGGTCGCGGACGGCGGCGGCGACCTCGTCGGTGTGCCCGGGGGCGGCCCGCAGCCCGATCAGGTCGACGGTGCCGGCGCGCGGGCCGCTCGTCCGGCCGGCCAGTCCGGTGGCGGTGGAGTCGGCGAAGAGGAGGCCGGCGCCGGGGGCGTCGACGATCGCGGAGACGCGGTAGTCGACGGCGGGGCGGCCGGCGGCGACGATCCGGATCCGGTCGCCGACGGCGGCCCGGGCGGCGGTGGCCGTGGCACGGTCCAGGGCGACCTCGTGGTGGCCGGCCGGGGCCTCGCCGGTGACGTGCGGATGCGCCAGCAGCCGGACCGAGGACCAGCCGTGTCCCGCGGTGGCCGGGTCGACGGCGGTGGCGAAACCGCCGTCTGTGGTGACGGCGGCGGCGGGGAAGCTGAGGTCGGTGGCGGCCCCCCGCACCCCGGGGAGCCCGGCCAGCCGGTCCACGAGGGCGGCCGGGACCGTGCCGCGTTCGGTCAGCGCGAGGGTCATGTCGCCCGGCGCCTTCACGCTCTGGTCGGCGGCGACGAGCACGTCGGCGCCGGCCAGCCGCCCGGCGGGCAGGGAGGAGCGCAGTCCGGACTCGGCGAGCACGCCGGTGCCGGTGAGCAGGGCGGCGGCCCCGAGGATCGCGCAGGCCACCGCGAGCAGGGCGGCGATCCGGTGACGGGCGGAGCGCAGGGCGAGGTGCAGCATGGTCAGCGTCCTCCCAGTGCGACGAGGCGGTCGGCCAGGACGGGCGCGGTGGGGGCGTCGAGGGTCTCGACGACGCGGCCGTCGGCCATCACCAGGGCGCGGTGCGCCTGGGCGGCGGCGGCCGGGTCGTGGGTGACCATCACCACGGTCTGGCCCAGCTCGTCGACGAGTTCGCGCAGCAGCCGCAGGACCTCGTGGGCGCTGCGCAGGTCCAGCGCGCCGGTCGGCTCGTCGGCGAAGACGACGGCCGGGCGGGCCACCAGCGCGCGCACGATCGCCGCGCGCTGCTGCTGGCCGCCGGAGAGTTCGGTGGGCCGGTGGGTGAGCCGGCCCGCCAGCCCGACCCGCTCCACCAGCATTCCCAGCCACTCGCGGTCGGGCGCACGGCCGGCCAGGCGCAGCGGCAGGGTGATGTTGTCGGCGAGGTCCAGGGACGGGACCAGGTTGTACGACTGGAAGACGAAGCCGACGCGCTCGCGGCGCAGTTCCGTGCGCCGGGTCTCGTTCAGGCCCGCGATCTCCTGGCCGTCGATGCGGATGCTGCCGGTGGACGGGGTGTCCAGGCCGGCGGCGCAGTGCATCAGCGTGCTCTTGCCGGAGCCGGAGGGGCCCATCACGGCGAGGAACGTGCCGCGCGCGACCGTCAGCGAGACGTCGTCGAGGGCGCGGACGCCGCCGGAGTAGGTCTTGCCGACCCGGTCCAGGGCGATGGCGGGGGCGGGGGCGGCATACGCGGCCGGTGGCCGGCCGGGGGCCGCGAAGGGCCAGGTCATCGCCGGCCCCGCAGCCGCTGCAGGACGAGCGCGGTGGCGCAGGCGGCCGTGACGACGCCGAAGGCGAGGTGCACCGCGGTGGAGGCGTCGCCGTAGGAGGCGACGCTGTTGGCGAGCACGCTGATCACCAGGACCGTCCAGAGCAGGGCGCGCAGGACGTCGGAGCGGCTGACCCCGGAGCGGGCCGGCTGCCCGTGGTCGTCGGCGGGGCCGGTGAAGCGGTACGGGTCGGGGTGCGACATGGGGACTCCTTCGGGGCCGCGGGGACGCCGCCGGGCTGGGGGCCCGTCGTTTCGGCGTGTCTACGACGCTAGGCATCCGCCCGCGCCCGGCCGAGCCCGCCAGCCGCCCGGTCCGGGGTACAGCAGGCTGTACTCCTCGGCTCCCGGGCTGACGGCGAACGGTCCGGCGCCCTAGGGTCGTTGCGAGAGGAGGCCACCATGCCGACGCACGACACACCCCGGGGGACGCCTGGGACGCCGGGGACGCTGGCGCCCCGGGCTGCCCGGGAGACCCCCGCCGGCGCCACCGGCACCGAGCGTCATGACGCCGCCGCGGGCTCCGTGGCGGGCGCCGGTGGCAAGCACCCCGTGGAGCACCACACCCCCGGCCTCGCAGCCCCGAAGCACCCCGTGGAGCACCACACCCCCGGCCTCGCAGCCCCGAAGCACCCCATGGAGCACCACGCCCCCGACCCCTCCGGCCCCGAGGGCCGTCCCGTGGAGGCCGACGTGTCCGAGCGCAGCCTCCGTGCCGTCGTCTCGCGGGCCGGGAAGGACGCGGTGCACGGGCTCGAGCAGCTCACCGGCGGCTTCGGTACCGCCATGATCGCGCTCGTGGTCATGGTCGTCACCGGGCTCACCGCCGTCGCCTGCCTGGTCGGCGTGGGGCTGCTGCTCGCCCCGGGTGTGCTGCGCCTGCTGCACGCCCTGGCCGGGCGCGAACGCGACCGGCTCAGCCGGTGGGGGCCGGAGATCATCGCCCCCGAGCCGCCGCCCACCCGGCTCCGGCTCGCCGTCACCGACCCCACCACCCGGCGCGAACTGGCCTGGCTGTTCCGGCATGCCACCCTCGGTCTGCTGCTCGGCTTCGCCAGTGTGCTGCTGCTCCTCTTCGCCGTCCGGGACGCCACCTTCCCGCTCTGGTGGCGCCTCGCCCCGAAGGGCAGCTCCAGTACGTCCCTCGGGTTCGGCGTCGCCCACTCGTGGGCGGACGCGCTCTCCGTGACCCTGCTCGCCATTGGCTGGATCGCGATCATCCTCGGCCTCGTCCCCGGCATGGCCCGGCTCCAGTCCAAGCCGGGCAGGCAGCTGCTCTCGGCCGGTCCCGACGCCGATCTGTCCCTGCGGATCGCCCAGCTCACCGCCACCCGGGCCGCCGCCCTCGACGCCCACGCCACCGAGCTGCGCCGCATCGAGCGCTCCCTGCACGACGGCACGCAGAACCGCATCGTCACCGTCACCGTGCTGCTGGGCGCCGCCCGCCGGATGGTCGCCCGCGACCCGGCCGGCGCCGAGGAACTGCTCGAACGCGCCCAGAGCGCCGCCGAACAGGCACTGGCCGAGCTGCGCACGGTCGCCCGCGGCATCCTGCCCCCCGTGCTCGCCGACCGCGGACTGGCCGGCGCGCTCAACGGACTGGCCGCCTCCTGCCCCGTCCCGTGCCGGATCGACGTCGAGGCGCCCCAGCGCTGTGCCGCCTCCGTGGAGGCGACGGCCTATTTCGTGGTCGCCGAGGCGCTCACCAACATCGCCAAGCACAGCGGCGCCCGCCACGCCGCGGTCACCGTGCGCACGCACGACGGCCGGCTGCGGCTGCGCGTCACCGACGACGGCCACGGAGGCGCCGACGAGAACGGC
The DNA here is from genome assembly GCF_036226765.1 of Streptomyces sp. NBC_00670. Lineage (NCBI taxonomy): Bacteria > Bacillati > Actinomycetota > Actinomycetes > Kitasatosporales > Streptomycetaceae > Streptomyces > Streptomyces sp. NBC_00670. Next base: position 3,560,262 of record NZ_CP109017.1, read on the forward strand.
GGCTCCGGACTGGTCGGCATCCGCCGCCGGATCGCGGCACACGACGGAACGCTCGCCCTGGCCAGCCCTCGCGGTGGCCCGACAACACTCGAAGTGGAACTTCCATGCGGATTGTGATCGCCGAGGACGACCCCCTGCTGCGCGAGGGCCTCGCCCTGCTGCTGCGGGCCGAGGCCCTCGACGTGGTGGCCACCGCCGGCACCCCCGACGAGGCCCTGAAGGCGATCGACGAGCACCGGCCGGACGTCGCCATCCTCGACGTACGGATGCCGCCGACCCACACCGACGAGGGCATCGTCGCCGCCGTCGAGGCCCGGCGCCGCCACCCCGGCCTCGCGGTCCTCGTACTGTCGGCGTACGTCGAGCAGACCTTCGCCACCGAGCTGCTCACCGGCGGCGTCGGCAGGCTCGGCTATCTGCTCAAGGAGCGGGTCGGCCGGGTCGAGGAGTTCCTGGACGCGCTGCGCCGGGTCGCGGACGGCGGCACCGCCATCGACCCCGAGGTCGTCGCCCAGCTCTTCACCCGCAGCCGCGAGGACAGCCGGCTGGAACGGCTCAGCCCGCGCGAGCGCGAGGTGCTCGCGCTGATGGCCGAGGGCCTCGGCAACACCGCCATCGCCGAACGGCTCGTCGTCACGGACGGCGCCGTGCACAAGCACATCCGCAGCATCTTCGCCAAGCTGGACCTGTCCCCCGCCGACCAGGTCGACCGCCGGGTCGCCGCCGTCCTGCGCTACCTGGACGACGTACGCCGACGGACCTGAGCCACGCCGACGGACGCCCCCGACCGCATCCCGGCCGCCCCCGGGGCGGCCGACGGACCGTCACCCCGGGTGGCCCGCACCGCACTCGGCGTTTTTCCGCGCCCGTCCGGGTTAAGCGGAATGCCATGGGCCGGCCGCAGGGGCACGGCGCGGGCAGGGGCGGCGGCATGGACGTGGGCGGCGTACGGGTCGGTGCGTGTTCGTGGACGGATCGGGCGCTGGTCACCAGCGGCTGGTACCCGGAGGGCTCGCGGGACGCCGAGGGGCGGCTGCGGCACTACGCCTCGCGGTTCCCCCTGGTGGAGGTCGACTCCAGCTACTACGCACTGCCCAGCGCCCGCAACAGCGAGCTGTGGGTGAAGCGCACGCCGGACGGCTTCCGTTTCGACGTGAAGGCCTTCTCCGCGCTCACCGGGCACCCGACCCGGCAGGGCGTGCTCCCCGCCGAACTCCGCGGCCTCCCGCAGGGACCCGAGCTGCGCGACGAGGTGTGGCGGCGGTTCGCCGACGCCATCGGCCCGCTGCGGGCGGCCGGCCGGCTCGGCACCGTGCTGTTCCAGTTCCCCCCGTGGTTCGCGCCCGGTTCGCGGTCGGTGGCCGCCCTCCGGGAGTGCGCGGAGCGGACGGCCGGCTGGCCCGTCGCCGTGGAGTTCCGGCGTCCGGAGTGGTGGCGGGCGCGGCAGTACGACGCCACGTGCGCGCTCCTCGCCGAGCTGGGGCTGGCGGCCGTCGCCGTGGACATGGTGCAGACCCTGTCCACGTCCATACCGCCCGTCGCCCCCGTCACCTCCCTCCGCCTGGCCGTCGTCCGCTTCCACGGGCGCAGCCCGGCGTGGGGGACGGGCAGCAAGGAGGAGCGGTTCCGGTACGACTACGCGGTGGACGAGCTGCGGGAGTGGATACCGCGGCTGCGGACGATGGCCGACCGGGCCGAGGAGCTGCACGTCCTGTTCAACAACTGCTGCGCGGAGGCCGCCGTACGAGCGGCGGGGCGGATGGAGGCGTTGCTGCGGGAGGAGTGGGGGGATCGGGTGGCGTGGGGCGATCGGGTAAATGTTTCACGTGAAACGGGCGACACGGCTCGTTTCACGTGAAACAGACGGCAGGGCCTGTTTCACGTGAAACGTCCGGCGACGTCACTCGCCGGCCGTCCCGCACGTCAGCCGATGTGGATGTCCTGCTTCACCGTCACCTGGTCGACGTCCGTCGTCCGCACCGTCACCGCCATCGTCCAGACGCCCGGGAGCGGCAGGTTGAGGGTGTCGGAACCCCAGTAACCGCCCTTGTCCTCGAGCTTGGCATCGAGCGGGCCGAGCTTCCGGCCCGCCAGGGTGAAGGTGAGGCGGACCTCGGGGACCGTCACGATGCCGTTGTCGGGCCCGTACGTCACGACCTGGACCGTGTTCTCGCCCGACCGCCCGGGGGTCAGATCGATCTGCGCCTTGCCCCGGCCGCCGGTCGGACCCAGATCGAAGGGGACGGTTGCCGAGGCGCCCAGGATCGGCTGGGCCGCCTCCTGCGCGGCGACCGCCTCCGTCTCGGCGCGGCCCGGCTGCGTTCCGGTCAGCAGGGTGGTCACGACGAGCACCATGACGCCGACGGTGACCTCGGTGAGGACGGAGGTGCGCAGTCGGTGGTGGTCGGGGGGCGGTGAGGTGCCGGCGGGGGTGTCCGTGGGGGGCTCGGCCGTGGGGGTGTGCGGGGGTGTCGGGGCGCCCACCGGCTGCGGTACGCGGGTCCGGGCCTCGGTGGTCGCCTGCCGGGGGGCGGCCAGTCGGGCCGTGAAGCGACGGGAGTACGCGGCCGCCGCCAGCAGCACCACCACGGCCAGCAGCTTGGCCGTCAGCAGCCTGCCGTACGTCGTGGTCGTGAGGGTGTCCAAGGAGCCGAGGCCGCGCCAGGACTGGTAGAAGCCGGTGACCGTCAGGACGACGACCGAGAGGAACGCGAGTCGGGAGAAACGGGTCACCGCGTGGGCCGGGAGCTGATCGGGCGAGCGGTACAGCGTGGTCAGCAGGACCACCAGGCCGCCGAGCCAGGCGGCCATCGCCAGCAGGTGCAGCACCGCGGAGGTGATCGCCACCGGGACCTGGATGCCGGCGGAGGCATGCTCGGACATGGCCCAGGTGAGAGCGAACGCGAGCGCCAGCAGCGTGCCGCCCGCGAGGCGCGGCCACTCCCCGCGCGGGGCGCCCGGCTCGGGCGGTGCCCCTTTCTCGTGCGGGGCGCCTGTCTCGTGCGGGGCGCCCGTCGTCGCCTTGCCCGGTGGGTCGAGCGCCGCCGCCTTGCCCAGTGGAGAGAACGCCGTCGCCTTGCCCAGCGGGTAGAACGCCGCCGCCGCGAGGAGCGCGAGCCGGGCGAGGAGGGCGAGGCCGGGGCGGGTGGCGGCCGTGTCGTCGAGCAGCGTCGGGTCGAGGGCGGAGGCGGGGCCGGTGCCGCGTTCGTACGGGCCGCGCAGCAGGAACAGGGCCACGGTGGCGGCCAGCAGGGTCCACCAGCCCAGGCGGGCCGGGCCCCGCGCCGGTGCCAGGCCGGTGGCGGCGGCGAACGCGAAGGCGCCGATCAGGAGGGCGATGCCGCCGTAGGCGACGTAGCGGGCGATGTCGTAGAGCGTGGTGGAGGCGCCGTTCGAGGACGGCTCGGCGGGGAGGTCGGCGGCGGTGGGGGACGGTTTGCCGACGGAGAAGGTGAACGCGCCGGAGACGGGGTGGCTGTCGGCGGAGACGACGCGCCAGCCGACGGTGTAGGTGCCGTCGGCCATGCGGGCGGGGAGGGTGATGCGGGCGGTGTCGCCCTCGCCGTTCGCACGGGTGGGTGTGCCGGTGTGCAGGCGGCGGTTGGTGTGGTCGAGGACGCGAAAGGAGTCGTCGAGCAGGCCGACGGACTCGCTGAAGGTGAGGGTGACGGTTTTGGGGGCGGCTTTTGCGACGGTGCCGTCCTGGGGGGTGGAGGAGGTGAGGACGGCGTGGGCGGAGGCGGGGGTGGGGGCGGTGAGCAGGAGCAGGAGGGTGGCGGTCAGGAGGGTGAGGGCGCGGGTGAGGTGAAGGTGGGGAGAGTGGCGGTCCCGCTGTGCGTCCACGTCCGTTGGATCTCCGTAGGTTGCGGGTCGGGGTCAGGGGTTGAGGGGGCGGGGTCGAGGGGGTCGAGGGGGTTGAGGGGGCGGGGTTCGCGGTTTGGGGGTTTTGGTTACGTACGGATGGTGGGGGCGGGGTGTTCAGGGTGGGTGGCGTGTTCAGGGTGGGCGGGGGTGCCGGGTGGGTTTTCCGCCGCTGCCGCCCCGGCCCTCGCGTACGGTGGGCCGCCGGATCGAGGGGAGCTGTGCATGGGGGCCGGTGGCGGGTTGTTGTGGGGGTCCTACGGGGTCAGTGTGCTGGGGACCTGGCTGGCGTTCGACGCCTTTCCCCTCATCGCCGTGCTCGTGCTGCACTCCGGGCCCGTCGCCGTCTCCGCTCTCGCCGCCGCCGGGCTGGCGGTCGGGGCCGTCGTGGCGGTGCCGCTCGGGCCCTGGCTGGAGTTCCGGCGCAAGCGGCCCGTCATGGTCGCCACGGATCTCGTCCGTTGCGCGGCCCTGCTGACGATCCCCGCCGCCTACCTGCTCGGCGCCCTCACCTTCGTCCAGCTCCTGACCGTCTCGGTGGTCGTCGCCGCGGCCGACATCACCTTCCGGGCGGCGAGCGGGGCCTACATCAAGACCCTGCTGCCGCCCGGGGAACTGCTCGTCGTCAACGCCCGGTTCGAATCGACGAGCTGGACCGCCACCGTGCTCGGCCCGCCGCTCGGCGGGGCGATGGTCGGGCTGTTCGGGCCGGTGGTGACCGTGCTCGCCGACGCGGCCAGCTATCTCCTGTCCGCCGCCGGCCTCCGGGCGATCCGCACGCACGAACCCCGCCCCGTCCGCCCCGTCCGCGCCGAGGAGGCCGGTGCGCCGTCCCGTCCCCGGGCCGGCGAGCTGCTCGACGGCTGGCGGTTCATCCTCGGCGACCCGGCGCTGCGCCCGCTGTTCTGGAACACCGTCTTCTTCAACGGGCTGCTCATGGCCGTCTCCCCGCTGCTCGCCGTGCTGATGCTCGGTCCCCTCGGCTTCGCCCCCTGGCAGTACGGCCTCGCCTTCGCACTGCCCTCCGTGGGCGGTCTGATCGGCTCCCGGCTGGCCCGCCGGCTGGCCGCGCGGTTCGGACAGCACCGGATCCTGCTCACCACGGGCCTCCTGCGCGCCTGCTGGCCCGTCGGCCTGGCCTTCGTCCGGCCCGGGGTCCCCGGTCTCGTCCTGGTCGTCCTCGTCGAGTTCGGGGTGATCACCTGCTGCGGCGTGTTCAACCCGGTGTACGCCACCTACCGGCTGGAGCAGACCCCGGCCGACCGCGTCGTCCGCACGCTGTCCGCGTGGTCCGTCTCCACCAAGCTCAGCATCGCGGCGCTGACGGCCCTGTGGGGTGTGCTGGCCGGTCTCGCCGGCACCCGGACGGCGATCGGCGCGGCGGGGGTGCTCCTGCTGGCGACGCCGCTGCTGCTGCCCCGTCGCGCACCGCGACCGCTAGCGTTCGCGGAGTGACGACTCCTTTTCCCCAGCGCGTTCCCCTCCGGCCCGAGGATCTCGTCGCCCACTTCGGGATGGAGCCGATTCCCCGTGAGGGCGGACGGTTCCGTCGTACGTGGGCGGGGCCCGTACGGTCCGACGGCCGGCCGGAGGGCACCGCGATCGTCGCGCTGCTGACCGCCGCGCCCGACGACTTCTCCGCCCTGCACCGGCTGCCGGCCACCGAAATCTGGCACCACTACCTGGGCGATCCGCTGGAGCTGCTGCTGCTCGCCCCTGACGGCACCGCCCGCACCGTCGTCCTCGGCCCCGACGTCCTCGGCGGCCAGCACGTGCAGTTCGCCGTGCCGGGCGGTACGTGGATGGGCGGCAAGGTCGTCGGGGGTGGGGCCTGGACGCTGTTCGGCTGCACGATGGCGCCCGGGTTCACGGAGGAGACGTACGAGCACGGGGACGCGGCGGTGCTCACCGCCCGCTACCCGGGGGAGGCGGAGCGGATCACCGCGTTGTGCCGGGCGTAGGTGCGCTTCGGCCAGGGGTGCGGTGCGGCCGGAATGGTACGTCGGCGGTGGGCGCGGGATCATCGGGGCATGGACGTCACCCTGCACCTCGCCCAGCAGCCGGACGCCGACGCGCTGCTCGGCCGCAGTCCGCTGGCGGCGCTGGTCGGCATGCTGCTCGACCAGCAGGTGCCGATGGAGTGGGCCTTCGCGGGGCCGTACACGATCGCCCGACGCATGAACGCGGACGATCTCGACGCGCACGAGATCGCGGCGTACGAGCCGGGGGCGTTCGCGGCGCTGCTGTCGGCCAAGCCGGCCGTGCACCGGTATCCGGGGGCGATGGCCGGGCGGATCCAGCAGTTGTGCGCGTTTCTCGTGGAGCGGTACGGCGGGGACGCGGAGGCGGTGTGGGCGGGGGCGCGGGACGGTGCGGAGCTGTTGGCGCGGCTGAAGGAGCTGCCGGGGTTCGGGGTGCAGAAGGCGCAGATCTTCGTGGCGTTGCTGGGGAAGCAGGTGGGGGTGCGGCCGGTGGGGTGGCGGGAGGCGGCGGGGGTGTACGGGGAGGCGGATGCGTTTCGGTCGGTGGCGGACATCACGGGGGTGGAGTCGTTGGGGCGGGTGCGGGCGCACAAGCAGGAGATGAAGGCGGCGGCGAAGGCGGCCAAGGCCGCGAAGGCCGAGGGTTCCGGTCCGGCGGGGCGGTGACGGGGGGTCCCTGGGGTTTTTCTCGCCCCCGCCGCCCCTACCCGTCCCGTCCTCAACCTGGGGGCTCTGCCCCCAGGCCCCCCGGAGGGGGAGGGGGGGTTGGGGTGGGTGGGTGTGTGCGGGTGAGGTCGTGGCTGGTCGCGCAGTTCCCCGCGTACCGACACAGTCCCGCGCCCCTTGCGGGGGGGCGCCCGTCGCCACTACGCGCTCACCCTCTCGCAACCGGTGGGTAACTGTTGCGCAACCCGGGGGTTTACACCTTTGGCCGGGTGTGCGGGGGGTTTTCCGGTGGGGTACTCGGGCGCCATGGCTGCGCCCGGAACGTCGGGACCGGTAGGCTTTCCGTGTGATCTTCAAGCGCATCGGAAACGGCCGGCCGTACCCCGACCACGGCCGGGAAAGCACCCGGCAGTGGGCGGACGTCGCACCGCGCCCGGTCCGCCTCGATCAACTGGTGACGACCAAGCAGCAGCTCGACCTGGAAACGCTGCTCGCCGAGGACTCCACGTTCTACGGCGACCTCTTCGCGCACGTCGTGAAGTGGCGGGGCGATCTGTACCTCGAGGACGGACTCCACCGCGCGGTACGTGCCGCGCTGCAACAGCGGCAGGTACTGCACGCGCGCGTGCTCGAACTCGACTGAGCCGGGCGGAACCGGACCTCGGTTGCCCCTTTCGGGTCGTACTCGGCCCGATCGAATGATCATCTGGTAGGCACGGCCGCTCCGGCGCACTACGCTGCGCTCATGAGCATGCTGACTCCTCCCGGCATGGGCGGCCAGTACCGGATCACGGGTGACAAGTACCCGCGGATGCGCCCTCCGCGGAGGCGCCGCAGGCTCGTCGTCGGGGCCGTCGCCTCGGTCGCCGCGCTCGGGCTGATCGGCTGGGGAACCCTGCAGCTCATCGACGTCTTCACCGGCGGCGGCGACAAGGCCTCCGCGTCCGTCGGCACCAAGGCCGCCGCCTGCCCGGCGAAGCCGGCGAAGGCGAGCCCCTCGCCGAGCGTCCGTGCGGCCGCGCTGCCCGCGCCCGGGAAGATCACTGTCAACGTCCTGAACGCCACGACGCGCAGCGGGCTGGCCAAGGACACCGCGGCGGAGCTGAAGAAGCGCGGCTTCAAGGTCGGAACCGTCGGCAACGCGACGAAGCAGTACGACAAGAAGGTCAAGGGCGTCGGTGTCGTCCTCGGCCCGGCCGCGGCCAAGGACACCTCGCTCCCGGTGCTGGCGACCCAGCTGACCGGCGCGGAGCAGAAGACCGAGGCCGGACGCAAGGGCGCCGACGTCGACCTGATCCTGGGCGACGGCTTCCAGCGGCTGACGGCCGCGAAGTCGGCCGACCAGGCGCTGACCGCGCTCCGGCACCCCGCACCCGCGACACCCGCGGCGGGCAAGGGCTGCTGACCTACCCGGCGCAGGACGGCCCCCACAGGGGTCCGGGACGTGGCTACTCCGCCGCCCCGTACAGCCGGTCCCCCGCGTCGCCCAGGCCCGGGATGATGTAGCCGTGCTCGTTGAGGTGGTCGTCGACCGCCGCGGTCACCACGGTGACCGGCGTCCCCGCCAGCTCGCGCTCCATGATCTCCACGCCCTCCGGCGCGGCCAGCAGGACCACGGCCGTCACGTCGTCCGCGCCGCGCCGGATCAGCTCGCGGATCGCCGCGACCAGCGTGCCGCCGGTGGCGAGCATCGGGTCCAGGACGTAGACCTGCCGCCCGGAGAGGTCCTCCGGCATCCGCGTGGCGTACGTCGAGGCCTGCAGCGTCTCCTCGTTGCGGATCATGCCGAGGAAGCCCACCTCGGCGGTCGGCAGCAGCCGCACCATGCCGTCGAGCATCCCGAGGCCGGCCCGCAGGATCGGCACCACCAGCGGCCGCGGGTGGGAGAGCTTGACGCCGGTGGTCGAGGCGACCGGGGTGTGGATGTCGACGGCCTCGGTGCGCACGTCCCGGGTGGCCTCGTAGGCGAGCAGGGTGACGAGTTCGTCGGCGAGCCGGCGGAAGGTCGCGGAGTCGGTGCGGCGGTCGCGCAGCGTGGTGAGCTTGTGGGCGACCAGCGGATGGTCGACGACGTGGAGACGCATGACCCCACAGTAACCGGGCGCCGCGGGTCCGGCGGCGCCGCGCCCGGCAAGCACTGGCACCGCGATTCACCCGCCCGCCTGCATCAAACCCCCCGTCGGAGGGAAGGTGGGAGGGACCGACCGGAGTGATGTGACGATGTCCGACCAGCAGTCCCACGGGGACACACCGCAGCACGGAGACGCACCGCGGCAGGAGCAGCGGCAGGAGCAGGACGCCGAGGCCGCGCGCCGGCGCCGCCGGGCCCAGTTCCTGCGCGAGCGCGCGGAGGCCCGCGCACTGCGCGAGCGCGTCCAGCCGCGCCGCGCGAAGGTCGCCCGGCTCCGCCACGCGATGCGCATGCGCACGTTCCGCTGGTGAGCCGGACGCCGGGCAAGCGGTCGTAGAGCCGGACGACGCACACCCGCGGTCGTAGCACCTGACGAAGGACACCCGCGGGCGCGGACCGGACGACGAACACCTCGCGGCCGTAGAACCTGACGACGGGCGCCCCCTCACCCGTGCGCCGTGCCGCGTACGATCACGTCGGCAGCGTCAGGCACCTCGCGGCCCGAGCCCGGTCCCCGGACTCCCGCCCGGACAAGAGGGTGCAACACAGCGTCGTGAAGACATCCCCTGAACGCCTTGTTTCTGCCACGATTCCGAGTGGGCGGGGGACACGGCACAGCTCTCCCCGCCCGCGACTTGGCCGGGGGGACCCCCAACCGGCACGCCTATGACCAGTGGGAGAGTCACGGTGTACTTCGCCGCACTGCTCGCGCGCACCGAAGACGGGTGGGAAGCGAGCGACACAGAGCTCGACGATGTGGAGACCCTGTCGGATCTGGCCGACCTGGCCCGGGAAGCCACGGCCGACGAGGACACGGTGCTCGTCCTGATCGAGCAGGAGGACGCGTGGTTCGGCGTCGTCCGCGTGGACGGCGAGGAGGATCCTCGTATCTACGTGTCGGACGCCGCCGCGGCCGCCCGCAGCTCGTACGGCGAGATCCTGCTCACCGACGAACTGCTCGGCAGGGAGCCCGGCAACGACGGCGCCGACCTGGACTCCCTGGACCTCGACGGCACGGAGGACGGTGAGTCCGACAAGGGCGACGACGAGGACGACGGCACGGGCGCCGAGGCCGTGCCGCACGGCCCCGTCGGCGACGCGGAGGTCCTCGACGACCTCGGCGTCGGGGAGAAGGAACTGCGTTCCCTGGACGCCGAGGAGGCACTGACCGCGATCGCCGAGGCCCTGGGCGCCTCGGAGGTCCTGGAAACCGTGCGCTAGGCCCGCGCGTGACGACGAACGACGCTCCGCCGGTCCACGATCCGGTACGGGACCGGTGGCGCGCCCCCATGCGGCTCGCGCTGCGGGAGGCCGTGCGCGCCGCCGAGGGCGGGGACGTGCCGGTGGGCGCGGTCGTGCTGTCGGCGGACGGCACCCCGCTGGCCACCGGCCACAACGAACGGGAGGCGACGGGCGACCCGACCGCGCACGCGGAGGTGCTCGCCCTGCGCCGGGCGGCCGCCGCGGCCGGCGAGTGGCGGCTGACCGGCTGCACGCTCGTCGTCACACTGGAGCCGTGCACGATGTGCGCGGGCGCCCTCCAGCAGTCCCGGGTGGACCGGGTCGTCTACGGCGCCCGCGACGACAAGGCCGGCGCGGCCGGTTCCCTCTGGGACCTGGTCCGCGACCGGCGCCTCAACCACCGTCCGGAGGTGATCGGGGGCGTCCTCGCGGACGACTGCGGCCGCCTCCTCACCGACTTCTTCCGCACCGGCGGCAGGGGCCCGGAAACGGATTTCTGACCGGGGCCCACCTTGGGGTAGTGTCTCCCTCGGTAGCGTGTCCGAGCGGCCGAAGGAGCTCGCCTCGAAAGCGAGTGTGGCGCAAGTCACCGAGGGTTCAAATCCCTCCGCTACCGCCACGAAGAGGCTCCGTCGTACGACGGGGCCTCTTTTGCGTGCGTCCGGTTTCCCCGGGCCGGCCGCCGCACGCGCGTGATCCTTTTCGGGGCGCCGAACACGTGCGCGGGTTACACTCACCGGCGGTGTACGGGGTTCATGGGGCGCAGGAGACGGGGGAGGCCGCGTGGCGGTGCAGGGAAAGAAGATCGCGCTGTACGCGCTCGTCGTCTTCGCGCTGTACGTGATCATCACCGACCCGGCGAAGGCCGCCGACTACGTCCAGATCGGGTTCGAAGGCATTTCGAACGCCGCGCAGTCGGTCGGCGACTTCATGACCTGGCTCGCCAACGGCGCCAAGGACTGACGCGCGCTCACCGCCTCACCCGGGGCCACTTCCGCTCCACGTCAACTCGCGGCGATTCACGGCAACTGGCCGTTTCCCTCCCTCAACACGGCGTTATGCGGTGCTTGCACACAGTGCACATGTCTTGTGATGCTATGACCGCTTTTGAGGGATGAATTGACGATGCGTTGACGAGTGAAGAGGTGGCGTTGACCGTGTCGGCCAGTACCGCGCCGCCCCAGGACGAGCTTCCGGCCCCCGCCCCCGCCCCCACGTCCGCCCCCACGTCCGAACCCGCACCCGCACCCGCATCCGCATCCGCATCCGCATCCGTCCAGCCCGCTCCCGTGCCCGGCCCCGCCCCGGAGGCCTCCCAGGGCCCGCAGTCCCCGGCGAAGCGGCGCGGTGCCGACACCCGGGCGCTGACCCAGGTGCTCTTCACCCAGCTCAAGGACCTGCAGCCGGGCTCCTGTGAACACGACCGCGTACGCGGGGCGCTCATCGAGGCGAACCTCCCGCTCGTGCGCTACGCGGCCGCCCGCTTCCGCTCCCGCAACGAGCCGATGGAGGACGTCGTCCAGGTCGGCACCATCGGGCTGATCAACGCGATCGACCGGTTCGACCCCGACCGGGGCGTGCAGTTCCCGACCTTCGCGATGCCGACCGTCGTCGGCGAGATCAAGCGCTACTTCCGGGACAACGTCCGCACCGTGCACGTCCCGCGCCGGCTGCACGAGCTGTGGGTGCAGGTCAACAGCGCGACCGAGGACCTCACCACCGCGTTCGGGCGCTCCCCGACCACCGCCGAGATCGCCGAACGGCTGCGGATCGGCGAGGAAGAGGTGCTCTCCTGCATCGAGGCCGGCCGCTCGTACCACGCGACCTCGCTCGAGGCGGCCCAGGAGGGCGACGGACTGCCCGGCCTGCTCGACCGGCTCGGCTACGAGGACCCCGCCCTCGACGGCGTCGAACACCGTGACCTCGTACGGCATCTGCTCGTCCAGCTGCCCGAGCGGGAGCAGCGGATCCTGCTGCTGCGGTACTACAGCAACCTCACGCAGTCGCAGATCAGTGCGGAACTGGGCGTCTCCCAGATGCACGTCTCGCGGCTGCTCGCGCGCAGCTTCGCGCGGCTGCGCTCCGCGAACCGCATCGAGGCGTAGGCGTCCAGTCCCCCCACGAGTGACGTACAGGCGTCCGGTCGGTCACCTGGGGGAGGGAATCGGGGCGAGGCGATTTTGCGCCCCTTGGGACCCGAAAACCCGTCAGACCCCTCTCTTCCAGTGCGAATTGCCGTCCCACATGTCGACATGTCTCTACAGAGCGTTGCCGACATGTGACATTCTTCCGGCAGCGCGTTTGCCGCAGCGTTCCAGCCGGTATTCAGGTGGAGGCTGCGTTCCTCCGACGGGAGCGTCCGCCGCGACCGTCCCGCGACCCAAAGGGGGTGGCATGTCCGCAGACCAGGGCAGCTCGAAGGTGCTCACGCTCACGAAGAGCGACACGGCGCCCGACGTGCTCCAGGACCCTCAGGACCTTCCCGCCGCCGAGGCCGTCCAGGCCACGGAGGCCCCGGCCTTCCCGTCCTCGGCAGCCATCGACACCCGCACCCTGTCCCGCTCCCTCTTCCTGCGGCTCGCCGCACTCGACGAGCACAGCCCCGAACGCGCGTACGTCCGGGACACCCTCATCGAGCTCAACCTCCCCCTCGTCCGCTACGCGGCGGCCCGCTTCCGCAGCCGCAACGAGCCGATGGAGGACATCGTCCAGGTCGGCACGATCGGGCTGATCAAGGCGATCGACCGGTTCGACCCGGACCGCGGCGTGGAGTTCCCGACCTTCGCGATGCCGACGGTCGTGGGCGAGATCAAGCGGTTCTTCCGCGACACCTCCTGGTCGGTGCGGGTGCCGCGCCGGCTCCAGGAGCTGCGGCTCGCCCTGACGAAGGCCAGCGACGAGCTGTCGCAGAAGCTGGACCGGTCGCCGACGGTGGCCGAGCTGGCGGCGGTGCTCGGGGTCTCGGAGGAGGACGTCGTCGACGGGCTCGCGGTGGGCAACGCCTACACCGCGTCCTCGCTGGACTCCCCCGCCCCGGAGGACGACGGCGGCGAGGGCTCGCTCGCGGACCGACTCGGCTACGAGGACACGGCCCTGGAGGGCGTGGAGTACCGGGAGTCGCTGAAGCCGCTGCTGGCGAAGCTGCCGCCGAGGGAGCGGCAGATCATCATGCTGCGCTTCTTCGCGAACATGACGCAGTCGCAGATCGGCGAGGAGGTCGGCATCTCGCAGATGCACGTCTCGCGGCTGCTGACGCGGACGCTGGCGCAGCTGCGGGAGGGGCTCATCTCCGACTGAGCGGCTCGCTGAGCAGCGGAACGGGGCGGGGCGGGACGGATCACCGTCCCGCCCCGCCCCGTTCCGCCGTACGCCCTACTTGAGGGCGAGCCAGGCGACGGCGGCCACGACCGCCACGGCGACGACGATGCCGACGATCAGGCCGATGCGGGGGCCGGCCGCCGCCGCGGGCTCCTGACGGCGGCCCTGCGGGGCCTCGTCGACGAAGGCGCGGAACATCTGGGTGCTGCCGGCGGGGTCGTGGTTGCCCTGCGGGCCCTGGGTGTTAGCCATGCCCCGAGACCCTACCGGGCCCAAGTACGGGGTCCAAGGCCCCCCTTGGCCCACTGCGAGGGGGCCTGCCGCCTGCGTGAAGAGGCTGCCGCCCCCGGCCCCGTCGCCACGGGGGTGACTCGTGCGTGTTACCTGCGGGTGCGTTCTGGTTGCGCGCGCCGGCCGTCAGCCGATGACGGACCCACCCTCGCTCCCCCACCTGCATCTTTACCTTCCCAACACTTGCCTTTGCCAACATTTTGTGCTGCACGCCCCCTCTTTGTTTGCCTGTAGCAACCAACCTCCCGTTATGGTTGCCTAGAGCAACAAAGCTGGAGGTGTGAGGCATGGCAGAGCAGGCGCAGTTCGAGGAGCTGGCGCGTCAGCTCAGTGCCGTGGGAGCCGTCAAGAGAGACATGGCACGGGTCATGCCCCCGGACTGCCCCGCCGGCTCCGCCGCCGTACTCCTCCTCCTCGACCGGCACGGCGCCATGCGCATGAGCAGGCTCGCCGAGCTGCTCGCCGTGGACATGTCGGTCACCAGCCGCCACGTCGCCCACGTCGCGGACCGCGGCTGGATCGAACGCTCCGCGGATCCGGCGGACAGACGTTCCCGGATCCTCCACCTCACTCCGCCCGGCCGGGACCGGCTCGAGGACCTCTCCCGACGGACCACCGAGCTGCTGGCCGACCGGCTCAGCGACTGGAGCGACGACGAGGTCGTCCAGCTCATCCGGCTCATGACGCGGCTGCGGGCCAGCTTCGGGGACTGCCGCTCGACGGCGTCCGCCCGGCTGCCCCAGCCCGCGCAGGGTACGGAACAGACCACCCGTACACCCGCAGAGAACTGCTAAGAACCCCGAGAAAAAAAGGAAGCCCATGGCAACGACCACACCAGCCGGTGTGCGGGCTCACGCCAAGCACGGGGGAGGCTCCCCGGACGGCGTCCAGATGACGCACCGGCAGATCATGGAGGCGCTCTCCGGGCTGCTGCTCGGCATGTTCGTGGCGATCCTGTCGTCCACGATCGTGACCAACGCGCTCCCCGAGATCGTCGGCGACCTGGGCGGTGGACAGTCGGCCTACACCTGGGTCGTCACCGCCTCCCTGCTGGCCATGACGGCGACCACGCCCCTGTGGGGCAAGCTCGCCGACCTGTTCAGCAAGAAGGCGCTCGTCCAGATAGCGCTCGTCATCTACGTCCTCGCGTCGGCCGCCGCAGGTCTGTCGCAGAACCCCGGCATGCTGATCGTCTGCCGCGTGGTGCAGGGCATAGGCGTCGGCGGTCTGTCCGCCCTCGCCCAGATCGTCATGGCCGCGATGATCGCCCCCCGCGAGCGCGGCCGCTACTCCGGCTACCTCGGCGCGACCTTCGCCGTCGCGACCGTCGGCGGCCCGCTGCTCGGCGGTGTCATCACCGACACCTCGTGGCTCGGCTGGCGCTGGTGCTTCTACGTCGGTGTGCCGTTCGCGGTCATCGCGCTGATCGTGTTGCAGAAGACCCTGCACCTGCCCACCCTGAAGCGGGACGTCAAGGTCGACTGGGCCGGCGCGACCTTCGTCGCCGCCGCCGTCTCGCTGCTGCTGATCTGGGTCACCTTCGCCGGTGACAAGTACGACTGGGTCTCGTGGCAGACGTATGTGATGGTCGGTGGTTCGGTCATCCTCGGTGCGGTCTTCGTACTGGTCGAGGCGAAGGCCAGCGAGCCGATCATCCCGCTGCGGCTGTTCCGCAACCGCACCATCACGCTGGCGTCCCTCGCCTCGCTCTTCGTGGGTGTCGCGATGTTCACCGGCACCGTCTTCTTCAGCCAGTACTTCCAGCTCGCCCGGGACAAGTCCCCGACCATGTCGGGTGTCATGACGATCCCGATGATCGGCGGCCTGTTCCTCTCCTCCACCGTCTCCGGGCAGTTCATCACCCGCACCGGGCGCTGGAAGGGATGGCTGGTCAGCGGTGGCGTTCTGGTGACCGCCGGCCTCGGCCTGCTGGGCACCATCCGGTACGACACGGACTACTGGAAGATGGCCATCTTCATGGCCATGCTGGGCCTGGGCATCGGCATGATGATGCAGAACCTGGTGCTGTGCACGCAGAACCAGGTCGAGCCGAGCGACCTCGGCTCGGCCAGCTCCACGGTCACCTTCTTCCGCTCCCTCGGTGGCGCGATCGGCGTCTCCGCGCTCGGCGCGGTGATGGCCCACCGGATCACCGACTACGTCATGGACGGCCTGGCCGGCCTCGACCCGAAGTACGCGGCCGCCGCGTCGGGCTCGGGCTCGGGCTCCATCCCCGACATGGACAAGCTGCCGGTTCCGCTGCGCACCGTCATGGAGAGCGCCTACGGCCACGGCATCGCCGACATCTTCCTGATCGCCGGGGCCGTCGCCGCCCTCGCCTTCCTGATCACGCTCTTCATCAAGGAGGTCCCGCTGCGGACCAAGGGCGCCCTGGCCCAGGCCGCCGAGGGGGACAACCCCCCGGTCGACCCCGCCGCGGCCCCGGTCGTCGCGGAGGCCCAGGAGACGGCCGCGGCGGAGTCCGTCCCCGCGGGTGACACCGACGGCGGACAGCGGGTGCCCAGCTGGGCCGCCGCCGCTCCCGCCGAGGCGGGCCCCGAGGGCACCCAGCGGCTTGCCGCCGTGGCCACCGCCACCTCCCCCGAGGAGCCGGCCGCGGGCCCCGTCTCCGGCGGGATCCCGGTGCGCGGCCACGTCCGCGGCACCGAGAACGTGCCCGTCCCGCAGGCCGCCGTCACGCTGATCTCGCTCGGCGGCCGCCAGCTCGGCCGCTCGGTCGCGGGGGCCGACGGCGCCTACGCCGTGGACGCCCCCGGCGCCGGGTCCTACGTGCTGATCGCCGCCGCCGACGGGTTCCAGCCGCAGGCGTCCACCGTCGTGGTGGGCGGCGAGCCGGTGGCGTACGACATCCTGCTCAGCGGCACCAGCGGGCTGAGCGGTGTGGTCCGCACGGCCGGCGGGGCGCTGCCGGTCAAGGACGCGATGGTCATCGTGACCGACGTGCGCGGCGATCTGCTGGCCACCGGGTCCACCGGTGAGCAGGGCGACTTCGCCTTCACCGAGCTGGTGCCGGGTGCGGTGACCGTCGCGGTCAACGCCGCCGGGTTCCGGCCGCGGGCGCTGCCCGTCGAGGTCGGCGGCACCGGGGTCACCCGGATCGAGGTCGAGCTGGAGGCCGGTGCGCAGCTCCAGGGCGTCGTACGGGCGCCGCACGGGCCGCTCGCCGACGCCCGCGTGACGCTGGTGGACGCCGCCGGCAACGTGGTCGGCACCGCCACCACCGGGGCGGACGGGGCGTACGCCTTCGCCGACCTGGACGGCGGCGAGTACACCGTCATCGCGACGGGTTACCCGCCGGTGGCCACCTCGCTGACGGTCTCCGGGCCCGGCGTCGACGGCCACGACATCGAACTGGCCCACCCGGGCGAGTAGCCGGATCCCGGCCCGCCGGGGGCGCGCGCTTGAGCGGCAGTGCGCCCCCTGCGGGCCGGTTTTTTCGGCCGTCACGGAGACATTCAAGTCTTTGGACGCATGTACCCGGCCGGACACATTCATCCGACCCCAGCACTTCGCTGTTCACTGATTCGCCGAGAGGGAGACCGCCCGATGGGACTGACCGCACGGATCCGTACGCGGGACGGATGGGCCGTGTCGCACGCGGTCGTCACCGTGACCGACATGACCGGAACGCAGGTGGTGCGGGCCGGGGCCGACGCGGAGGGCGTCGTCCGGGACACCACGGCGCTCGCCCCGGGCGCCTACACCGTCATCGTCACCGCGGTCGGCTACGCGCCCACCGCGTCCAGCGCGCTCGTCACCGCGAGCGGCCGGGCCGAGCTGGGCACCGTCACACTGGCCCGCCAGGGCGGTACGGAGCTGCCGCCGCCGGGGCCCTGGACCATCGACCCCGCGCACTCCTCCGTCGCCGCGATCGCCCAGCACCTGGGGATCTCCAGCGTGCGGGGCCGGTTCACGGAGTTCGCCGGGCGCATCGAGATCGCGCCCGACGAGGTCGAGAAGTCGCGCGTGGAGGCGGTCATCCGCGCGGCCTCCATCGACACGGGCAACGGCATGCGCGACGGACACCTGCGCTCGCCGGACTTCCTGGACGCCGAGACGTACCCGGAGATCACCTACGCCTCGACGGGCCTGACACCGGCGGGCCCCGACCGGTGGACCGTGCACGGGGAGCTGTCCCTGCACGGCGTTCTGCGCCCGGTCGACCTGGACCTCGCCTACCTCGGCACCGGCGCGGACCCGTGGGGCGGCACGCGGGCGGCGTTCCGCGCGACGACGGAACTGCGCCGGGAGGACTTCGCGATGAACTACAACCAGGTCGTCCAGGCGGGTATCGCAGCGGTCGGAACGACGCTGCGGGTCGAACTGGACGTTCAGGTGGTCCAGGGCGAGGCGCTGCCGGCGGTATAAGGGGGCGCGGGGAACTGCGCATCCTTTGGGGGTCCGGGGGCGGAGCCCCCGGGGACGGGAAGGGAAGGGGCGGCGGGGGCGAAGAAACCCCCCGCCCTCACTCCGGCGAGCGCGCCGCCACGATCCGCTGCGCCAGCTCCCGCAGCTTCACGTTCTCCTGCTGCGACGCCCGCACCAGACTGTCGAACGCCTCCGCCGCGTCGATGTCCAGCCGCTCCATCAGAATCCCCGTGGCCTGCCCGATCAGGTCCCGCGTCCGCATCGCCTCGGTCAACTGCTCCCGCACGGTCACCGCGTCCAGCGCCATCCCCACATGCGCGGTGAACAACCGCGCCACCCGCGTCGCCGCCTCGTCGAACGCCCCCGGCTTGCGCGCGTACGCCGTCAGCACCGTCATCCGCCGCCGCTCCGTCCGCAGCCGCAGCGACAGCACCGACCGCAGTCCGAGCCCCGACAGCACGTCCGCGTCGCCGGACGTCTCGGTGTCGCGGATGACGACGACCGGCTCGCTCCACAGGCCCTGCCAGTACGCGCCCTCCTCGTGCGCCGCGCTCAGCGCGTCCGCCGTGCGGACGACCTCGTCGGTCCACGCCACCGTCCGCCCCCGCGTCTTGCGGTCGATGACGGAGACACCGGCGTACTCGGCCCCGGGCAGCAGATGCACCGCGAGCCGTACCGCCGTGTGCAGCGTGCCGTGCGGGCTGGAGGTCTCGTGCAGCTGCTGCGAGGCGACCGTCATGGCCTCGGCGAGCTCGAAGGCCGGGGCGGATCCAGGCGCAAATTCAGGCAATTCAGAAAAGTCGGACGCGACCACCACGAACCTCTCGGCATGACACGACCGGACGGCCGTGCCCAGGAGAGCTCCGCAGCACATTCCCGACTGCGAGCACAGGACGGACAGCACTTTATCTGCTTCGATGCGCTGTTCGGGACGCACGGTGCCACAGCCGCGGAAGAGACCTTCCACCATCCGGCGGCACGTGATGGAATGGCCGGGCGGGTCAGGAAACGGCTCGGAACGGAACCCTGACACCGGTTTGGCAGGTGAGTACCGTGACCGCTCCCGACACCCCCCACGAGTTGCGCCCCGAGGATCTTCCGGGCGGCACCCTGCTCACCCTTCCCCGCGACCTCGACCTGGGCAACTGCGCCGATCTGCTGCGCGCGGTGACCCGGGTCGTCGCGGACCGGGCCGGCTCGCTGCACACCCTCGTACTGGACCTGACGGGCACCGCCTTCATGGACTCCCGGGGCGTCCGGCTCATCGACGACGTACGCGCCCTGCTCGCGCCCGGCACGGAACTGCGGCTGGTCGCCGCCCCGGACGGGCTGGTGCTGCGGGTGCTGACCCTGACCGGACTGCGGCGGGACGTGCCCGTCTACGACGACCTCACCGAGGCCGTCACCGGCACGTGCGCCCTGCTGGGCGAGCGCGCGCCGGGCCCGGACCGCCCGGCGGACCCGGACCCGGGCCCGGGCGCCGCGTAGGCCCCGCCACGCGGCCCCGCGCCGCCCGGCCCCGTGCCGCTTAGGCTTGCGCCCATGGCACCCAACATCGCGACGAACACGTCCGTGTCCCTCGAGGAGTTGCTGGACTTCGTCCGCCCCCGGCACCGGGCGATCCTGCTCACCCGGCGGGCCGACGGCGGCCCCCAGGGCTCCCCGCTGACCTGCGGGGTGGACGACTCCGGGCGGATCGTCGTCTCCACCTACCCCGAGCGCGCCAAGACGCGGAACGCCCGGCGGGACGAGCGGGTCAGCCTGCTCGTGCTCAGCGACGAGTGGAACGGGCCGTGGGTGCAGATCGACGGCGCCGCCGAGGTGCTCGACAGCCCCGACTCCGTCGAGCCGCTCGTGGAGTACTACCGCAACATCGCCGGTGAGCACCCCGACTGGGACGAGTACCGCGCGGCCATGCGCAAGCAGGGCAAGTCCCTCATCCGGGTGACACCGGTGCGCTGGGGCCCGGTCGCCACCGGCGGCTTCCCGGCGCGGCTGGTGGAGGGCGGCGACCAGGGCTGACGCCGCCGTACGTCCGAGTCCGGCGCCGTCACTCCCCGCGTCGGACCATCGTCTCGATGCCGGCGATCAGGAGGTCGAGGGCGAAGGCGAAGTCGCGGTCCCTGATCTCCTCCACCGTGCCGTCACCGCGGGCCCGGCGGAGGTCCGCGGAGCCGTCCACGGCCTCGCGCAGCTCCGGCTCGCGCGTGACGGCGCGCATCGCCCGGCGGTAGTAGTCGTCCTGGCTCATCCCGGCGGAGGCGCACCGCTGCACGAAGTGACCCTCGACGGTGCCGAAGCCGTAGACGAACTGGAACACCGCGGACAGCGCCCCCGCCTGCCCACCGGCCGACAACCCGGTACGCCGGACCAGCCGCTGCACGGCGAGCTGGAACTCCACGGCATGCGGCCCGATGTTGAGAAACGTCCCGGCCAACGAGGACAACCAGGGATGCCGCACCAGCAGCGCCCGGTACGCACCGGCCAGCGCCCGCAGTTCCTCCCGCCAGTCGGCGGGGGTGGCGGACGCGGACGCCGGTCCGGGATCCGCCGGGCTGATCTCGGCGAAGGCCGCGTCCAGGGCCAGTTCCAGGAGGTCGTCCTTGGTGTCGACGTACCAGTAGACGGACATCGCGGTGACGTTGAGGTCCGCCGCCAGGCGGCGCATGGAGAACTTCGCGAGGCCCTCGGCGTCGAGGAGTCGTACCGTCGCCGCGGTGATCCGGGCGCGGTCCAGGCCGGAGGGGCGGCTTCCGCCGCCGCGTCCGCCGCCGGCCAGGGGTGCTCCGCCCTCCAGCCAGACGCTGGTCCGCGGCGGATGCCCGTCCCGCTCGGCTGCCCTCACCATGGCGCACCTTCCTCGCACTCCGCGACCGGCCGCGCTATGGGGCGACCGCTGTCTCCGACTCTTCCCGCTCGGCCCGCCACCGCAACACGGCCGAACGGCCCCGGGTGCGGACGGACGGTGGCCCGGGGCGCACCGCGCGCCCCGGGCCACCGCCCACGTCCCTTCTTCCTCAGCCCGCGTCGCTGCCGCTCGTCGGCTGCGTCAGGTCGTAGAACGTGGCCGAACCCACCGTCACCTTCGTGAAGTTGCTCTCCACCCACGAGCTGATCTTCGACGAGGTACCGGAGTTCCCGCCCATGCCGCCGCCCATGCCACCGGCGATGAAGTAGTGGATCTTTCCGTCCGCCACGTACTTCTTGAACTGGGCGAGTGTCGGGGAGGGATCCGTGCCGTTGAAGCCGCCGATCGCCATGACGGGGTCCTCGGTGGCCAGCTGGTAGCTCGCCGCGTTCTGCGAGCCGATGGCCGCGGCGACCCACGTGTAGTCGTCCGCGTTCTTCTCCAGCAGCTTCTTCGCCTCGTCGGTCACGCTCGCGCCGTTGAGCAGTCCGCCCATGCCGCCGCCACCGCCGCCGCCCGCGCCACCGGCCTCGCCGGTCGTGCCGCCGGGCATCCCGCCGGGCATGCCGCCCTGCTGGTTCTGCCCCTGCCCTTGCCCCTGCCCCTGGCCGTTCCCGCCGGGGAAGCCGCCCGTGCCGCCCGTGCCGCCGCCGGGCATGCCACCCATGCCGCCCGTGCCGCCCGTGCCGCCCTGCTGGTTCTGGCCCTGGCCGCCCGGGAAGCCGCCGCCGCCCATCCGGCCACCGCCGCCCCCGCCCGGGCCGCCACCCCCGCCGAAGCCCATCCCCGCACCGGCCGGCCCCGCCGTCGGGATGGACCCCGTGTGCGCGGAGTTCACCGTGCTCAGCGTGTACGCCGTCGGCCCCGCCAGCGCCGCCGCGAAACTCACCGCGACCGCCGCGAGCGCCATCCGCCGGCCCAGCCGGGAGACGAACACCAGGCCGAGCGCACCGGCGAGGCCGCCGATCAGCACCAGCCACTTCAGCCAGGGCAGGTAATCCGGGGTGCGGTTGAGCAGCGCGTACCCCCACACCGCGCTCGCCGTGACCGCCGCCGCGAGGCACAGCGCGGCCCACACCCGCTCGCGCCGCTCCCACAGCAGGGCGAGCCCGATGCCGGTGACGGCGGCGAGGTAGGGGGCCAGCGCGATCGTGTAGTACTGGTGGAAGATGCCCGCCATGTAGCTGAAGACGACCAGCGTCATCACCAGTGAGCCGCCCCACGCCAGCAGCGCCCCGCGCGCGGCGTCCGTGCGCCGGGCCCGCCGGGTGGCCACGAGCCCCGCGACGAGCAGGATCAGCGCGGCGGGGAGCAGCCAGGAGATCTGCGCGCCGATCTCGGAGTTGAACATCCGGTCCCAGCCGGTCTCGCCCCACTGCCCGCCGCTGTTGCCACCGCCCGGGCCGCCACCGCCGCCGACGCTGCCGGTCTCGTCGCCGCTGATCCGGCCGAGTCCGTTGTAGCCGAACGTCAGCTCGAGGAAGCTGTTGTTCTGCGAGCCGCCGATGTACGGGCGGGACGACGCCGGCCACAGCTCGACGATCGCCACCCACCAGCCGCCCGCGACCACCATCGCCACGGTCGCGAGCGCCAGCTGGCCGAGCCGCCTGCGCAGCCGCACCGGGGCGCAGACGCCGTAGACGAGGGCGAGCGCGGGGAGGATCAGGAAGGCCTGGAGCGTCTTGGCGAGGAAGGCGAAGCCGATCGCCACGCCCGCCCACACCAGCCACTTGGTCCGGCCGTCCTCCAGGGCCCGGCTGACGAAGTAGACGGCCAGGGCCATCAGCAGCGCCAGCATCGCGTCCGGGTTGTTGAACCGGAACATCAGCGCGGCGACGGGCGTGAGCGCCAGCACGACGCCCGAGATCAGCCCGGCGCCCGCGCCGAACCGGCGGCGGACGGCCGCGTACACGACGGCGACCGTGCCGACGCCCATGAGCACCTCGGGGACGAGGATCGCCCACGAGTTCAGGCCGAAGATCCGCACCGACAGCTCCATCGGCCACAGGAAGGCCGAGGGCTTGTCCACGGTGATCGCGTTGCCCGCGTCCAGCGAGCCGAAGAAGAACGCCTTCCAGCTCTTGGAGCCGGCCTGCACGGCCGCCGAGTAGAAGGAGTTGGCCCAGCCGGAGGCGCTCAGGTTGTAGAGGTACAGCAGCGCGGTGGCGAGGAGGAGGCCGAGGAGGGCCGGGCGGGCCCAGCGCGGGTCCTCGGGGCGGCCGCGCCACAGGCGGTGCGGCAGCGGCGGCCGGGGTTCGCCGGAGGCGGGGGCGGGTGCCGTCTCCGGCTTCGGGGGCGTGGACGGGCCCCAGGAGGAGGGGCCCGCCGTGCTCGGCCCGCCGCTCGGCCGGTCGTAGTCGGTCGTCATCGTGAGTTCCTCGGATCGGTGTCGTGCGGGCGCACCGGCCGCAGCCGCGCGGTGCCGTCGTCGTACGTGTCGCCGTACGGGCTGTCGTACGTGTCGCCGTGGCTCGTGCCGTCGTACGTGCCCTCAGCAGCCGTCCCGCCGTACGGCGTCTCGCCGTACCCCGCACGGGAACCGGCCGTGGGCCGCTGCGGCAGCGGGGCGTACGCGCCCGGCTGCCGGGGCACCCCCGGGGTGACCGACGTCGGCGTGAGCGCCGTCGAGTACGTCGGCGAGGAGGCCACCGGGCCGGCGGCGAAGGGCTGGAAGGACGCCCCCGCCCCGTCCGCCTGCCCCGCCTCCCGCCGCTCGGGGAACACCCAGGCGCGGAAGAGCAGGAACCGCAGCACGGTCGCCGCGAGGTTGGCGGCGACGAGCACCGCCAGCTCGGTGGAGTGCGCGGGCGCGTCCGTGGCCGCGTTGAGCGCGGCCAGCGAGCCGCTGGTCAGCGCGAGGCCGATGCCGAACACCACCAGACCCTGCGCCTGGTGGCGGACCGCCCCGCCCCGGCCCCGCACCCCGAAGGTGAGCCGGCGGTTGGCGGCCGTGTTGGCGACCGCCGAGACCAGCAGGGCCAGCGCGTTGGCGATCTGGGAGCCGGAGAACTGCCGGAACAGGCTGTAGAGCAGCAGGTAGAAGAGAGTCGACAGGGCGCCGACCACGCAGAACCCGACGAGTTGCCGGGCCAGTCCGCGCGGCACGTCCTCGATGTCGCGGTCGCGCGGATCGTCGCCGAAGGGGCGGGCGAGCCGGTCCAGCGGCAGCGAGCCGGTGGCCAGCGCGCGGCCGATCCGCCACACGCCCTTGAGGTCGTCGGTCGCCGTCTTCACGATGTGCACCGTGGAGTCCGGGTCGTCGACCCAGTCGACCGGCACCTCGTGGATGCGCAGCCCGGCGCGCTCGGCGAGGACCAGCATCTCGGTGTCGAAGAACCAGCCGGTGTCCTCCACCAGCGGCAGCAGCACCTGGGCGACGTCACGCCGGATCGCCTTGAAGCCGCACTGCGCGTCGGAGAAGCGGGCCTGGAGCGAGCCGCGCAGGATCAGGTTGTACGTCCGGCTGATGAGCTCCCGCTTCGCGCCGCGCACGACGCGCGAGCTGCGGCTGAGCCGGGAGCCGATGGCGAGGTCGGAGTGGCCGGAGATGAGCGGGGCCACCAGCGGCAGCAGCGCGTTGAGGTCGGTGGACAGGTCCACGTCCATGTAGGCGAGGACCGGGGCGTCCGAGGCCGACCAGACGGTCCGCAGCGCCCGGCCGCGGCCCTTCTGCTCCAGCCGGAAGGAGCGCACCCCGGCGAGTTCCGCCTCCAGCCGCGTCGCCACCTCGGGCGTGGTGTCCGTGGACGCGTTGTCCGCGATCGTGATGCGGAACGCGTACGGGAACGTGCGTGCGAGGTGCTCGTGCAGTCTGAGCACACATGGCCGGAGGTCCTTCTCCTCGTTGTAGACGGGGATCACTACGTCCAGGACAGGCGTACCGGCTCCTGCGGCCGGGAGGTGCTCCCGCGCCGGCAGGGTGCCGGGAGAAGAGTCGGTTCGCATGGAACCGACTCAACTCACGCGCCCTGTCGCACCCATGTGGCAGCACTGTGCTGTGCCTGTGAGTGCGGTTGCCGGTTCGTTTCGGCCGCGGGAACAGCCGGTGCGGACGGGTGCGACAGCGCCGGGAGATGCACCGTGAAGACCGTACGGCCGGGCACGCTGTCCACGGTCACGGCGCCGTCGTGCGCGCTCGCCACGGCCTGCACGATGGCCAGGCCGAGCCCGGTGGAGCCGGTGGCGCGGGAGCGCGCGGAGTCGCCGCGCGCGAACCGTTCGAACACGTGCGGCAGCAGCTCGGCGGGGATGCCCTGCCCGTTGTCCTCGACGTCCACGCACAGCCAGGGCCCCCGGTGCTGCACGCGCGCGGTGACGGTCGTGCCGGGCGGGGTGTGGGTGCGGGCGTTGGCCAGCAGGTTGACCAGGACCTGTTGGAGGCGGGCGGCGTCGGCGGAGACCAGCGCGGGCTCGTCGGGCAGCTCCAGGCGCCAGACGTGGTCGCGGCCTGCGGCGCGGGCGTCGCTGATGGTGTCGACGACCAGGGGGACGAGGTCGGTCTGTTCGAACTGAAGCGGCCGGCCGGCGTCCAGCCGGGCGAGCAGCAGCAGGTCCTCCACGAGCAGCGTCATCCGCCCGGCCTCGGACTCGATGCGGCCGAGCGCGTGCCGGGTGTCGGGCCCGACCTGCTCCCGGCCGCGCCGGGTCAGTTCGGCGTAGCCGCGGATGGAGGCGAGCGGGGTGCGCAGCTCGTGGCTGGCGTCGGCGACGAACTGCCGTACCCGCGTCTCGCTCTGCTGGCGGGCGTGCAGGGCGCCGTGCACGTGGTCGAGCATCCGGTTGAGCGCGGCGCCGACCCGGCCGACCTCGGTGTGCGGGTCGGTCTCGGACTCCGGAACGCGCTCCTCCAGGTTCACCTCGCCGCTGTGCAGCGGCAGTTCGGAGACGCGGGTGGCGGTCGCGGCGACCTTGCGCAGCGGGCGGGTGGCGACGCTGACGAGGACCCAGCCGGCGATGCCCGCGGCGACGAGACCGGCGGCCGTGATGCTCACCTCGACGAGGATCAGCGTGCTGATCGTGCTGTCGGCGTCCGCGGTCGGGATGGCGACGTAGTAGTCGCCGTTGGGGCCGCCGGCGTACCGGACGCGGTAGTCGCCGAGGCCCGGGATCTCCACGGAGTGTTCGTCGCCGTCCCGCGAGACGGTCGCGAGCGCGGTGCGCTGGGCGGCGCTGAGCGACTTGACCTCCATCTGCGGGATGTTGTTGTCGTCCTTGGCCTTGTAGCCGACCTTGGCGTCGGTGACGGTGCCGTCCGTGAGCGAGGCGGCGATGGTGCCGGGCGGCTGGGGGCCGCGGGTGACGAACTCGGTGAGGTCGGTGCCGCGGTCCTGGCGTCCGTCGCCGTTCTGGCCGTCGGCGTTCTTCCCGTCGGCGTTCTGGCGGACGCCGGTGTCCTGACCGCCGGTTTCCTGGCCGCCGCCCGGCACGGTGCCGTTGTTCTTGAGGCCGTCGGGCGGGATGAACGCCCCGGACGCCCGTGCCGCGATCTCCTTGAGCTGGCCGTCGAGCTGGTCGTAGAGATGCGAGTGCAGTGCCACGGTCGTCACGGTCCCGATCACCGTGCAGACCACGGCGATCAGCGCGAGCGAGGCGACGACGAGCCGCGTCCGCAGGGTGCGCGGCTTACCCGCCAGTCGTTTCTGCGTACGCGGCCGCCGTCGCCGGCTCATGACACGGCGGGCTTGATCAGATAACCGGCCCCGCGCCGGGTGTGGATCATCGGCTCGCGCCCGGCGTCGATCTTGCGCCGCAGATACGAGATGTACAGCTCGACCACGTTGGCCTGCCCGCCGAAGTCGTAGGACCACACCCGGTCCAGGATCTGCGCCTTGCTGAGCACCCGGCGGGGGTTGCGCATCAGGAACCGCAGCAGTTCGAACTCGGTGGCGGTGAGGTGGATGTTGTCCCCGCCCCGGGCGACCTCGTGGCTGTCCTCGTCGAGGGTGAGGTCCCCGACGACCAGGACGGAGTCCGAACGGCGGTCGGCGGCACCGGAGCGGCGGATCAGCCCGCGCAGCCGGGCCACGACCTCTTCGAGGCTGAACGGCTTGGTGACGTAGTCGTCCCCGCCGGCGGTGAGCCCGGCGATACGGTCCTCGACCGCGTCCTTGGCGGTGAGGAAGAGGACGGGGACGTCCGGGAGTTCCCGGCGGAGCCGCCCGAGCACGGTGAGTCCGTCCATGTCCGGCAGCATCATGTCCAGGACGACAGCGTCGGGACGGAACTCGCGGGCGGTCTGTATCGCCCCCTGTCCGTCACCCGCGCTGCGGATCTGCCAGCCTTCGTAGCGGAGGGCCATGGACAGCAGTTCGGTGATCGACAGTTCGTCGTCGACCACCAGCACTCGGACGGGGCTCCCGTCCGGCCTCAGCAGTTCGGTGCGCCCCTGGGGCGAGGTCGTGGTCATGGTGCACACCATGTCGGGCGCCTCTGAGAACACGCTTGCGGGAACCTGTGATTTCCCTGAGAAACGCACAGGCGCCTCTCAGGAAACTCCTGGGTGGCCGCTGCAAGTGCGGTCGGCCGGCGGCGGGTTGAGCACGCGGGCGGGGGTCAGGTCGCGTCCCACAGCCGCCGGTAGAAGTCCGTCCGGACGGGGTCGGGGGCGATGCCGTACGCGTCGAGGAGGGTGTCCGCCCAGCCGGGGCCGTAGTTCCAGTCGATGTTCCGCGTCACCACCGCGAGGTCGGCCCAGCGGTCGGCGACGCCGAGGGCGCCGAGGTCGACATGGGCGGCCCAGGAGCCGTCCTCGTGCAGGAGGGTGTTGGGCGCGCAGGGGTCGCCGTGGCAGACGACGAGGAGGTCGGGCGGGGGCGGGGCCGGAAGGCCCGCGGGCACCACGATGCCCGCCCGCCGGGCGACGTCGAGGCGGCGCTCGACGGACCAGGAGAACGGGCAGTCGGCGACGGGCAGCCGGTCGTGCAGCGCCCGGAGCCCGGCGCCGAGCGCGCGTACGGCGGTCGCGGGCTCCGCCTTCCAGCGGGGGGCGACGGCGCTCTCGCCGGGCAGCGCACGGGTGGCCAGCCAGGCGCCGTCGTCACCGGAGCCGTACTCCACCACCTCGGGGACGGGGGTGAAACGCGCGGCCCAGCGCAGCCGTTCGGCCTCGGCGGCGAGGGGGAGGGGGCTGCCGGGCGGGGCCCACTTGACGTAGACGGTCGCGTTCCCGTCGATGGAGACGGTCTCGTCCCCGTCGATGAAGACGGTCTCGTCCCCGTCCATGCGGAAGGTCAGGCCGCCGAGTTCGTTCCGCCAGACGGGCTCCAGGCGCCGCCCGCGGGCGAACGCGGCGACCGACGGGGGCACGGACACGGGCCCGGTCGGCGGACCGGAGAGCTTCATCCTGTCAACTCCCTTTCCTTGAAGCCTTGTTCACACATTGACGATAGTGCCGATATTCGCGAAAATTACCTCGGGATAAAATACTTATCGAGGAAATCCTTCACCCATTCGCCGCGCATCCGCCGCACAAAGGCGGCGTTATCCGAGACATGAATAGGGCAATCAAAGGAAGGTCCGCCGGCCTGTTCGTGCCCTCCGAAGGCCGGGCGGGCACGGCCCCCGCCCGCTCGGTGGCCATGGGCCCGTACACCTACACCCCCGCCCCGCCGCACGCCCCGACCAGCGTCAACGGCACGCTCACCAGAGGCGGGCTGCCCGTCGCCCTGCGGGTCACCGAACCGTTGCTGCGGAGCTTCCTGGACACGATGGGCCGCCTGGAGGCGGACCTCGAACCGCGCTGGATCGGCGCGGGAACCCGCTCCGCCTTTCCCCGGGCCCACCGGGCCCTGTCATGACGGACGGCCGCACCGACCACTACACCCGGCGGACCACCGGCCATTCGAACGCCTTCCCCCCGGCGGGCTCGGGCCGCCACCGCGCCCCGGCGGACGTGTACACGGCTCCGGCGGACGCGTTCTCCGCCCCCCTCGTCCCGCCGGACGCGAGCTGGGACCCGGCCGAGGAACTGGCCTACCTGCTCCGCGACGCGCGGGCGGAGGAATTCGCGGCCGAGCCGGAGTACGGGCAGCAGGCCCAGCCGGCGCAGCAACCGCCCTCCTACGAACCATACGGTCCGTACAACCCGTACACGGCGCCGTCTCCTCCGGCGGCCTACCCGTCGTCGTACACGTCGTACGCCGCACCGGAACCCGCCGCCCCCGCTGCCCCTTCCGTTCCCTCTCCTCGGGACGAGGCGTCGGTCAAGACCCCGCACCCCGGCACCCCGATGGGCAAGCTGCAGGAGATCACGGTGGAGCTCCCACCGCTGCGGGAGGTCCCCCGGAAGCACCGGAAGATCCGGGAGCGCAAGCAGCTGAGCGCGATCGGCAGGATCGGCCGGCTGATCGCGGCGCTCGCGGCGGTCGTCGCGTCGATGGTGAGCGTCTTCAGCGGCATGGTCACCTACGAGCCGCTGCGCTTCGTCGCCCTCACCCACACGCAGAGCGGCTTCGTCTCCTGGTGGCCGCTGTTGGTCTACGGCCCGTGGACGGTGGCCTCGCTGTCGGTACTGCGGGCCGCGCTGCACCGGCGCCGGGCGGTGCACGCCTGGTCGGTGGTGCTGCTGTTCTCGTGCGTGGCGGTGCTGATGTGCGTGGTGCAGGCGCCGCGCACGGTGATCGACACGTCGGCGGCGGCGCTGCCGGGGATCGCGTCGCTGGCGTGCTTCCAGCAGTTGGTCCGCCAGATCACCCTGACCCGCCCGCCGCGCCGGACGGCCCCACGCCACGGCACGCGCCCGACGACGCAGGTGCCGCCGTCGCCGTCCCCGTCACGGAAGCCCGCCCCGGCAGGGAAGCGGGGTTAGGCTCACACTCGATCACACTGTCGAGTGGGGGAGCCGGCAAGCATGGACGCAACCGCGGTGAACGGTACGGTGACGGCCGTCAGCAGCAACGGCGTGTACTCGTTCACGAAGCCGAACCGCGAGAGCATCACGCTGCTCGCCGGGCTCGGGGTGGAGGGGGACGTCCACGCGGGCGTCACGGTCAAGCACCGCTCGCGGGTGGCGCAGGACCCGACGCAGCCGAACCTGCGCCAGGTGCACCTGATCCACGAGGAGCTCTTCGACGAGGTCGCCGAGGACGGCTTCCGGGTGACCCCGGGAGACCTCGGCGAGAACGTCACGACCCGCGGCATCGACCTCCTCGCCCTCCCGGTCGGCACACTGCTGCACCTGGGCGACGAGGCGATCGTCGAGGTCACGGGCCTGCGCAACCCGTGCGTGCAGATCGACAACTTCCAGGACGGCCTGCTCAAGCGAGTGGTGAGCCGCGACGAGTCCGGCGCGCTGATCCGCAAGGCAGGCATCATGAGCGTCGTCCGCCAGGGCGGCACGGTCCACCCCGGGGCGCTCATCAGGATCACTCTCCCGACGGGCCCGCACCGGGCGCTGGACCGGGTCTGACGCTCAGGCCCCCTGCGCGCCCCGCTCGGCGACGAAGGAGCCGAGGCCGGGTTCCGTGTAGATGAGCCCCTCCTCCCTCAGCCCCTTGTGCACCTTCTGCGCCGTCACAGCGGCGATACCGAACTCCGCCGTGATCTCGACGACGGAGGGGATGCGCGTGCGCGGAGGGTATGTGCCGTCCTGGATGCGGCGTCGAATCACCTCGGCCACTTGGCGCCAGCGCGGGATGTCGGGAGCGAATTCCATCACCGCACTACCATGCGCACCCCGCACTACCCAGCGCGATACGCAGTAGACCGCTCATACCGCAGTAGACCATAGTAGGGTCGTCACCGTTGGAACCCCGGCGACGGATGGAGCCGTCCCGGGGCGCGGCCATCAGTGCAAAGTGAAGGAACTGACGACATGACCGACCCTACCGACACTGACGACGGCGCGGGGCAGAAGCATGGCCACGGAAGCGACGGGAGCGCGCAGTCACCGCGACTGCTCCCCTGGTCCGGCGCCGAGGGTAAACCGTGCTACTTGATCACGGATGAGAACGGCGGACCGGTGTCCCGGCTGGCGGACGCGACGGAGTCGATCCAGCTCGGCATGGGCGACGCGCTGCTGACCCACGCCGGGGACTTGCTTCAGGACGCCCCACCCGGCGAACTCCGCTACCTGGCGGAACGCCTGACCGAGGCACTGCGGGACGCGCTCCGCATCGCGGAGAGCAGGGGCCGGCGCCTGAGCCGCCTGAACTGACGGCGGCGCCGAACGCACGCGAGAGGCCCCCGGCGACGACCGGGGGCCTCGGGCGCAGTCGATCCGTTCAGCTGAAGGGAACCGCGTCGGTCGGGGCGGTGTGCCAGTTGGTGACGATCGGCTTGTCGACGGTGATGGTGTCGACCGGGAGGGAGACGGGGTTGGGGTCGCTGTCGCCGACGGCGACGATGATGTTGTCGAACTGCACCCCGCCGTTGCCGTTGGTGGTCTTCGTCTGCACACCGGCGTAGGCGGCGGTGCTGCCGCTCAGCTTGATCTGGTCGCCTACGGACTGCTCCGCGGGACCGGCCTGGGTGCCGTCGGAGCCGAACGCGACGGTCGGGAGGGCGGCGGGCAGCCAGCAGGTGATGCCGGACTTGGCCTTGGCGGTGATGAGGATGTAGCCACCGGCCTGGGTCTCGGCCTTGGTGCTCCAGGAGATGTCGTTGGCGCCACAGGTCTGCTCGACCTTCGACCGCTTGCCGTTCCCGGTGTCGACACCGGAACCGTCCGCGCTCTGGTCGCTCTTGCCGGCGCTCTGACCGCTGCCGGTGGCCGCCTCACCGGAACCGGAGGTCTTGCCGGCGGTCTTGCCGGACGTCCCGGTGGACGAAGAGGTCTGCGCGGCGGCGCCCGTGTCCGAGGTGGCGTCCCCGTCCTGGCACGCGGTCATCAGCATGGCGCCACCCACGATGGCCACGGAGACGAGCAGGGCCTTGCGACGGTTGCCGGACATGGGGTTCCCCTTTGTTGAAAGCAGGTGGTCGGGGCCGAATCCGTTCCGGCCCCCGGTGGTCACTCGACAACTATGAGGGGCCCATGAACCGCATCGTTGCCGCTGAGCCGTTCCAGGACAACGCCGTCACAGACCAGTGACGTAGTCACGAACACGCACCCGAACCATCCCCGAGCCAACCCCGCTGACCTGCGACGTCACGCAACCCCGGGACCCCCATAACGTGGGGGCATGCCGAACCCTCAGCACATCGTCCACATCACCGAGCGCTCACTGTGGGAGGCGGCCCTCAAGTCAGGCACCTACGAGACATCCACCCGGGGCCGCACCCTCCAACAGGAGGGCTTCATCCACTTCTCCACCCGCCCCCAACTCCCCCGCATCGCGGCCTTCCTCTACGCCGACTACGAGGGCCCCGACGAACTGGTGGTCCTGGTCGTGGACCCGGCCCGGCTCGACGTCCCACTGAAGTACGAGGCCATGCCACCGCATGGCGAGGAGTTCCCGCACGTGTACGGGCCGATCCCGGTCGAGGCGGTGGTGGCCGTCGAGCCCTGGGAATGAGCACGATCCGCAGACAACGCGAGAGGCCCCGGATCGCTCCGGGGCCTCTCGTCTGTGTGCACTCGGCAGGATTCGAACCTGCAACCTTCTGATCCGTAGTCAGATGCTCTATCCGTTAAGCTACGAGTGCTTGTGTGTTCTGTTGTGGTGCTCTTCCTTCCGGGCTTTTTGGCCTGGTCGGCGTTGCGGGAACAACATTACATGACAGGCGGCAGGACGCGAAATCCGTTTGCCGCACCCGGGCTGAGCTGGGGAAACGTCGTTCGAGGGCGGTCCCGCAGGGCCCCCTACGATCGAAGCCCCGGTCCTGAGGACCGGGGCTTCGATGTGGTGGGAGCGGAGGCGGAGGGATTTGAACCCTCGATGGGCTTTAAGACCCAAACCGCATTAGCAGTGCGGCGCCATAGACCGGACTAGGCGACGCCTCCCGCACAGCCGCTCGCGCGAGCGCGAGTGGTGCGTGCAGATGATGACACAGACGAGCGGGGTGTCACCAATCGGCACCCACGGTACTAGGCAGGCGGGGCGCAGGGCAAAGTCCTTTGTCCTGCCCTCCACGGGGCCGTGGGCTGCGGGTCTCGTACCTCCGCTCCTCCCCGTACCCGCCCGTCAGGGCGTCCGCGCAACCCTCCGTGCTCCGCCGCGTTGAGCACGGCATGGTTCACGTCGCCCCCTTCTCTCGTGTCTCTCGCGGTCGTTCCCTGCTCGCCGGCGCCGCCGTCGGGCTGCTCGGTGTCGCGGCCGGGGC
Organism: Streptomyces sp. NBC_00670; assembly: GCF_036226765.1. Classification (NCBI taxonomy): domain Bacteria; kingdom Bacillati; phylum Actinomycetota; class Actinomycetes; order Kitasatosporales; family Streptomycetaceae; genus Streptomyces; species Streptomyces sp. NBC_00670. The sequence continues at coordinate 3,593,251 of NZ_CP109017.1, forward strand.
CCTGCCCGCCGACGCGTCCGGCCGGGAGGCGGCCGGCGCGGGCGGGGACCGGCTCGTCGTCACCGTCCGGCACGCGGGGCGCGCCGACGGGACGTATCTGCTGCGCTGCCACCCCGGCGGCGGCACGCACCCCGACCCCGGCGAGGCCTGCGCGGTGCTGGAGCGCCGGACCACCTGGGGGCGGGACCCGTTCGCGCCGGTGCCGCCCGACGCCCTGTGCACCATGCGGTACGGCGGTCCCGCCACCGCCCGCGTCACCGGGACCTGGGCCGGGCGGCCCGTCGACGCGTCGTACGACCGCCGCGACGGGTGCGAGATCGCCCGTTGGGACGCGCTGGTGCCCCTGCTGCCCGCCCAGGGCGGCAAGCCCCTGCCCCGGTGAGGAGCGAGCGCGTGGCCGCAGGACGTGCGGAGGAGTCGTGAGGGTCCTGCGCCCGGCGCGCGGGACCGCCCCGTGCGCCCGACCGCACCCCGCCCCGCCCACGTGCGACCTCCGCCTCATCCCGCGCCGTCGGGACAGCCTCTGCCCTTAGACTCCCTCGGGTGACACGTTGCGGGGCGATTGGCAAGATGGCCCCCGCGGTCGGCAAGGTGCGGTGACAGGGAGGACGCGACTCGTGAGCAGCAGGCCATCCCGAGGCGCTGCTCGCCTCGCAGCCATACTGGACGCACTTCCCGACGCGTTGGTGCTGGTCAACGCCAACGGGACGGTCGTCAACGCGAACACCATCGCCCTGGAGGCCTTCGAGACGCCGGGCACCGCCCTGGTCGGCCGGGGGCTGCTCGACCTGCTGCCGGAGTTCGACTCCCGGCTCATCCCGGGCTCCATGCGCCGCCCCGACCACATCGACCCGCGCGCCCGGACCAAGCCGACCCGGATGACGGCCCGCCGCACCGACGGTTCCGAGTTCCCCGTCGAGGTCACCAGCGCCAACCTCGAGGACGCCCGCCAGGCCTACGACGGATACGGCTACACCGGCGACGAACTGCTGATGCTCGTCGTACGCGATCTGTCCGGCACCGTAGACACCGAGGCCGAACTCGCCCGGTCGCAACGGCAGACGGAGATGATCCTGCGGGCCGCCTCCGAAGGCGTCGTCGGCACGGACACCGACGGCCGGATCGTCCTCGTCAACCCGGCCGCCGCACAGATCCTGGGCTACCGGGCCAACGAACTGGGCGGCAAGGAGCTCCACACCCTGGTGCTCCACTCCCGCGAGGACGAGTCGCCGTTCCCGTACGCGGAGTCCCCACTGGCCGACACCCTGCGCTCCGGGCGCAAGCACCGGGTGCGCGGCCAGGTGCTGTGGTCCAAGGCCGGGGACAAGGTGCCCGTCGACCTGACCACCGCCCCGGTGCGCGACGGCGATCAGCTCGTCGGCGCGGTCATGACCTTCACCGACCGGCGCCCGTTCGACACGCTCAGCGCCGAGAAGGACCAGTCGGAGGAGCAGCACCAGCAGGAGCTGGGCCGGCTCGCCGAGGAGCACGCGGCCGCGCTGGAGCGGGTGCGCGAGGAGCACGCCGCCGAGCTGGACGCGCTGCGGGAGCGGCACGCGGAGGAGCTCGCGGCGGGCGACGAGCGCTACGCCGCGCTGGGCGAGCGCGAGAAGGACCGCTACGAGGCCCTGTCCGCCCGCTACGACCAGCTCTTCGCCGTGCTCGGGCAGTCCCTGCGCGGCCCGCTGGACCAGTTGCGCGCCGAGCTGTCCGCGCTCGCCGCGGACGACGCCGGCCAGCTGTGGCCCGAGGCCAACCAGGTCCTGCACTACCTCGCCGCCGGGTACTCCCGCATCACCACGCTGCTGGACAACGTCCTCGGCTTCCAGCGCCTGGACGCCGGGGAGGACGGGCTCGCCCGGACGGCCGCCATGCTCGACGCGGTCGTCGCCGCCGGTGTCGACGGTGCCGTCGAGCTGATCGGCCCCGGGCGCGTGCAGTTCGCGGTGCACGCCCCGCCGATCGAGGCCGAGGTCGACGCGCACCGGCTCGCCCAGGCGCTCGCGCACCTCGTCGCGGACGTGGCCGGGGTCGACGCCACCGGCAACTCGCCCGTCTCGGCGGGCGGCTACATGGACAACACGGTCGTCGTGGCCGCCGCCCAGCGCGGCGAGGTGGTCCGCATCGAGGTGCGCGGCCCGTACCCCGGCGGCGACCCGGTGCACCAGCCGATCGTGCGCGGCATCGTCCGCGCGCACGGCGGGGTGCTGCAGACGCACGAGGTGCCGGGGATGAGCGGCAGCGCGTACGTCCTCGAGGTGCCGATCGGCGCGGGTGCGGGCGTCGTGCCCGCGACGGCCGCGAGCGGTGCGGCCAGTGGCACCGGAGAAGCCTCAGCCGGAGGGGCCGCAGTCGGAGGGTCCCCGGCCGGTGGGCCCCCGGTGGGTGGGCCTCCGGTGGGTGCCGAGGTGGCGCTCGTGGGCGACGCGGGTGCGGCGCGTGACGACGCCGAGGGCGCAGACGGTACGGCCGCGGGCGCGGCCGGTGCCGAGGGTGCGCGTCCGCAGCAGGGTGGCGGACGGCGGCGGGCCCGGCGGGCCTCCACCGACGCCTTCCTGGACGCCGGGACCGCGGACCCGGCCCGGGCTCCGGAGGGGGAGGTCCCCGCGCCCACCGGGCGGCGTCGGCGCCGGGCCGCGGAGGCGGCCGAGGGTGCGTCGGTGCCCGCGCAGGGCGGAGCCGCCGCGCCGGACGCGGCGGGTACGGCGAGTGTGGCGGGCGCTTCCGGCGAGGAGGGGGCCGGTTCCGGGCACAGGCACGGGCGGCACGGCCCGGCCGCCGAGGGGGCCGACGTCTCCGAGGGCGCCGTCGTCACCGCCGCCGAGCACGCGGCGGGTGCGGCGGCCACCGGGCTGGGCGCGACCGTGCCGCCGCAGGGTGTGCCCGCGCCCACGGGCCGGCGTGCCCGGCGGGACGGTGAGCAGCAGGCGCTTCCGCCGGCGCTCCCCGCGGGGCCCGCGACGCCGTCGGGCGCCACGGAGTCCGCGGAGGGCGCCGGTGCCGCCGTACGGCCGACGGGTCGTCGCCGGCGTGCCCTCGCGGGCGACCGGGCCGGCGCCGCCCCCGCCGAGCAGGGGCCGCGGCCCGTCTTCGCACTGCCGCCGGCCGAGGCCGACCGCGGGCCGGAGTACGCGGCGGCAGCCGCGGCCGCAGCCGCAGGCGTGGACGACGGCCGCCATGACGCCGCCGCGCACGAGCCGGACGGGGACCACACCCCGCCGCAGCCGCATCCGGTGCAGGCGCCCACGGGGCGTCGCCGGGCGGCGGCCGCGCCGGGCGGTCCCACCGGCCGGCAGCAGACGTCCGGAGTGCCGGGGCAGGGCGGTCCGGCACAGGGGCAGGGGCAGGGGCTCGCGGTGCCGGGTGCTCCGGGGCAGGCCGTGGCGGTGCCGGCGGCGGGAGCGGCTGGTGCCGCGCCCGTTCCGACCGCCGGGGTGCAGGCCGTACCGGGGCAGACGGCCGTACCAGGGCAAGCGGCCGCACCGGGGCAGGTCGGTTCGGAGCAGGATCTTCAGGGGCAGGCCGGTGCGGGGCAAGGCGTGCCGCGGCAGGGGCTTGTGGCCCTGGGCGGTCCGGCGCAGGGCGCCCAGGTGCCGGGTGCGCCCGGAGCGCCCGGTGCCACGCCGGTTCCGGGCGTCGCCTCCGGTGCGCAGGCCGTGCCGGGTCAGCCCGTCCCCGGCCAGGCCGTTCCGGGGCAGGCGGCACCGGGCCAGGCCGTTCCGGGGCAGGCCTTGCCGGGACAGGCCGTCTCAGGGCAAGCCGCGCCGGGGCAGCACGTTCCCGGGCAGGTGGCTCCCGGCGGGCAGGCGCTTCCCGGGCAGCCGGCCGTTCCCGGCGCGACGAGTGCGCCCGGTACCACTGGCGCCCCCGGCGTGCCCGGTATCCCCGGTGCGCCCGGCACCCCCGGCGCTCCCGTCGCCGTGCCCGCGCAGGGCGGACCCGTTCCGCTGCCGGGGCAGTACCAGCCCGCGCCCGTCCCGGTCATGGGGCAGGGCGGGCCGATGCCCGGCGCGCCCGTACCGCCCCTTCCCGGTCAGGCGGCGCCCGCCGCCGCACCGGGAGCCGTCCACCCGGGGACGGCCGCATCCGGTACGCCCGGGCAGCCGGTGCAGCCGGGCGGTGCCGAGCCCGTTCCGGCGGCCCACGGTGCCGGTGCCGAGCAGACCGGTGCCGTACCGCCGCAGCCGCAGGTGGGTCCCGCCGTACAGCAACCGGTCCCGGCGCCCGGACAGCCCGCGCAGCCCGGGCAGGCGCTCCCCGGAGCCGCCGGCCCCGGCATCCCGGTGCCCCCGCAGGCAGGCCCCGCGCAGCCCGTCACCGCGCAGACCCCGGCAACCCCTCAGCCACCGGGCCCCTGGCCCACCGGCGACGGCACCGCCACGCCACCCACCGCCACGCCCACCCCGCCCGGCACCCCGCTGCCCCCCGAGCGTCCCGTCACGCCGAGGGCCGCGCAGCCGTTGCCCGCCGAGGCCGCCGCGCCCGTCGACCCGAACTCGACGCAGGGCCGGGCGATCAGCGTCCGGACGCTGGGCCAGGGCGTGCCGTTCGCGCGCCAGGGCCAGGCCACCGGCGCCGTACCCCCCGTACCCGGTGCCCCGCAGGCGGGGCCCCGGCCGCAGACGCAGACGCCTCCGCCGCACCACCCCGGCGGTGCGGGCCGCCGTCGCAAGCTCGGTACGCCGCCCGAGCCCGCCGCCGAGCGTCCGGAGACCGGCGGCCGGCCGCACCCGTCCACGGGTCCGGCACCGCAGGCCCGCCCGGCCGGGGCCACCGAGGGCGCCGGACGGTCGTACGCCATAGGAGCCCCGGACGAGAACGCCGACGAGGGCCCCGAGCCGCTCGACGGTCCCGGCGGCGCCGTCGAGGTCGCCGACCAGCCGCATCCGCAGCCGCTCGACGACGAACTGCCCCCCGAGCCGCTGGACAACCCGCGTCGGCTGCTCGTCTGGCCCGCGCCCGACGTTCTCACCCAGCAGGCGCTCAGCGACCGCGGCTACCGGCCCGTCATCGTCAACTCCCGTGAGGAGGTCGACGCGCAGATCGCCGCCTTCCCCGCGGCCCTCTTCGTCGACCCGCTCACCGGTCCGATCACGCGGACGGCGCTACAGGCGCTGCGCCAGGCCGCCGTCGCCGCCGAGGTGCCGGTGATGGTGACGGCGGGGCTCGGACAGGCCTCGCGCGAGGCGGCGTACGGCGCCGATCCGGCCGTACTGCTGAAGGCGCTGGCGCCCCGGGACTCCGAGCAGCATCCGCCGCGCGTCCTGCTCGTCGAGGAGCATGCGGAGATCGCGCTCGCGCTGACGGCGACGCTGGAGCGGCGCGGGATGCAGGTCGCCCGGGCCGCCTCCGACGCGGACGCCGTGGCGCTGGCGTCGCAGATGCGGCCGAACCTGGTGGTGATGGACCTGATGCAGGTGCACCGCCGCCAGGCCGGTGTCGTCGACTGGCTGCGCGCCAACAACCTGCTCAACCGCACGCCGCTGGTCATCTACACCGCCGCCGTCGACCAGGCCGAACTGCCGCGGCTCGTCTCCGGGGAGACGGTGCTGTTCCTCGCGGAGCGGTCGACCAGCCCGGAGGTGCAGGACCGGATCGTGGATCTGCTGGCGCGGATCGGGACGAACTGAGGCCGAGCCCCGGGGCCTTCACAGACACCGAGGGCGTTGTTTCACGTGAAACACCACGTAGGCACCAAACGCCACGTTTCACGTGAAACAACGCCCTCGCGCGCACGGACCGGCCGGTCCGGCCCGACCGGTCCGTCGGCTCTCAGAGTTGCTGGATGTCCAGCTTCCCCTCCGCGTACTGCCTGCGCAGCACCTTCTTGTCGAACTTGCCGACGCTGGTCTTCGGGACCGACTCGATGATCGTCCAGCGCTCCGGGAGCTGCCACTTGGCGATCTTCCCCTCTTTCGCGAGGAAGGAGCGCAGGGAGGCGAAGTCGGCGGTGGCGCCCTCCTTGAGGACGACCGTGGCGAGCGGGCGCTCGCCCCACTTGTCGTCCGGGACGGCGACCACGGCGGCCTCGGCGACGTCCGGGTGGGACATCAGCGCGTTCTCCAGGTCGACGGAGGAGATCCACTCGCCGCCGGACTTGATGACGTCCTTGGCGCGGTCGGTGAGGGTGAGGAAGCCGTCGGGGCTGATGGTGCCGACGTCACCGGTCTTCAGCCAGCCGTCCTCGCTGAACTTGTCGGCGGGGCGCAGCGGCTCGGCGCCCGGGCCGTTGTAGTACGCGCCCGCGATCCAGGTGCCGCGCACCTCCAGCTCGCCCGCGGACTCGCCGTCCCAGGGCAGCCGCTCGCCGCCGGGACCGGTCAGCCGGGCCTCGACACCGGCCGGGAAACGGCCCTGGGTGAGCCGGTAGCCGAACTCCTCGTCGGTGCCGACGGCGTGGGCCGGCGGCCGGGCGACCGTGCCCAGCGGGGAGGTCTCGGTCATGCCCCAGGCGTGGCAGACCCGCATCCCGAGCGCGTCGAACGCCTCCATCAGCGAGGGCGGACATGCGGAGCCGCCGATGGTCACCTGGTGGAGCGAGGAGACGTCCCGGGGGCGCGCGGTCAGCTCGGCGAGCAGGCCCTGCCAGATGGTGGGGACGGCGGCGGCGTGCGTGGGCCGCTCGCGCTCGATCATCTCGGCGAGGGGCGCGGGCTGCAGGAAGCGGTCCGGCATCAGCATGTTGACGCCGGTCATGAAGGTGGCGTGCGGCAGCCCCCAGGCGTTCACGTGGAACTGGGGGACGACGACGAGGGAGGTGTCCTGGTCGGTGAGGCCCATCGACTCCGTCATGTTCACCTGCATGGAGTGCAGATAGACCGAGCGGTGGGAGTAGACGACGCCTTTGGGATCGCCGGTGGTGCCGGAGGTGTAGCACATGGCGGCCGCTCGGCGTTCGTCCAGCTCGGGCCAGTCGTAGCCGGCCGGCTTCCCGGCGATCAGCTCCTCGTACTCGTGCACGCGGGGCCGTACGCCGTCCAGGAGCGTCCGGTCGCCGGGGCCGGTGACGACGATGTGCTCGACGGTCGGGAGGTGCGGCAGGAGCGGGGCGAGCAGCGGGAGCAGGGAGCCGTTGGCGATGACGACGCGGTCGGCGGCGTGGTTGACGATCCAGGCGAGCTGCTCTGCGGGCAGCCGCAGGTTGAGCGTGTGCAGCACCGCGCCCATGGAGGGGATCGCGAAGTAGGCCTCGACGTGCTCGGCGTTGTTCCAGGCGAGGGTCGCCACGCGGTCGTCGTCGCGGACGCCGAGGTCCTCGCGGAGTGCGTGCGCGAGCTGGGCGGAGCGGGTGCCGATCTCGGCGAAGGAACGGCGGTGCGGCTCGCCCTCGCCCGTCCAGGTGATCACCTGGGAGCTGCCGTGGATGGTCGACCCGTGGGTCAGGATCCTCGAGATCAGCAGCGGTACGTCCTGCATCGTGCTCAGCACGGCGTCCTCCCGGGGCGGCGACATTGCCTACGCGGATGACCGCGCAGTGCTGCGCGGCGGTAGGGGTTGGGCTGATTCTGCTCACATACCACGCGGTATGTCACTAGGAGCAGGAATGATCGATCAGCTGCGCCGGGGGTGCGGGGAGGGCGGATGACGAGGTGGCGGGGGCCTGTTCTGTGCTACTTCTGCACGGCTTCCATGCGACTTCTGAGCGACGGGAGCCGGTTCCGTGGCCGGGCGCGGGGGTGTTCCGGCGGCGGCCGTCAGCGGACCGGTGCCAGCTCCGGGTCCTCGCGGAGCTTGCCGAGCGCGCGCGAGACCGCCGACTTCACCGTGCCGATGGAGACGCCGAGCACCTCCGCCGTCTGGGCCTCGCTCAGGTCCTCGTAGTACCTGAGGACCACCATCGCCCGCTGCCGCGCCGGCAGCTTCAGGATCGCCCGCCACATCGCGTCGTGCAGCGCCTGCTGCTCGGCCGGGTCCGCGGCCGGCGGCGTCTCCGGCTCGGGCAGCTCCTCGCAGGCGAACTCGTCGACCTTGCGCTTGCGCCACTGGGAGGTGCGGGTGTTGACCAGCGCCCGGCGGACGTACCCGTCCAGCGCGCGGTGGTCCTCGATGCGCTCCCACGCGACGTACGTCTTGGCCAGCGCCGTCTGCAGCAGGTCCTCCGCGTCGCTCGGGTTCGCGGTCAGCGACCGGGCGGTGCGCAGCAGCAGCGGCTGGCGGGCCGCCACGTACGCCGAGAACGACGGGTACGACGGTTGCGGCAGGGTCTGCCGGGCCGGCGTCGCGGCGGTCGAAGCGCTGGTGCAGACGGGTGTGGTCATGGCTCCACGCTAGAAGCGGGGCGCACCCCGGCGGATCGGCCGCAGGTCCCGAAGCGGTGTCCCCCTCAGGTTGTAGGAGGGGGGAGGGCCCCACCTCCTGTAGGTGGAGGAGGGGTACTGCGGTATCGGGGGTCGACCCTGAGAAACGGCCCCTGGCCGGGGCGGGGGTTCTCGTCCCGCGTCGGTTCGACGCCGGCCATCGGAACGTCGGTCCCGCGTCGGCCGACACGGGGGCCGGGGCATCGGTTCCGCGTCAGCCGACGCGGGCCACCGGGGCGTCGATCAGGTCGCGGTCGATGAGCAGGGTGCGGCCGCCGTGCCGCTCCCGTACGTTGCCCGCGTACTGGTGGATCCGCCGCCCGGGCCACGCGCTCCGGCGCAGCGCCGGTTCCCCGTACAGCCGGGGCGTGCCGCGCCAGCGGGCGAACCACATCACGGCGGGCAGGTCGCTCACCCCGGCCCGGCGGGCGTCCTCGAGGTGCCGTACGCCCGTGTCGGCGCTGCTGTAGAAGCCCGGCAGGTAACCGCTGCGGCCCACTTCCCGGTCCCAGGCGCGGACGAAGGAGAGCACGCGTCGGGCGCAGGACGTCCTGCGGTAGTCGTACGACTCCATGTCCAGGTAGAGCGCGCTGCCGGCGAGCAGGCCGAGGGCGTGCGCCCGGCGCACGGCGTCGCGGCCCTCGCGTGTGCCCTGCCGCTTCGGGTGCCGTCCGATCGCCACGTGCCGTTTGACGCCGCTGGTCGCGCAGGGCGCCTGCGAGCCGGCGTACACGGGCAGCAGGCGCCAGCCCGTGCGGTCCACCGCGCGCACCCAGCCGGGAGTGAGCCGGGGCTGGGCGCAGGCGCGGCCCCGGCCGCCGAAGTAGAGGCCGAGGGCGCGGTAGCGGGAGGTGCGCCAGCGCTTCAGGGTGCCGGTGGAGGGGGCGCGGCAGGTGTCCATGCCCCAGCCGCGGAAGGGGACGGTGGGGGCGGAAGGGGGCCCTGGCGGAGCGGTGGGGGCGGAAGGGGGCCCTGGCGGGACGGTGGGCCGGCGGACCACCGAGCCCACCGCGGTGCCCGTACCCCCTTCCGCGCCCGCTCCCGGCACCCCGGCCCCGCACACCAGTGCCCACACGACGCAGATCCCGACGACCCCGGTCCACCCCTTGCGCCAACGCCTGCGAAACCCCACCGGGACCCGACTCCGGCCCCGTTCCCGTCCCCGACCACCACACCCACGTGCACGCATGGCCCGAGTGAACGTTTCCGCCCGGCTCCCGGCGGCCCGCCACACCCGGCGTTCAGCCGTCCGCCGTCACAATCGGCCCCGATGTGGGGACCCGCCCGCGCGCCGACGCGGGTGGACGGTGGGCAGCGGACAGCGGGAGGCAGGCCGCGGGCGGAGACGTGCACGGGCACGGGAAGACGCCTGCGCGGCGGCACCGGATGGCACCGCCGCGCAGACGTGTCACAACCCATGAAGCGCGTCCCCCACAGACGTCCGGGGCCGGCCGGCGACCGTCGGCCCCGAACCGCTCACCACAGACGGGTGAAGTGGACGGCCACGTTCTCGTTGCCCTGGTTGATGGTGGTGAACGCGGAGCCGTTCACCTGGGCGGTGTTGCTCTGGTTGCTGGCGCCGGAGCCGAGTGCCTGCTGCTGTGTGGTCGCCGAGTTGCCGTCGTTGTCGAGGCCGGTCCCGCTGCCGCTGACGGTCGCCACGGCCGCGTTCGATCCGTCGTCCGCGGCGGCGCCGTTGTCCGCGGTGGCGACGCCCGTGAAGAGGGCGGCGGCCAGCGGCAGGGCCGCGACGGCGGCGAGGACGCGGGCGGTACGGATGCTTGCCATGTTCTTCCTCCAGAAGCGGGAGTACGCACCGGCGCGGGGCCGGACGCACATGAAGTACGGCTTGTTTCCGGGCAGTTGGCCGACCGCCTCGGAGCTCTGCACGACGTCGCGCCTCCAAGCTGCCCGACCGGACCCCGCCGAACCACCCCGTAGGCCGCTATTCCCCCTGAAGCGTGAGGACAAGTCGATAAACCCCTTTCAGGACTCCCGCCGTACGACGAACGCCGGACGGGAGGGGGGCGGCACAGCCCCCGCCGCCAAGCCCCCCAAGAGCCGAAAGGTTCCGCCACCAGGCTCACGGCGGCCCCCCGCACAGGACCGGCATCCCCCGAACGGCCGCACACGAGCCGCGCGTCACCCGGAAATCCCCTTCCCTTTCTCGAACGCGTGTACGAAAATCGATCCATGGCCACCATCGACCGGCAGGCCACCGTCATGGCCCTGGCCCACGCACTGTCCGCCGCCGAGCGCGGCCTGGCGGTGATCCCGCTGTCGCGCACGAAGCTGCCGGCGCTGCGCTCCCCGCACCGCGACCCCACCGCTCCCTCTGCCCCCACGGCTCCCACCGGCCCGCCCTGCCACGGCGAGTGCGGCCGCTTCGGCCACGGGGTCTACGACGCCTCGACCGACCCGCGGCGCATCCGGGCGCTGTTCGCCGCCGCCCCCTGGGCCACCGGCTACGGCATCGCCTGCGGACTGCCCCCGCACCATCTGATCGGTGTCGACCTGGACACGAAGTCCGGCACCGACTCCTCCACCGCGCTGCGCGAGCTGGCGCTGCGTCATCTGTTCACGATCCCGCCGACGGTGGTGGTCGTCACCCCGAGCGGGGGCCGCCACCTGTGGCTGACCGGACCGCCGGACGTGGTGGTCCCCAACTCCGCGAGCCGGCTGGCCCCCGGCATCGACATCCGGGGCGCCGGCGGCTACCTCGTCGGCCCCGGCTCCCGCACCGACCACGGCGTCTACGAGACGGCACCGGGCGCGGCCCACCTGTCGCCCGCCCCCTGCCCGGCCCCCCTGCTGCGCCTGCTGCTGCCACCACCGCGCCCCGACCGCACGACCCGCTCCGGCCACGGCTCCGGCCTTTGGCCGGACGACGCGCAGGCCCGCGCCCACCAGGGCGACGGTCTCATCCAGTTCGTCCTGGCCGCCCACACCGGCCAGCGCAACACCCGCCTGTTCTGGGCCGCCTGCCGTGCCTACGAGAACGGCCTGGGCCCCACCCTGACCCGCGCCCTCATCGACGCCGCCGTCCACACCGGTCTGCCCCTCCCCGAAGCCCGCTCCACCGTCGCCTCAGCAGCCCGCATGACCCCACGCCGGCCGATCTGACGACGACCGCCCCGAGAGGCAGCCACAAGAAGGGCCCCCGACCGGAACACCGGTTCGGGGGCCCTTCTCACTGCTCAGCACGCGGAGGCGGTGGGATTTGAACCCACGGTCGTGTTGCCACGACGACGGTTTTCAAGACCGTTCCCTTCGGCCGCTCGGGCACGCCTCCTCCGCGTTGTCGCCGGGGCGACAGCGCGGGTACAGGTTACCGGCCCGCCGCGGGGTGCGTCGGGGTGGTCAGCTGTCGCCGACGCGCTTGCCCAGGGTGAGTTCGACCGTGTGGGTCTTGCCGTCGCGCTTGTAGGTCAGGTCGACCTTGTCGCCGGGGCGGTGGGTCCAGATGGCGCCGATCAGGGTCGGGCCGCTGTCGATCACCACGTCGTCGAGCTTGGTGATGACGTCGCCGGACTTGAGGCCGGCCTTGTCCGCGGGGCCGCCCGCCGTGACCGCGTCCGAGCCGTTGGCGCCCTGGTCCGTGATCTTCGCGCCGCCCGAGCCGTCCTCCAGGGAGACCGACGCGCCGATCACCGGGTACACCGGCTTGCCGGTCTTGATCAGCTGCTGGGCGACGTACTTCGCCTGGTTGATCGGGATGGCGAAGCCCAGGCCGATCGAGCCCGACTGGCCCGAGCCGCCGCCCAGGCCGCCGCTGCTCGACGACTGGATCGCGGAGTTGATGCCGATGACCGAGCCCTGCGCGTCCAGCAGCGGACCGCCGGAGTTGCCCGGGTTGATCGACGCGTCCGTCTGCAGCGCGCTCATGTACGAGGTGCTGCTGCCCGACTGGCCGTCGCTCGAGGCCACCGGGCGGTTCTTGGCGCTGATGATGCCCGTCGTCACCGTGTTCGACAGGCCGAAGGGCGCGCCGATCGCGATTGTCGAGTCGCCGACGGCCACCTTGTCGGAGTCGCCGAGCGGGAGCGGCTTGAGGTCCGACGGGGCGTTCTTGAGCTTGATGACGGCGACGTCGTAACCCTGCGCGTGGCCGACCACCTCGGCCTCGTACTTCTTGCCGTCGGGGAACGTGGCCGAGAGCTTGCCGCCGTCGACCGCGTCGGCCACCACGTGGTTGTTGGTGACGATGTGGCCTTCCTTGTCGAAGACGAAGCCCGTGCCCGTGCCGCCCTCGCCGTTGCTGCCCTCGGCCTCGATGGTGACCGTGCTGGGCAGCGCGCGGGACGCCACCCCGGCCACCGAGCCGGCGGCACGCTTGACGTCGCCGCCGCTCTGGGAGGCGGAGACGGTGGTGGAGCCGGAGGAGTCGTTGTCCTTGGCGAGCGTGTAGCCGAGCCCGCCGCCGAGGCCGCCCGCGACCAGCGCGGCGACCAGGACCGCGGCGACCAGACCGCCGCGGCCGGACTTCGGCTTCGGAGCCGGCTGCTGCCCGGGAGCGCCCCAGCCGCCCGAGCCGTCACCGCCGCCGTAGCCCGGCGTGCCGGGGGGCGGGGGCGGCCAGCCGGCGTCCACGGGGGACGTCGTGGCGGTCTGGGCGGAGACGGTGGGGTCGGCGGGGGAGTGGCCGCCGTAGGCCGGTCCGGCATGGGCCGGCTGTCCGGGGGCCTGCGGCGGCTCCCCGTAGCCGTGGCCGGAAGGCGTCCCGCCGGGCTGCGCGCCCGGTGCGGAGGCAGCGGGAGCGTCCACCGGCACGGGAGGTGCAGACGGGGCCGGGGGTACCGACGTGCCCTCGTTCTCGGTGCTCACAGCTTCTCTCCTCGATCCACGGCTGTTGTTCTCGTTCGCACGCGGCCACTCCGTCCCACGCTCACCGAACGGTCCGGCGCGATGCAGCTGTGCATGTGCTTTTGTATGCCGTCAGCTTTTCCCATGGACCGTCAGGGCACCATAAGCGGTCCCTGTGGGTCCTGCCCACGACCAAACTTTATATATGCATATACGGCTTGTAGGACTTACAAGGCCAAAAGGACGCCCGATCCGCGCCGTCCGTACCCGATCCGCGCCGTCCCTATACGGTGCACGGTCCGACACGTACCCCTTCCCGGTGGCACCATGACGCGGTGACCCACGCACGACAGCATCCGACCCGGCCGATCCAGGTCGTCGCCCACCGCGGAGCCTCCGAGGAGGCACCCGAACACACGCTCGCGGCCTACCGCAAGGCGATCGAGGACGGCGCCGACGCCCTCGAGTGCGACGTGCGGCTGACCGCCGACGGTCACCTCGTCTGCGTCCACGACCGCCGCGTCAACCGTACGTCCAACGGACGCGGTGCCGTCTCCGCGCTGGAGCTCGCCGAACTCGCCGCCCTGGACTTCGGCTCCTGGCACCACCAGGACGAGACCCCCGACGAGGCCCCCGACTGGGAGCACCGGCCCGAGGACCGGGGGGACACCTCCGTCCTCACCCTGGAGCGGCTCCTTGAGCTGGTCGCCGACGCCGGGCGCCGCGTGGAGCTCGCCGTCGAGACCAAGCACCCGACCCGCTGGGCCGGCCAGGTCGAGGAGCGGCTGCTCCTCCTGCTGAAGCGGTTCGGGCTGGACGCGCCGGCGTCGCCCGAGGAGTCCGCGGTGCGGGTGATGAGCTTCTCGGCGCGGTCCCTGCACCGGGTGCGGGCCGCCTCGCCGACGCTCCCGACGGTGTACCTCACGCAGTTCGTGACCCCCCGGATGCGGGACGGGCGGCTGCCCGAGGGGGTCCACATCGCGGGGCCCTCGATCCGGATCGTGCGCAATCAGCCGGCGTACGTCCAGCGCCTGAAGGCGGCCGGGCACCGGGTGCACGTGTGGACGGTGAACACGCCGGAGGACGTCGGCCGCTGCGCCGACCTGGGCGTCGACGCCATCATCACCAATCGTCCGCGGGCCGTACGGGAGCTGCTGGGGCGCTGAGGCACCGATCACCGAGCGGGTCCGCTCGACGGTGGCCCCGCCTGGTCGTGTTCTGTCGCGTTTGGCGGCGGGCGCCCCGGTTTCTCACGGGGTGTGCACCGGCGCGTTCGGTCCGTGTGCGGCCACGAAGAGTGACCCGTCGCACGTCGGCCGGTCGGTTTCCGGCCGGTTGCGGTGGGGCATCCACTCCGTGGCGTGGGGCGAAGGAGGTCTCGGGGGTGGCGTTGGTGGTGGCACAGGAGGTGCCCGCGTCGTCGAGCATGGCCGTACCCCATGGCCCTGCGGGCGTGGGTCAGGCAAGGCACCGGATGCGGGCGCAGCTGCGCGGCGGCGGTGTGTCGGAAGCGGTCATCGACGATGCCGTACTGATCCTTTCCGAACTTCTCAGCAACGCCTGCCGGCACGGCAGGCCCCTCGGCGACGCCCTCGCCGGGGACGGTGACGTGCGGGCCGCCTGGCGCGTCGAGCCCTCGGGACGGCTCACGGTCGAGGTGACGGACGGCGGCGGTCCGACCCGTCCGGTTCCCGCCACGCCGTCGGTCACCGCGCGTGGCGGCCGCGGTCTGAACATCATCACGGCGCTCGCGCAGGACTGGGGCGTACGGGACGGGGTGCACGGCGAGGTCACCGTCTGGGTCGTCGTCCATGACGACGCCGGTGCCGCGCGCCGGCGGGAGGACTTCGCCGCACGGGTCACGGCACCGCCGGTCTCACGGGCGTCGTAGCCCACGGCTTCCCCGTTGTCCACAGGTTCCCGTCGCCGTCCGTACGAGCGGATAGGCTCGCGCCCGTACGAGACGAGCCGTGACCGGGAGACACCGACGATGGCCAAGAAGCGACCCCAGACGAAGGCCAACAGGCCCCGGACCGGTGGCGGGGTGAGCGCCGGGGCGGACATTCCGGTCGTCGGCGCCCGGGAGCCCTGCCCCTGCGGCAGCGGCCGCCGCTACAAGGCCTGCCACGGCCGGGCCGCGTCGCACGCGGCGACGGAGCTGGTGCAACGCCCGTTCGAGGGGCTGGCCGGTGAGGGCGACTGGGTCGCGCTGCGCGAACTGGTCCCCGCGGCCACGGCCGAGCTGACGCTGAAGGAGAGCCTGCCCGAGGGCGTCCCCTCGGTCACCCTCGCCACCGTGCTGCCGATGGCCTGGCCCGCGCTGCGCCGGGACGACGGTTCGGTCCTGCTCGGCCTGCAGAACGACACGGCGTCCGGCGACATCAGCCGCGACCTCGCCGACACTCTGAGCCGCGCGCTGACGGCGGAGCCCGGTACCTCGGTGCAGAGCCGGCGCGCCCCGGCCGACGGTCCCCGGCTGCAGGACCTGCTGGACGCGGACGCCGCGTTCGCGCCGGTGGTGCACACCGGCTTCGAGTTCTGGGTCCCGGACGCGGAGAACGCCTCGCCCGAGGTGACCGCGTCCCTGGAGCGGGCCAACGCCGCGGCCATCCCCACCGTACGGCTGGAGGGTGTGGACGCCGCCTACTGGTGCCGTACGCCGGAGAAGAACCATCTGCGGTGGGTCATGCCGCACCCGGAGGAGCGGCTCCTGGACGCGCTCGCGCGGCTGCACGCCGCCGGGCGGTCCGCGCTGGGCGAGGGCACCCGGCTGGTGGGCTCGTTCCGGGCGCACGGCCTGGTGGTCCCGGTGTGGGACCTGCCGAGCGAGATGACGGCCCAGGACGTGGAGAAACCGGCCACGGAGTTCGCCGAGCACCTCGCGGAAGCGCTCGCGTCGACGGAGCCGCTCACCCCCGAGGAGCGCCGGGCCCGCGGCGGCCTGACGAACCGCCAGGTCACCCTGAGCTGAACGGAACGGCGGCGGCACGGGGCGGGAGGACCTGGGCAGGGGCGATCTCGGGCACCGGGTTCCCCCTCCCCCTCCGCCCCACCAGGTGACTCGCGTCACAACTGCCGCTTCCGACAAGCACATCCGTGTCCGAATAGGCGAGATCGAATTTGCGAACGGGCGATCTCTTGTTACCGTTCCAGTAGCCCGGTTGCTGGTGCATCCCCCGTCGCCAGCAACCGGGTCTTTCCATGCGGCCGGTGAACCGCCCCGGAACCGCCTCCTCCGCCAACTCCCGTAGCCCGTCCCGCCGTTGCCCCGGCGGCGGACCGTACGGCATGGCACGGATCGCACAGCCGTGCGGACCTCAGGACCGTGTGGGCCTCAGGACCGCACAGGCCTCACGACCGTGCGGAGCCGCTTCCCGCCCGCAGCAGCAGCGCCGCGCCGTCGGCCGCCGCGTCCTCCGCCTCGCGGGCGAACTCCGCGACCGCCTCGTACCCGCCGGGCTCGCCGTCCGTGCGCTGCCGGGGCGTCTCGCAGGTGCCCGGCTCGTCCTCCGCGCCGATCGCGCAGTCGATGCGCACCGCGCCGCCGCCCGGCTTCAGCAGGCTCAGCGCACTGGTCAGCGCGTGGCCGGTGGTGTTGCGGTAGTAGGTGCGCGCCCAGGTCTCGGCGCCCTGTGTGAGCACGCAGGTCTGCGCCTCGACGCCGTCGGGCGAGGTGAGCGAGGGACCGCAGCGGGTGGCGGTGGCGAGTCCGAGCCCCAGCAGATGCGGCGAGCGGGAGGACGAGGGCGCCGGTTCCTTGGCGTCCCGGTGCGGGGCGGCAGCCCGGTCGGCCGTCTCCCGGGCGCCGTCGCCGACGGGCCCGGCCGCGGCCACGGCCAGCGGCAGCAGCACCGCCGCCGCCATCGCCACCACCAGCGCGGCCAGCCGTACCCGCGGATCGAGCCCCGGCGGCCGCTCGGCACCGTGCCGGCCACGAAGGCCGTCGGCACGGCCAGAAAGACCGCCGGCGCCGCCAGAGACACCGTCGGCGCCACTGCGGAGGTCGCCGGCACCGTCACGAACGCCGTCGGCACCCCGCGGCTCCGCCGCCGCCCGTTCCTGCTCCCGTGCCTGTTCTCGTTCCCGTTCCCGTCCCCCGGACCGACGCGTTCCGTGTCCCCCGGAAGTGCGCTTCATGGGGGCGAACATAACGAGCGCGCCGAGCCCGCCGGCCCGCCGCGCGCCCGACACCCCTAGAACTCGGGCGCGCTCACACCCGTACGAGTGAGGGCCTCGACCGTGGCGTCCACCACGGCCTCCACGTCCGGCACCCAGGGCGCGGCCGAACCGGGCAGCGGCGCCCGCTCCCAGCGCACCCGCCCGTGGCCGGTCGCGGAGGGCGGCAGCGCGAGGTAGCCGCCCTCGCCGTGGAAGCGCAGCGAGCCGGGGACGAAGTCCTGGGCGTGGAGCAGCTCGCCGAGCTGCTCCAGGGAGTACGGGGCGACGAGGATCGCCCAGCGGTGCGGCGCGGCGACGACCGGGCCGACCCGGATGCCCTTGCGGTCCAGCACGGCCAGGGCGCGGGCCGCCGCCGGGGCGGGCAGGCTCACCGCGCAGGGCGCGCGGCCGCCGGTGGCGAGCACGATCGGCGCCGTCGGCCGGTTGGTCCACCACCAGCGCACCATGCGCGGATCGGTGGTGGCCGCGAGCAGCCCCGGGTCGAACGGGTGCGCGCCCGGCACCGTGCACTCCGGGTCGGGGCACCCGCAGCGGGCGCGCCCCTGGGGGTCCGGTGCCACACCCGGGAGAACGGGCCACTGCCACTGCGTGGCGAAGGTCAGGGCCGCGCCGAACACCTCAGGCTCCCCGTCGTTCCGCCGGGACAGGAACCTGCGTAGCCTTCCGGGAATCCCGCGCATGAGCGCTCGTTCCTTTCCGTTGCACGCCGGCAACACCGAGGGCTGCATTCACCACATGCGGAGAGCACCACATGTGTCGATCACTGCGCTGTGCGTACCTGCTGGTGCCTCACGCCCCTGTCAGGAACAGGAAGCCCCTGTCATGAACAGGAAGAACCCGCCGGGGGCCGAGCTCGGGCCGGTCCGCGGACCATGTGCACGCATCCGCGAGGACCGCAGTGTTCATACTGCGTCTGTCAAAAGCACGGGCATGACGTGGGGGTGGCGACGCCTGGCGAATTGCCGTCGCGCTGTTGCTCGCCGCCTCCGCCACGGGAGGATGGGGCTCGGCCGTCGGTGGATAGGACGCCCGGTTCGGCCACCAGGTTCCGGGCGGCTCTTCGCCGCTCCCTGGGCCTCACCGAGTACGTACCCACCCCGACCGCTGTGACGCTCCGTCGAACGAGGCCAGTCGACCGCAATACGCCGTTACCCGAGTCAGTTTCAAGCCAACTTCGTCTTCCCGCAAGCGACTCCGCGGATCGCTTGGACAATTCCGAGGCCAGTCGCCACGCCAGTCCCACGGACACCAGGAATCCCAGCAGGACAATGCTGGACATCCCCTCACGAGTGCGTGTACATGTGGAGACACTGCCGGCGACGCAGAATGACATGGGGGTTTGCGATGCTTTCGTGCAGTACGCACCGGTCGGAAAGCCGGACGCCATGACCGCCCCTCACCTCCCGAAAGTGGCCGGAATCGACTCCACGGTTCCCGCTCCCGCTCACACTGTCGCGCCGGCCGTCCCGCCCACGGGCCCCACGCCGAACACCACGGGTACCTCTTCGGCCACCTCCCACACCACCGGTCCGGGCATCCTCCTCCAGGACCGGCTCGCCGGCTGGGTCTCCGACCTCACCACCCTGCACGAACTCACCGAACGCCTGGTCCGCACCGACTCGCTCGCCACCGCTCTGGAGGAGCTGCTGCGCGCCGGGTCCGCGCTGGTCGGCGCCCGCCGCGGCCTGGTCGTCCTGGAGCCGCGCGACGGCCTGGGGCCGGACACCACCCTCGGCCTCGGCCTCGGCCGCGCGGACCTCGGCCACATCGAGACCGTGCCGCGCAGCGCCATGGCGTACGGGAAGATCCTGGACGAGCTGCCGGGCGGCGAGGGCGAGATCGCCCAGCCCGACCTGTTCTCCGAGGACGGGCTCGACCCCCGCCACCGCGACGTGGCCGCCCGCCTCGGCTACGCCGCCAGCTACGCCCTGCCGCTGGCCGGCGAGGCCGCGGGCCGCCTCGGCGCCGCCGTCTGGCTCTACGACGAGCCCGCCGAGCCGACCGCCCGCATGCGCCACCTCGCCGGGCTGTACGTCCGCTGCGCCACCGAGCACCTCGCGCGGCTCGTCGAGACCGAACGCACGCGCGCGTGCATGGCGACGCTCGCCGAGGAGCTGCTGCCCTCCCGGCTCCCCCGCATCCCGGGCGTGCAACTCGCCGTCCGCCGCCGCACCGGACCGCGCGGCGGCGGCGACTGGTTCGACGCGCTGCCGCTGCCGGACGCGGCGCTCGGCCTCGCGGTCGGCTCCGTCACCGGCTCGGGGCCGAGCGCGGTCGCGGCCATGGGCCGGCTGCGGGCCGGCATGCGGGCGTACGCGGTGATGGAGGGCGAGGACCCGGTCGCCGTCCTGTCCGACCTGGAGCTGCTGCTGCGGCTGACCGAACCGGCCCGCTCGGCCACCGCGCTGTTCGCCTACTGCGAGCCCGCGCTGCGCCGGATCACCCTGGCCGGGGCCGGGCACAGCCCTCCGCTGCTCGTCGGCGAGCGGCGCACGGAGTACGTCGAGACCTCCCTGTCGGCGCCCCTGAACATGCTGGCCTGCTGGGAGGCGCCGAGCGTCGAACTGACGGCCGAGCCCGGAGAGACGGTTCTGCTGTACACCGACGGGCTGTTGCAGCGCACCGGCGACCCCATGGACCGCGCCTTCGCCCGGCTGCACGCGGCGGCCGCGAGCGTGCCGCGCGGACTGCGCGCCGACCCGGCGGCCGTCGCGGACCACGTGCTGCGCACGGTGCTGCCGGACGGCCTGGACGCGACGGGCGGCGCGGAGGATGTGGTGCTGCTGGCGGCACGCTTCGAGTAGCGGAGCGGTGCCGCCGACGGCGCGCAGCAGCTCCTTCGGGGCGACGCCACGCAGCGGCTCGTCCGGGACGGCGGCGCGCAGCAGCTCCTCCGAGGCGGCGGCGCGCTTCGAGTGGCGGGCGGCCGCGGACGAGGTGCCCCGCGCCCGGCCGCGTCCGCGCGCTGCCGGGCACGTCTCCGCTGGTGCCCTCCGTACGCCCGCACGCCCCGGAGCGGTCGGACAATCCGACCGTACGATGGACGCGGCCCAGTGCCGTACCTAGGAGGAGTGACGTGGCGGACGAGCTTCCGGCGACCCCGGAGACCGTGGCGGACGAGGCTGAGGCAGCCGAGTCCGAGGAGCCCATCAAGCAGCGCAAGAACAGCCTGTACCCGGGCGTGTCCGACGAACTCGCCGAGAACATGAAGTCCGGCTGGGCCGACACCGAACTGCGCGACCTCGCACCGATCCCGCAGGCCGCCGAGACCGCCGCCCGCCGCGCCGCGCTCTCCGCGCGCTTCCCGGGCGAGCGCCTGGTGATTCCCGCCGGCAATCTGAAGACGCGGTCGAACGACACGGAGTACCCCTTCCGTGCCTCGGTCGAGTACGCGTACCTCACCGGCAACCAGACCGAGGACGGCGTCCTGGTCCTGGAGCCCACGGCCGACGGCCACAAGGGGACGCTCTACCTGCTGCCGCGCTCGAACCGCGAGAACGGCGAGTTCTGGCTCTCCGGCCAGGGCGAGCTGTGGGTCGGCCGCCGCCACTCCCTCACCGAGGCCGAACGGCTGTACGGCATCCCCGTCTCCGACGTCCGCGAGCTGACCGGGAAGCTGCGCGAGGCGCGCGGCCCGGTCCGCGTCGTGCGCGGCTACGACGCCGGCATCGAGGCCGCGCTCACCGACAAGGTCACCGCCGAGCGGGACGAGGAGCTGAAGGTCTTCCTCTCCGAGGCGCGGCTGGTCAAGGACGACTTCGAGATCGCCGAGCTGCAGAAGGCCGTCGACTCCACCGTGCGCGGCTTCGAGGACGTGGTGAAGGTCCTCGACAAGGCGCGGGCCACCAGCGAGCGCTACATCGAGGGCACCTTCTTCCTCCGCGCCCGTGTGGAGGGCAACGACGTCGGCTACGGCACCATCGCCGCCGCCGGACCGCACGCCTGCACCCTGCACTGGGTGCGCAACGACGGCCCGGTCAACGCGGGCGACCTGCTGCTGCTCGACGCGGGCGTCGAGACGCACACGTACTACACCGCCGACGTCACCCGCACCCTGCCGGTCGACGGCCGGTTCAGCGACATCCAGCGGAAGATCTACGACGCGGTGTACGACGCCCAGCAGGCCGGCATCGAGGCGGTCCGGCCGGGCGGCAAGCACCGCGACTTCCACGACGCCGCCCAGCGCGTGCTCACCGAGCGGCTGGTGGAGTGGGGGCTGGTCGAGGGGCCCGTCGAGCGCGTGCTCGAACTCGGGCTGCAGCGCCGCTGGACCCTGCACGGCACCGGGCACATGCTCGGCATGGACGTCCACGACTGCGCGTCGGCGCGGGTGGAGACGTACGTGGACGGCGTGCTGGAGCCCGGGATGGTCCTCACCGTCGAGCCGGGGCTGTACTTCCAGGCCGACGACCTGACCGTGCCGGAGGAGTACCGCGGCATCGGCGTGCGGATCGAGGACGACATCCTGGTGACCGCGGACGGCAACCGGAACCTGTCGGCGGGGCTGCCGCGCCGGTCCGACGAGGTCGAGGCGTGGATGGAGTCGCTCAAGCAGGCGTGAGGCGGGCGGGTGCCCTCGGCGGGCACCCTGCGCACGTCGACGCGGGGGCGCGGCCCGGTGCGGTGGTCTCAGACCGCGGCCAGGGGCGCGCCCTCGCGCCATTTGAGCATCTTGTCGAAGCTCACCACGGCGCCGCCGTGCCCCGGCTTGTTGCCGATCTGAACGTGGTCGGCGAGCTGCTGGATGAGGCCGAGGCCCCGGCCGCTCTCCGCGTCCGGGCGGGCGACGCGCACCGGCGGGCGCGCCCGGCCCGCGGGGAACCCCGGGCCCGAGTCGGTCACCTCGATGCGGCACTTCTCGCCGTCCAGGTAGGCCGTCACCCGGTACTCGCCGGAGGTGCGGCCCCGTCCCAGGTCGCCGCCGTGTTCGACGGCGTTCGCACACGCCTCGCTCAGGGCCACGGAGAGGTCGTAGGAGACATCGGGGTCGACGCCCGCGGTCTCCATCGTGCCGATCAGCAGCCGCCGGGCCAGCGGCACGCTCGCGGCCTCGCGCCGCAGATGCAGTGACCACCAGATGCTCATGCTCCAGCCTCCCGGCCGCGGCTCGACATACCGTTACGTATTGCCACGACTACCCGGATGCAATCGCGGGATCACGCGTCCGTCGCCCACCCGGCGGATGCGCGCCCGGGTCCGCCGGTGTATGCCGGGCGGCACAAACCCGACCTTGTGGACCTGCCGCGTGGGGCCTGTGGGCGCAGTGCGATGATGAGGCCGCCATGACTGCCCCCTCTCGGCGCACGACGCGCTCCGGAGCGGACCTCCGGATCCTGCGGGCCGCGGTGTTCACCGCGGTCTGTGTCGTGCTGGCCGCCGCGGGGCACGGGCTCGCCTCCTCCGCCGCCGTCCCGTCGTGGACGCTGGGCGTCGGGTTCCTGGCCGTCTTCGCCCTCGCCCTGCCGCTGGCCGGGCGCGAGCGGTCGCTGCCCGGCATCGCCGCGGTCCTCGCGGTCGGCCAGACCGCGCTGCACACCCTGTTCGGGCTGGGCCAGCACGGCGCCGGCCCGGCCATGGCACGCATAAACGGCATGAGCGGCATGACCGGCATGGCGGGGCTGTGGGGCTCCGCGGGCTCGACCGGCACGGCGCACGGCGCGGTGTCCGGCACCCTGGCACACGGCACCTCCGCCGCCGACGCCGACCTGGTGGCACGCGCCGCCCGGCTGCTGTGCGGCGGCAGCACGGTGTCGCTCAGCCCGGCACAGGCCCACCGCCTCCTCACCGAGGCGCGGATCGACACCGGGACGACGGCCCCGGCGCACCACGCGGCCGACGCGCTCCCCACCGGGACCGGCTGCTCCTCGGCCCTGTTCGGCATCCTGCCCTCGCTGCCCATGCTGCTCGGCCATGTCCTCGCGGCCGTCGTCGCCGGCTGGGTGCTGCGCCGGGGCGACCTCGCGCTGCTGCGGCTGATGCGGCTCTCGGCGTACGGGTTCGCCGAGGGGACGCCGGGACGTGCGCTGCGCACCGCCCTGGCGTACGTGCGCGCGCTCCTCGTGGGGCTGCCCGGCGCGCCCGGGCGGGGGCCGGCCGTGCCGTGCGGCGATCTGACCGTCCCGGCGCCGCCGGGCACGGCGCTGTTGCAGCACTCGGTGATCCGGCGCGGGCCGCCGGCCGCTGCCGTCGTCCTCGCCGCCTGACACGACGCGCGCCCATGCCTCCCGTTCCGAGCCTCCTTCAGGCGGACGGGCAGGGAGGGGCCGGCCGCCGTCGTGCGGTCCGCGCGCGTGCCCGTCACCGGCGCACGCCCGCCCCCCTCGTTTCCCGTTCCGGATTCCGCGTCGGTGGGATCCGTCCACAGTGGAGTGCTGCTGTCATGAAGCTCACCAAGGCCACCCAGGCCGCCACGACCACCCCGGCCGCCCGCCCGTCGTCGAGGCTGCCCCGGGTCGCCGCCGCGGGTGCCGCCGCCGCGGTGGTCGTCCTCGCCGTGTCGACGCCCGCGTTCGCGCACGTCACCGTGCAGCCCGAGGGCGAGGCCGCCAAGGGCGGGTACGCCGTCGTCGACTTCAAGGTCCCCAACGAGCGCGACAACGCCTCGACCACGAAGCTCGAGGTCAGCCTGGACACCGACCACCCGCTCGCCTCGGTCATGCCGCAGCCGGTCGACGGCTGGGACGTCAAGGTCACGACGTCCAAGCTCGACAAGCCGCTCACCTCGCACGGCCAGAAGATCAGCGAGGCGGTCTCCAAGGTCACCTGGACCGCCACCGGCAAGGGCATCCGGCCGGGCTACTTCCAGAAGTTCCCGCTCTCCGTCGGCGCCCTCCCGGACAACACCGACCAGCTCGTCTTCAAGGCGCTCCAGACGTACTCCAACAAGGAGGTCGTCCGCTGGATCGAGATCCCGCAGAAGGGCCAGGAGGAGCCCGAGAACCCGGCCCCGACCCTCACCCTGTCCGACGCCTCCGACGCCTCCGACGACGACAGCCACGGCTCGACCGCGAAGGGCGCCTCGGCCACCTCCGGCTCCTCCGACGCCTCGGCCGCCAAGGACACGGCGGCATCGTCCGCCGACAGCAGTGACACCACCGCACGCGTGCTCGGGATCGTCGGCATCGTCGTCGGCGCCGCGGGCGTCGCGTACGGGGTGCTGGCCGACCGTCGCCGGCGCGGCGCCGGGGCCTGACCGCCACGAGCACGTCCACCATCGGTGCGGCGCCGGGGTCGTACGACCGTGCCACCCCGGCGCCGCGCCGGAGCCCTCACCCTGGGAACACCTGTTATGCGCACCAAGCACACCGTCACCGCGGCGGCCCTCCTCGCCGCCGCCACCCTCACCCTCACCGCCTGCGGCTCCGGCGACAGCGGGAGCGATCCCGTCGCCGTCGTCTCGCAGGACGCTTCCTCGCAGGGCGCCGTCACCGTCCTCGACCAGCCCTTCGAGAAGCCGGACCTCGTCCTCACCGACACCCACGGCGAGAAGTACGACCTGCGCGCCGAGACCAAGGACCGGCCGACGCTCGTCTACTTCGGCTACACGCACTGTCCGGACGTCTGCCCGCTGACGATGAACAACATCGCGGTGGCCAAGAAGCAGCTGTCCCGGGCGAAGCAGGACAAGCTCCGCGTCGTCTTCGTGACGACCGACCCCAAGCGGGACACCCCGGCCGAGCTCGGCAAGTGGCTCAAGGGCATCGACCCCGACATCGTGGGCCTGACCGGCGACTTCTCCACCATCCAGGCCGGCGCCCGCAGCCTGGGCATCAGCATCGAGCCGACGACGAAGGACAAGAACGGCAAGATCGTCTCCACGCACGGCACCCAGGTCATCGCCTTCTCCCCCAGGACCAACGGCGGCTACCTGCTCTACAGCCAGGACGCGACGGTCGACACCTACACGAAGGACCTTCCGAAGATCATCGACGGACAGAAGCCGTGACCGGCCGGTTCCGTCTGTCCAACGGCTCCCTCATGGCGGTGGCCGGCGCCGCCGTCGTGACGGCGCTGGTGCTGACCTCATGCGGCGGGTCGGACGACTCCGGCGGCTCGGCCTCCGGCGAGCCCGCGCTGAAGGTCAGCGGCGCCTACATGCCCGCGCCCACCACCGGGGACATGGCGGCGGGCTTCTTCACCGTCACCAACTCCGGGGGCGCCGACACGCTCACCTCCGTCTCCAGCGACACGGCGGGGGACGTCACCATGCACGCCACCGAGGACGGCGCCATGGTCGAGAAGAACTCCTTCCCGGTGCCCGCGGACGGCTCGCTGGCCTTCACCAGCGGCGGCAACCATCTCATGTTCGAAAAACTCGACCACAGGCCGAAGCAGGGCGAGAAGGTGGCGGTGGACCTCCACTTCGCCAAGTCCGGCACGGTCGAGGTGGAGATTCCGGTGAAGTCGGCGACGTACATCCCGAAGACCGGGCACTGAGGGGAGACCAGCACCGTGACACAGACCACCGCCTCCGGCGCGGGACAAGGGACCCGAGCGGGGACCCGGGCCGGGGTTCTCCGGGCGCTGCTGCCGCTGTTCGCGCTGCTGCTCGCCGCGGGCGGGCTGCTGCTCGGCGGCGCGGCCCCCGCGTCCGCGCACGCCGCGCTCACCGGCAGCGCCCCCGGTCAGGGGGCGGTGGTCGACAAGGCGCCCACCGAGGTCACGCTCACCTTCTCCGAGAAGGTGTCCCTGTCCTCCGGCGACCTGCGGGTGCTGAACCCGGCCGGCAAGCAGGTCGACACCGGCAAGCCGTCCAACCTCAGCGGCACCACGTACGGCGTCCCGCTGCGCAGCGGGCTGCCGGACGGCACGTACACCGTGACCTACCAGGTGATCTCGGCGGACAGTCATCCCGTCGCGGGCGGGTTCACCTTCTCCATCGGCGCCCCCTCCGCGACCAGCGTCTCCGTCTCGGACCAGACCGTGGGCGGCGGGGTCGTGGGCGCGCTCTACGGCTTCGCGCGGTACGTGTCGTACGCCGGGTACATCGTGCTGGTCGGCGGCGCGGCCTTCGTGCTCGCCTGCTGGCAGCGCGGGGCCGGCGAGCGGACGATGCAGCGGTTCGTGGTCTCGGGCTGGATCGCCCTGACCGCGGCGACGCTGGCGCTGCTGATGCTGCGTGGTTCCTACACCGGCACCGGGAAGATCGCCGACGTGTTCGACCTGTCCCTGGTCGGACAGGTGCTCCAGACCAAGACGGGCGCGGCCCTGGTCTCCCGGCTGCTGCTGCTCGCCGCCGCCGCGCTGTTCGTCGCGGTGCTCTTCGGGGCGTACGCGCGGCAGGACGAGGAGGAGGCCGGGGACGGCGACGAGGCCCGGGGCGCCGAGGCCGCCGGGGATGCCACCGACGCCGACGCCGCCGCCGATCTCGCCGCCGAGCGGCGGGACCTCACCTTCGGGCTGGCCGTCGGCGGCGCCGTCATCGCCGCCGGGCTCGCGGCGACCTGGGCCATGGCCGAGCACGCCTCGACGGGCATTCAGGCGGGCATCGCCATGCCCGTCGACGTGCTCCATCTGCTGGCCGTCGCCGCCTGGCTCGGCGGGCTCGCGGCCCTGCTGACCGCGCTGTACCGGGCCCCGTCCATCGAGTCCACGGCCGTGCGGCGGTTCTCGCAGGTCGCGTTCGGCAGCGTGGCCGTCCTGGCCGCGACGGGGCTCTACCAGTCGTGGCGCCAGGTCGGCTCGTGGTCCGCGCTGACCGGCACCACGTACGGGCAGCTGCTCCTGGCGAAGGTCGCCCTGGTGGCCGTCCTCATCGGCATCGCCCGGGTCTCCCGCCGCTGGACGGCCCACCTGGCGGATGTACCGGCGGCCACGGTGAAGAAGAAGACGGTGGCGGCCGAGGTCGGCACCGGGTCCGGTGCTGCGAAGGGATCCGGTGCGGCCAAGGGACCCGGTGCGGCGAAGGGACCTGGTGCGGCCAAGGGGGGCGCCGGTTCCGGTGATCCCCGGCGTGCCGCCCAGCTCGCCCGGCAGCGTGCCGCGACGGCCGCGGCGCGGGCCAAGCGGGTCCGGGACGCCGACCCGTTCCGCTCCGGGCTGCGCCGCTCCGTCCTCGCCGAGGCGGGGGTCGCCGTGGTGCTCCTCGCCGTCACCACCGTGCTGACCACGACCGAACCCGGGCGCACGGAGGAGGAGGCCCAGGCGGCGAAGGCGGCTTCGTCATCCTCGTCCTCGTCCTCCTCGTCGTCCGACACCCAGACCTCCGAGTCGCTCTCGCTGGAGCTCCCCTTCGACACCGGCGGCGAGGACGGCAAGGGCACCGCCCGGGTGACCCTCGATCCCGCCCGCGTCGGCGGCAACGTCATGCACGTCTATGTCACCCGGCCCAACGGCAAGACGTTCGACGTCCCCGAGGTGAAGGTCTCCTTCACCCTGGCCGCGAAGGACATCGGCCCGCTGCCGGTGGCCCCGGACCGCGTCGCCACCGGGCACTGGTCGGCGAGCGGCGTACAGATCCCCATGGCGGGCGACTGGAAGATCTCCGTGACCGTACGGACCTCCGACATCGACCAGGTGACCGTCGACAAGAACGCGAAGATCGGCTGAGCACCACCATGACCGACCAGCAGACCGGCCCCGACACGAGCCCTGCCACCTCTCCTGCCCCTGTTACTGATCCCGGTTCCGCTTCCGGCCCCGCCCTCTCCCGCCGTCGGCTGCTCGGCACCGCCGGGGCGACCGGGCTGGTGCTCGGCGGGGCGGGGGTCGCTGCCGGATACACCGCGGCCCCCGCCGCCGCCACGCCGCTGACCTCGCTCGGCGCCGACCGCGCGATGTTTCACGTGAAACACCAGCCAGGGATCACCACCCCGCTCCAGGCCCGCGGTCATCTCATCGCCTTCGACCTGGCGGCGGGCGCCGGCCGCAAGGAGGCCGCCGCACTGCTGCGCCGCTGGTCGGACACGGCCGAGCGGCTCATGGCGGGCGAGCCGGCCGCGCACGACGACACCGACGTCGCACGGGACGCCGGCCCTTCCTCCCTGACCGTCACCTTCGGGTTCGGCCACAGCTTCTTCGCCCGTACGGGGCTGGAGAAGCAGCGCCCGGTCGCCCTGGACCCGCTGCCCGACTTCTCCTCCGACCACCTCGACAAGAACCGCAGCAACGGCGACCTGTGGGTGCAGATCGGCGCCAACGACGCCCTTGTCGCCTTCCACGCCCTGCGCGCACTGCAGAAGGAGGCCGGTTCCGCCGCGCGCGTCCGCTGGCAGATGAACGGCTTCAACCGCACCCCCGGCGCCACCTCCCACCCCATGACGGCACGCAACCTCATGGGGCAGGTCGACGGCACGCGCAACCCCAAGCCGTCCGACGACGACTTCGACAAGCGGATCTTCGTGCCCGCCTCCGGCGAGCCCGCCTGGATGGCGAACGGCTCGTACGCCGTTGTCCGCCGGATCCGGATGCTGCTCGACGACTGGGAGAAGCTCTCCGCCCACGCCCAGGAGCACGTCATCGGCCGCCGCAAGGCCGACGGGGCGCCGCTGACCGGCGGCGGTGAGACCACCGCGATGGACCTGGAGAAGACGGACGCCGACGGCAACCTCGTCGTCCCCCTGAACGCGCACGCCCGGATCACGCGGCCCGACCAGAACGGGGGCGCGGCCATCCTGCGCCGCCCGTTCTCCTTCCACGACGGCTTCGACGGCGACGGTGTGCCCGACGCCGGGCTGCTGTTCATCGCCTGGCAGGCCGATCCGCTGCGCGGCTTCGTCCCCCTGCAACGCAAACTCGACCGGGGGGACGCGCTGTCGCAGTTCATCCGCCACGAGGCGAGCGGCCTGTTCGCCGTGCCGGGCGGCGCGGCGAAGGGGGAGTACGTGGGACAGCGGTTGCTGGAGGCGTAGGCCCGGTTTCTCCCCCGGCCGCCGCGCCCTCCGTGGGCGGCACATCAGCCTTCGCGGGCGGACTAGGGTGAGCCCATGTCAGCCAGCTATGCCTATCTCGGTCCCGAGGGCACCTTCACCGAGGTCGCCCTGCGTACGCTGCCGGAGTCGGCGACCCGGGAACTCGTGCCCATGGTCTCGGTCCCGGCCGCGCTCGACGCCGTCCGCAGCGGTGAGGCGGAGGCGGCCTTCGTACCGATCGAGAACTCGGTGGAGGGCGGCATCACCACCACCCTCGACGAACTGGTCGCGGGCGAGCCGCTGATGATCTACCGCGAGGTGCTGCTGTCGATCACCTTCGCCCTGCTGGTCCGGCCCGGCACCGCGCTGTCCGACATCAAGACGGTCACCGCGCATCCCGCCGCCCAGCCGCAGGTGCGCAACTGGATGAAGACGCACCTCCCGGAGGGTGTCGTCTGGGAGTCCTCGGCGTCGAACGCGGACGGGGCACGCCTGGTCCAGGAGGGGCGGTACGACGCGGCCTTCGCGGGGGAGTTCGCGGCGGCCCGCTACGGCCTGGAGGCGCTGGAGACCAACATCCACGACGCGGAGAACGCGCAGACCCGGTTCGTGCTGGTGGGCCGGCCGGCCCGGCCGGCCGCGCCGACGGGCTCGGACAAGACGTCGGTGGTGGTCTGGCAGCGCGACGACCACCCCGGCACGCTGCGGGACCTGCTGGGGGAGTTCGCCGTCCGGGGCGTCAACCTGATGCTGCTGCAGTCCCGGCCCACCGGCGAGGGCATCGGCAACTACTGCTTCGCGATCGACGCCGAGGGGCACATCTCCGACCGGCGGGTGGCCGAGACGCTGATGGGTCTGCGGCGGTCGTGTCTGAAGGTCCGGTACCTGGGGTCGTACCCGAAGGCGGAGGCGCGCACGGAGGACATCCGGCCGCTGCCGCCGGGGACGTCGGACGCGGAGTTCGTGGCGGCCGCGGACTGGGTGGCGCGCTGCCAGGACGGCCGGTTCTGACGTCACGGTCCGGTGCTACCTGCGGATTTTCATCATCCACAGAAGTTATCCACAGGTGGCCGCTCCAGCCTGGGGACAAGTCGACAGCGAACCGGGTCCGAGTCGACAAATCACTGTAGTGATCTTCGATACGTCCATTCGGCCGCCACGTCCCGTTCGTCCACTCGTTTCTCACGATCAACACTTCGGAGCGACCCGGGACGACCGAGCGTGACCCTTTTCCACTCGAAAGGGCGGCTCGTGCGAGTTTGAGCCGGGAATTCTTTCTCTCGGCCCGCTCTCGCGGAATGATCACGTTCTATATCCACAGATCTCCCGCACAGCCTGTGGATAACTCCGCCCACCGTGTGGATACCTGTGGACAACCGAAACCCAAATCCCCGTCCCCACAAGGGAGTCGGGTCAACGCCCCGCCCGCCGACTGCCCCTTTCCAGGGAATCGGAGTCGTGAGGCGGAACCCGGCACCGGTAGCCTTGCAGGGTGATTGACCTTCGCCAGCTCCGTGAGGACCCCGACCGTGTTCGCGCCTCCCAGCGCGCCCGTGGTGAGGACGTCGGCCTTGTCGACGCTCTTCTCTCCGCCGACGAACGGCGCAGGTCGTCCGGCGTCCGCTTCGACGAGCTCCGATCCGAGCAGAAGTCGCTCGGCAAGCTGATCCCCAAGGCCTCCGCCGACGAGAAGGCCGAGCTGCTGAAGAAGGCCGAGCAGCTGAAGGCCGACGTCAGGGCGGCCGACGCCGAGCAGCACGAGGCCGACGAGGAGACCCGCCGCCTGCTGCTCCAGCTCGGCAACGTGGTCCACCCCGACGTGCCCGTGGGCGGCGAGGAGGACTTCGTCGTCCTGGAGACGCACGGCACCATCCGCGACTTCGGCGCCGAGGGCTTCGAGCCCAGGGACCACCTGGAGCTCGGTCAGGCGCTCGGCGCGATCGACGTGGAGCGCGCCGCCAAGGTCTCCGGCTCGCGCTTCTACTACCTGACGGGCGTCGGCGCCCTGCTGGAGCTCGCCCTGGTCAACGCGGCGATCGCGCAGGCCACCGAGGCCGGCTTCACCCCGATGCTGACGCCCGCGCTGGTCCGCCCGCAGGCCATGGAGGGCACCGGCTTCCTCGGCCAGGCCGCCGAGAACGTGTACCACCTGGAGAAGGACGACTACTACCTGGTCGGCACCTCCGAGGTACCCCTCGCGGCGTACCACATGGACGAGATCATCGACGCCGAGAAGCTGCCGCTGCGCTACGCCGGCTTCTCCCCGTGCTTCCGCCGCGAGGCCGGCACCTACGGCAAGGACACCCGGGGCATCTTCCGCGTCCACCAGTTCGACAAGGTGGAGATGTTCACCTTCGTCGACCCCGCCGAGGCCGAGAACGAGCACCGGCGGCTGCTGGACTGGGAGAAGCAGTGGCTCACCTCCCTGGAGCTGCCCTTCCAGGTGATCGACGTGGCCACCGGCGACCTGGGCGCCTCCGCCTCCCGCAAGTTCGACTGCGAGGCGTGGATCCCCACCCAGGGCAAGTACCGCGAGCTGACCTCCGCCTCCAACTGCGACGGCTTCCAGGCGCGGCGGCTCTCGGTGCGCATGCGGGACGGCAAGAAGGTGCAGCCGCTGGCGACGCTGAACGGCACGCTGTGCGCCGTGCCGCGCACCATCGTGGCCCTGCTGGAGAACCACCAGCTGGCCGACGGTTCGGTGCGCGTGCCCGAGGTGCTGCGTCCCTACCTGGGCGGGCGCGAGGTCCTGGAGCCGGTGGCCAAGTGACGACGCCCGGCTCCGCTCCCGGGCAGACGTTCCCGTACCGGCTGATCGCGACCGACCTCGACGGCACGCTGCTGCGCTCCGACGACACCGTCTCCGCGCGCACCCGGGACGCGCTCGCCGCCGCGACGGCGGCGGGCGCCGCGCACCTGGTCGTCACCGGCCGCGCGGTCCCGTGGACCCGGCACATACTCGACGAGCTCGGCTACGACGGCCTGGCCGTCTGCGGCCAGGGCGCCCAGGTGTACGACGCCGGGGCGCACCGGCTGCTGACCTCGGTGACCCTCGACCGCCAGCTGGCCGGGGTGGCACTCGCCAAGATCGAGGCGGAGGTCGGCCCGCTGCATCTCGCGGCGAGCCGGGACGGCCTCGACGGCGAGGTGCTGACCGGGCCCGGCTACGCGCTCCGGGGCCGGCTGCCCGCCGTGCCGTTCACGGACGCCGGCGACCTGTGGGCGGCCCCGCTGAACAAGATCTACATCCAGCATCCGACGCTCTCCGACGACGAGCTCGCCGAGGCCGCCACGCGTGCCGCCGGCGGATTCGTCACCGTCACCATGGCGGGCGCGGGCATCGTCGAACTGCTCCCTCTCGGTCTCTCCAAGGCCACGGGGCTCTCGCTGGCGGCCCGCCGGCTCGGTGTGAAGGCGGCGGAGACGATCGCCTTCGGCGACATGCCGAACGACCTCCCCATGTTCGCCTGGTCGGCCCGGGGCGTGGCCATGGCGAACGCCCATGCCGAACTCAGGGCCGTCGCCGACGAGGTGACCGCGTCGAACGACGAGGACGGCATCGCACTCGTCGTGGAACGCCTGCTGGCCCAGCCGTGACGCACGGCCGGGCGTGAACGGTCTCGTGAACCGGCTCCGCCCGCCCGGCCGCCGAAGCGGCGCGGGCGGGCGGGACGGGTCCTCCGGGTGGGCGGCCCGCGCGGGAATGCCCGCGCGCTCGAAGCGGCCGCCCCGGGCGGTCCGGCGCGGGGACTCGACGGAGTAGTGGCTGCTCCGGAGCCTCCCGCGCGCCGCCCTCACGGAAGCGCGACGTTCCCTGACAGGTCGTCGCCGCGCTCCGTTCCCGGACCGGGGCGCCGGTCTCACCGGCGTCGTACCTCACTGTGCCGGGTCGCGGTGGCGCATGCCACCAAATAAATCCGACAAGCCGGTCGAGACCTCGCGGGCGCCGGCCGCTGTCTAGGGCCGCCGCGGCCACCTGCGGCGGCGTCTGCTGAAGAACCAGCCGGCCGGCGGCTCGTCCGAGCGCCAGGGCTGGGGGTCGGGCGCCTGTCCGCGCCACTTGGCGGCCAGCATCCGCGCCCGGGCGGACGGTTCCTTGGCGTCGGCCGACTCCACGAAGTCCTCGTCGAGGACCAGTTCGTCCCAGGGGTCCCCCGGCTCCCCGGGCTCCCCGGCCCCTCCGTCCCGCGGTGCGTGCGCTGTCATCGCCGTCCCTTCTCCCGCGTGACCTCCCGCCGCCATGGTGCCCGCGGCGGGGTGAAGCCTCCGTCAAGAAGCGCGTCGGTCCCGGTGGCAGCCCTACTCCTCCCCGGCCAGCGTGAGGGCGCGCAGCTTCTGCCCCGCGTACCAGGTGGCCGCGACCGTCACCACGACCAGCAGCACCGTCGCCGTGGTGAGCCCCACGTCGGAGGTGACCAGATCGCTGTCGGTGACCTTCTGGGCGACGGCCAGCGCCCACTGCTGGACGCTCAGGGTGCGCGCGCCGGACACCAGGGAGCCGAACAGGGCCTCCCAGACGAGCGCGTAGACCAGTCCGAAGATCACCGCGTGCCGGCTGACCGTGCCCAGGAGCAGGAACATCGCGGCGTACGCGATGGAGGCGACGAGCGCGGCCACGGTGTAGGCGACGGCGACCTGCTGCCCGTTGCCGTTGAGGATGAGGCCCGCGATCAGCGTCGGCAGCGCGGAGAACGCCATCGTGACGGCTATCGCCACGAACAGCTTGGTGAGGATGATCGTCGGCCGCTTGACCGGCTTGGCGAGCAGATACACCACCGAGCCGTCGTCGATCTCGGGGCCGATCGCGCCGGTGCCCGCGATGACGCCGATGATCGGCACCATGGTGGCCAGCGCGAACCCGCCGAGCAGGTCGGAGGCGGTCTGGTCGTCGGCGCCGGCCAGCGCGCGCACCAGGACCGAGATGACGATCAGGAGCGCGGGCAGGGCGCCCAGGATGAGGGCCCGGCGACGGCCGAGCAGGGCCCGGTAGGTGAGCCGGGCGACTGTGGGGTCGTACATCTTCGGCCTCCTACGCCGCGACCAGATACGAGAAGACGGATTCGAGCGATTCGTCGGACGGCGAGACCGTGAGCAGCCGGATGCCGTGGTCCTTGGCGACCCGCGGCAGCAGGGTGGTGAAGCGGGTGAAGTCGACGGCCTGGATGCGCAGCGCGCCCTCGGTGTGGTCGACCTCGATGCCGGACGTCGACGGGTCGGCGATCAGCGCGGCGGCGAGCGCCCGGTCGTCGCTGGAGCGCACCAGATAGCGGTGCGGCCGGTCGGTCATCAGCCGGCGGATCTTCCGGAAGTCGCCGCTGGCGGCGTGCCGTCCGGCGACGATCACCTCGATGTGCCAGGCGAGCTGCTCGACCTCTTCCAGGATGTGCGAGGAGAACAGCACCGTGCGGCCCTCGTCGCCCATGCGGCGCAGCAGTTCCATCAGCTGCATGCGCTGGCGCGGGTCCATGCCGTTGAACGGTTCGTCGAGCAGCAGCAGGGACGGTTCGTGGACCAGCGCGGAGGCCATCTTGACGCGCTGGCGCATGCCCTTGGAGTAGGTGGAGATCTTCCGGTCCTGGGCGTACTCCATCTCGACGGTGGCCAGCGCCCGCTGGGCCTCCTTCGCGCCCAGTCCGTGCAGTTCGGCGTTGGCGACGACGAACTCGCGGCCGGTGAGGAAGTCGTACATCCCCTCCCGCTCGGGGACGATGCCGATGTGCCGGTAGATCCGCTCGTTGCGCCAGACCTGCTCGCCGTCGAGGGTGACCGAGCCGGTGGAGGGGGCGAGGAAGCCGCCCATCATGCCGATGAGGGTGGACTTCCCGGCGCCGTTGGGACCGAGCAGGCCGGTGACGCCGGGGCCGATCGTCATGGTGACGTCGTTGACGGCCACCACGTTGCCGAACCAGCGCGAGACGTGGTCGATGTTCAGCGTGGTCACAGTGCGGCCTTTCGGTAACGGCGGATCAGCAGGCCGTAGCTGCCGGCGATGAGCCCGAGGGTGACGAGGAGGAAGGCGACTCCCTGTGCGGCCGAGGGGCCCTGGGCCCCGGGGAAGGAGCTGCTCGCCCCGAGGAAGGCGGTCTGCACTCCGTCGATCAGCGTGACGGGGGAGAACAGACCGAACCAGAGGCCGACCGAGTCGCTGTCCTGCACGCCGGCGATGGCCTGCAGCGTGGAGACGGCGCCGTAGCTGATGACGAGGACGGCGATGACGGCGGCGATGCCGAAGCCCCGGCGCGGGGTCACGGCGGCTATCACCAGGCCGATGCCGGCGAAGAGCAGGGAGAGCAGTGCCACGGAGACCAGCCCCTGGACGAATCCCTTCGTCTGGTCGGTGAAGTCCAGCTTGGCCAGCAGCGCGCCCACGTAGAGGACGAGCAGGGGCACGGCGGTCAGGACGAACAGCGCCGAGGCCATCGCGGCGTACTTGGCGCGCACGTAGTCGGCGGTCTCCAGCGGCCGTGAGAAGTACAGCGGCACCGTCTTGAAGCGCAGGTCCCGGGAGACGGACTGGGGCGCCTGGGCGGCGATGAACAGGCTGATGACGGCCTGCATGATGATCGCGTAGCGCGTGTAGTCGACGGGCAGGTCCTTCATCTTGGTGGCGACCGCGACCGCCACCATGATCAGCGCGGGGACGCACATCACGATGAAGAGCAGCATCGGCAGCACCTTGGACTTCGCCGACCGGCCGAGGCCGTAGGCGCCGCGCAGGGACTGCGAGAACAGGGAGCGGCGGATGTAGGCGCGGCCCAGGCGCGGTCCGTCGTAGCCGCGGTAGCCGATGTTGTGGATCCGGCTCTCTTCGCCGTGCGGGGCGAGGGGGTGCTCAACCGCCATGACCGACCGCCTCCTTCCACTGGTCGCCGGCCGGCCGGTCGGCGCCGGCCGCGTGTTCGTCGTCCTTGAAGACCTCCGCGATCTGGTGCCGCCGCTGTTCCATGCGGACCAGGCCGAGGCCGAGGTCGGCGACGACGTCGCGCACGAGGTCGTAGGTCTCCTCGCCGTCCGCGGTCAGCAGCAGCACGTGCCCGGCGCCGGGCAGCGCGCTGCCGTCGTGCACGCTCACGCCGCGCTCGTCCAGCGCCTCGCGCAGGGCGCGGGTGCCGTCCGGGTGCGTGTCGCTGTCGGTGACCTCGACGGCCAGGGTCGTGGTGGTGCGGGTGAAGTCGGTGGTGGAGCTGGAGCGCAGCAGCGTGCCGCCGTCGACGACGACCACGTGGTCGCAGGTGCGCTCGAGTTCGCCGAGCAGGTGCGAGGTGACCAGGACGGAGATGCCGAAGTCCGTGTAGACGCGGCGGATCAGGCCGAGCATCTCGTCCCGGCCGACCGGGTCGAGGCCGTTGGTCGGCTCGTCCAGGAAGACCAGCTTGGGGTCGTGGACGAGGGCCTGCGCCAGCTTCACCCGCTGCTTCATGCCGGTCGAGTAGCCGCCTATCGGGCGGTAGCGCTCCTCGTACAGGCCGACGTGGCGCAGGGTGTCCGCGGTGCGCTCCCTGGCGGCGGTCGGCGGCAGCCCCGACATGCGCGCCATGTGCACGACGAGCTCGGTGGCCGAGACGTCGGGCGGCAGGCAGTCGTGCTCGGGCATGTACCCGACCTGCTCACGGATGGCGGCGCCCCGGGTGGCGACATCGAGCCCCAGTACCTCGGCGCGGCCCTCCGTGGCGGGGGAGAGACCCAGCAGGATCTTGATCAGGGTGGACTTGCCGGCCCCGTTGGCGCCGACCAGTCCCGTCACACCGGGTCCGATGTCCACGGAGAGCCGGTCAAGCGCGGTCACCCGGGGGAACCGCTTGCTCAGGCTTTCGGTCGCGATCACAGTCACGTCTTCGACCCTAGTGACGCACGCCACGGCGGTCGTCACCCTGCAGAGCTGTCTGTGGGTCAGCCTTGAGTATTACGGGGCCCTAGGGGGACGCTACTCGGGGGTAGGGGGAGCGCGGGGAACCGAGGGGCCCCGGGGGTCCGGACGACGAGGAGGCACGCATGGCGGTGGCGGGTGCGCGGGAGCGCCGGGTGCGCAGCGGCGGGGTCGAGCTGTGCGTCGCCGAACTGGGGGATCCGGACCGGCCGACGGTGGTCCTGGTGCACGGCTATCCGGACAGCAAGGAGGTGTGGTCCGAGGTGGCCGCCCGCCTCGCCGGCCCCCACCGCTTCCACGTCGTGCTGTACGACGTCCGCGGCCACGGCGGGTCCACCGCCCCGCGCCCGCTGCGCGGCGGCTTCACCCTGGAGAGGCTGACGGACGACTTCCTCGCGGTCGCCGACGCGGTCAGCCCCGGCCGGCCGGTCCATCTGGTGGGCCACGACTGGGGTTCCGTGCAGGGCTGGGAGTTCGTGACCGTCCGGCGCACCGCGGGCCGGATCGCCTCCTTCACCTCGATCTCCGGGCCCTCGCTCGACCACTTCGGGCACTGGATCAAGGGGCGGCTGCGGCGGCCCACCCCGCGCCGGGCCGGCCAGCTCCTCGGCCAGGGCGCCAAGTCCTGGTACGTCTACCTGCTGCACACCCCCGCGCTGCCCGAGCTCGCCTGGCGCGGCCCGCTCGGCCGTGCCTGGCCCGGCATCCTGCGGCGCGCCGAGAAGGTCCCCACCGACGGCTACCCGACCGCCTCGCTGCCCCGGGACGCCGCCCACGGTGCCTGGCTGTACCGGGACAACGTGCGCCCCCGGCTGCGCCGTCCGCGCCCCGACGCATACGCGCACGCCCCCGTGCAGCTCGTGACGCCCCTGGGGGACGCGTTCCTGTCCGAGCGGCTCTACGACGACCTGGAGGAGTGGGTGCCGCGGCTGGTCCGCCGTGCCCTGCCGGCCAAGCACTGGGTGCCGCGCACCCGCCCCGGCCGGGTCGCCGACTGGATCGCCGAGTTCGCCACCGCGACCGGGGCGGGCCGCCCCGTCCCACAGGGCCGCGGCCCGTACGCCGCGCGCTTCGGCGGCCGGCTGGTGCTGGTCACCGGGGCCGCCGCGGGCATCGGCCGGGCCACCGCGCTGGCCTTCGCCGAGGCCGGCGCCCGCGTCGTCGCCGTCGACCGGAACGCGGAGGGCGCCGCCCGCACCGCCGAGCTGGCCCGGCGCGCCGGGGCACCCGAGGCCAGGGCCGAGGTGGTGGACGTCGGGGACGAGCAGGCGATGGAGAAGCTCGCCGCACGCGTCGCCGCCACGGACGGTGTGGTGGACGTGCTGGTCAACAACGCCGGCATCGGCTTCGCCGGCCCCTTCCTCGACACCACGGCGGAGGACTGGCGGACCGTCCTCGACGTCAATCTCTGGGGCGTCCTGCACGGCTGCCGGCTCTTCGGACGGCAGATGGCGGAGCGCGGGGAGGGCGGTCACCTCGTCAACGTGGCCTCGGCCGCCGCGTATCTGCCCTCGCGGGCGCTTCCCGCCTACGGCACGTCGAAGGCGGCGGTGCTGATGCTCAGCGAGTCCCTGCGGGCCGAGCTGGCCGGGCGGGGCATCGGGGTGTCCGCCGTCTGCCCCGGGTTCGTGCACACGGACATCACTTCCACCGCGCGGTTCGCCGGGGTCGACGCCCCGGAGGAGCGCCGGCGCCGGGAGCGCGCCCGGCGGCTGTACGGGCTGCGGGGGTACCCGCCGGAGAAGGTCGCCGCCGCGGTGCTGCGCGCGGTGGCGGAGGACCGGGCCGTCGTTCCGGTCACCCCGGAGGCGCGCGCCGGCCGGCTGCTGTCCCGGGTGGCCCCCGGACTGCTGCGGGCGCTGGCCCGCGTGGAGCCGCGGCTGTGACCACGGCCCAACGCCCCCGCCGGGCGGTGAACTTCCGGCGGGGAGCGCGGAGTTGTCCACAGAACCGCGCGATCCGCTGTGGATAACCGTCTGTCGTTGTGGATCAAACCTGTCCGGGAAAACAACGTGCGTGATCCACGTCTCACACGGCACGCTGGGAGGATGAACGCACAGGACACCGCCGCACGCACGGTCAAGGTGTCGAAATACCTGTCGAAACACCTGCGGCACCGGCCGGAGAGGATCGGGCTGGCCCTCGACGAGGGCGGCTGGGTGGAGATCGCGACGCTCCTCTCGGCGTGCGCCGCACACGGTTTCCGGGTCACCCGCGAGGAGCTGGACCACGTCGTCGCGACCAACGACAAACAGCGGTTCGCCGTCGAAGGCACCCGGATACGGGCCAGTCAGGGCCACAGCGTCCCGGTCGACCTCGGGCTGCCGCCCGCCGTCCC
Organism: Streptomyces sp. NBC_00670; assembly: GCF_036226765.1. Taxonomy (NCBI): domain Bacteria; kingdom Bacillati; phylum Actinomycetota; class Actinomycetes; order Kitasatosporales; family Streptomycetaceae; genus Streptomyces; species Streptomyces sp. NBC_00670. Next base: position 3,632,584 of record NZ_CP109017.1, read on the forward strand.
GCCCGGGTACCTGTACCACGGCACCGTCGCCCGCCATCTGGACGCCATCCGGGCCGAGGGCCTGCGGCCCATGAACCGGCACGACGTGCACCTCTCGCCCGACCGCGAGACCGCCACGCGGGTCGGCGCGCGCCGCGGCCGGCCCGTCGTCCTCACCGTGGACTCCGGTGCCATGCACCGCGACGGCCACGTCTTCCGCGTCAGCGCCAACGGGGTGTGGCTGACCCCGTCCGTGCCGCCGCGCCATCTGCGCCTGCCCGGCCCCCGGTGACCCGGTCCGGTCGCGGGAACCGTCGCGCGGGCGCGGGGATTCAGCGCAACTGTGCCGGCGCCTCCGTGGCGATCTTCTCGAAGACGGCCTGATCCGCGGCGAAGTCCGAGTCGGGGATGGGCCAGTGGAGCACGATCTCGGTGACGCCCAGCTCCCGGTGGCGCCCGGCGAAGTCCACGAAGGCGTCGACGCTCTCCAGCGGACGGCCGCGGTCCGGTGTGAACCCGGTGAGCAGGAGCTTGTCGAGCTCCGCCACGTCCCGGCCGAGCTCCGCGCAGGCCGTGCCGAGCCTGCCGATCTGACCCCGGATCGCCTCCACCGACTGCTGCGGGGTGCCCTCCTCGAACAGCTTCGGGTCACCGGTGGTCACCCACCCCTGCCCGTACCGCGCGGCCAGCGCGAGACCGCGCGGCCCCGTCGCCGCCACCGCGAACGGCAGCCGGGGCCGCTGCACGCAGCCGGGAAGGTTGCGGGCCTCGACGGCGGAGTAGTGGGTGCCGTGGTGGGTGACGGAGTCGTCGGTGAGCAGCCGGTCGAGCAGCGGGACGAACTCCCCGAACCGGTCCGCCCGCTCCCTCGGCGTCCACGCCCGCTGCCCCAGCGCGGTCGCGTCGAAGCCGTTGCCGCCGGCCCCGATGCCCAGGGTGACGCGGCCGCCCGAGATGTCGTCCAGCGACATGAGTTCCTTGGCGAGCGTGACGGGGTGCCGGAAGTTGGGCGAGGTCACCAGCGTGCCCAGCCGGAGGCGCGAGGTGGCCGTCGCTGCGGCGGTGAGCGTGGGCAGGGCGCCGAACCAGGGGCCGTCGCGGAAGGTGCGCCAGGTCAGGTGGTCGTAGGTGTAGGCGGCATGGAAACCGAGCTCCTCGGCCCGCCGCCAGGTGGCGCCGCCTCCCTCGTGCCAGCGGTCGACGGGGAGGATGACGGTGCTCAGACGCAGGCTCATGCCCCGACCCTACGTGCCGCCCGCGACCACCCCCGTCGCCCCGGCGCGGGGCGGTGCGGGGCGGCCGGCTCAGGCCGGCATTCCGCGTTCGGCGAGGCCGCTCTCGTAGGCGATGATCACCAGCTGGGCGCGGTCCCGGGCGCCGAGCTTGGCCAGCAGGCTGCTCACATGCGACTTCACGGTCGGCAGGCTGATCACCAGTCGCGCGGCGATCTCCGCGTTCGACAGTCCGTTCGCGATCAGGACGAGCACTTCCCGCTCCCGCCCGGTGAGGCCCACCAGCCGCGGCGCGGGCCGGCCCGCGCCCTCGGGACGGGCGTAGTTCTCGACGAGGCGGCGGGTGACCGCGGGCGCCAGCACGCTCTCGCCCGCGGCGACCACGCGCACACCGGCGACGAGGTCCGCGGGCGAGGCGTCCTTCAGCATGAAGCCGCTCGCTCCGGCCCGCAGGGCGGGGTACACGTACTCGTCCATGTCGAACATGGTGAGCGCGAGCACCCGGACGCCGGCCAGGCGCGCGTCGGAGCAGATCTCCCGGGTGGCCGCGATGCCGTCCAGGACGGGCATGCGCAGATCCATCAGGACGACGTCCGGGAGGTGTTCCCGGGCGAGTGCGACCGCCTGCGCGCCGTCGCCCGCCTCGGCGACCGTCGCCATGCCGGGAGTGGAGTCGATCAGCACCCGGAAGCTGCCGCGCAGCAGTGCCTGATCGTCCGCGATCAGTACCCGGATCGGCTCGGCCATCCCGCATCCCCCGCCCACCGCTCGTCGGGCCCTCAGGAGGGGCCAGTCTATCGACGGGCGGCCTCCCGGTCCCGGGACTCCGGGAGCCCGGCCCCGCGCGGTACGGCCCGACGGAGCTCCGTCTCCCGGTCGATCACCACCCGGCCCACGCCGTCGTCCGCGCCCGTCAGCCGGGTGCCGTACGGCTCGCCGAGGCGGGCGAAGTCGGTGAGGATCTCCCCCGCCTCGGCCCCGGCGGCCAGCCGGGGGCGGCCCCGGCGGTGCGGCGGACGGCCGAAGCCCAGCTCGACCGGGTGCAGGGCGACGCCGTCGAGCCGGCCGTCCTCGAACGTGAGGACGGGCACCAGGGACCGCCAGTACCGGCGGTGCGGGGCGAAGAAGCGGTGCCCGTGGCCGCTGAGCGCGTCGAAGTACCGTCCCGGAGTGAGCGGTTGCCCGGGAGGCGCGGGCACCTGGGCGTAGTCCTCGGCACCGACCCGCTCGGCCAGTTCGATCTGGCTGACGATGTTCCCCAGGCTGTGGAAGACCGGCCGCCCCCGGTACATCTCCAGCCCCCTGAGGTGGTGCGGGCCGTGTCCGACCACCACGTCGGCGCCCTCGTCGATCACCCGGTGGGCGAACGCGCGCAGGAACTCGCCCGGCTGCTCGGGCGTGGGGCCCGGCTCGTGCGAGTGGACGCTGACGACGACGAGGTCGGCGCGGTGCCGGGCCTCGCCCACCCACCGGCAGATCCCGTCGAGGTCGTCCGGATCGCACTCGGTCGTCAGGCCCGGCTCGTCCGCCACCCGGAAGCGGCCGCCGAACAGGGTGAGCCGGCCGGGTCCGGGCACCGCCGGGTCCATGCCGAGCAGCGTGCGCGCCTCGGCCCGGCGGTCGCGCAGCCCCGTCCCGCCGTCGATCTCCCGCAACACCTCCATCTGGGCGGGGGTAACGGACAGCGTCGCGCCGTGCCGCAGCGGGCTGAGCCCCGGCCGTCCCGGCAGCTCCGGCGACGGCTCGGCCGCCTGCTGCCCGGGCAGGAACGTCGCACTGCACGAGAGCAGGGCGAGGCTTCCGCCGGGCCGGTCGACGTAGACGGGCCGCCGCGCGGCGGTCAGGTCGGCGCCGATCCCGGCGTACGGCAGGCCCTTCGCGCGCAGCAGCTCCATGGTGCCGAGCAGCCCCTCCACGCCCAGGTCGAGCGCGTGGTTGTTGGCGCAGCCGAGCACCGTGAAACCGGCGTCCGCCACCTCGTCGAGCACCCGGGGCTCCCCGATCAGACAGCCGCCGCCCGCCGCGTTGTGCACCGGGTGGCCCCGCCCGTGGCCGGGCACGACCTCCAGGTTGGTGAAGGCGAAGTCCGCGGCGCGCAGCAGGTCCCGGAGCGCCTCGGCGGCGGGGTCGTCGGTGATCACCGCGCCGCGGGTGGCCATGAAGTCGCCGGAGAGCGCGAGCGTCAGCCGCGTCATCGTGCGGCCTCCGCCGACCGCGGGCGCGCGAAGCCCGAACCGGCCGCCCTCACCGTGCCGCCTTCGCGATCGCCCGGTCCAGCGTGCCGGACGGGTCGGAGCCGGTGACGTCGACGCGCTTGCCGTCGACCATGACCGTCGGCGTCAGCGACACCTTGTGCGCGGCGGCCGTGTCCGACACGTACGTCACCCAGGGGCCGTACGTGTCCGCGCGCAGACAGGACGCGAAGGAGTCGGCGGCGGCACCGGTGATCCCCGCCTCCCGGCCGAGCGCCGTGAGCCGGGCCCGGCTCAGTCCCGGACCGCGCTCGGGCGGCTGCTTGTCGAACAGCAGCGCGGTGTACCGCGCGAACCGGCCCTCCTGGGCGGCGCAGGCGGCGGCGGAGGCCGCGCGGGTCGAGTAGCCGCCGGGGCTGCTGTAGTCGTCCAGGAAGGTGACGGGGTGGTAGACGAGACCGATCTCGTGGTTCTCGGTCAGCCTCCTCAGATCCGTGGTCAGACGGCGTTCGAGGGTGCGGCACTCGGGGCAGAGGTAGTCGACGTAGAGGTCGACCCGTACCGGCCCGGTGGAGACCGCCAGGCCCGCCTTGTCCTCCGTGACCCCGGCGGGCACGTCGTCCGGCGCCTTCTCCGGCGGGGAGTTGCTCGCCCGGACGAGTCCGGCACCGACCACCGCCGCGCCCACGACGACCACCGCGGCCACCAGGGAGACCAGCAGCGTGCGGCGCCGGCGGGTGCGCCGGTGCACCATCGCGCGCACCTGGGCGTCCCGCGACGGGGAGGCGGACGGGAAGCCGTCCACCGGCCGCTCGTCCACCGCCCGACGACCGTCCGCCGCCTGTCCGTCCGCCGACCTGGCGTCCGCCGACCCGGCGTCCGCCCGTTCGCTGTCCGTCGGATCGCTGTCCACCGACCTGACGTCCGTCGGCTCGCTGTCCGCCGACCTGACGTCCGTCGGCTTGCTGTCCGCTGACCGCACCTCTACTCCTCCTTCGCGTCCAGGACCCAGCCGTCCAGCGCGTACCGCGTCCGCGGCGCGCGGACCAGGAAGGCGGCCACGCCGAGGAGGAGCACGTCACGGACGATGTCGACGGCGTAACCGCGCGCGGCCCCGCTCGTGAGGGTGCCGCCGCCGCCGAAGCAGCCGCAGTCGATGGACAGTCCACGTGCCCACACCGACACGATCGCGGCGGTGTAGGCCGCCATCAGGACGGCCGCGGCGACGGCCACCGCCCTTGTCGCCAGCCCGGCGGCCAGCAGCAGCGCGAGCGCCACCTCGACGAACGGCAGCACGCCGCCGACCGTCTGGGCGGCGTCCTGCGGCACGATCCGGTAGAGGGCCATGGTGCGGCCGGCCTCCGCCAGGTCGCCGATCTTCACCAGGCCCGCGTAGCCCAGGACCGCCGCCAGCACCGCCCGCGCCGCGGTCCCCCACCATCCGGCGCCGCCCGCGCGGACCGCGGGCGTCTCCCGGGTCCCCGTCCCCGCCCGGTCCCTCGTCCCGGCCCCGTTCATCGGCTGCGGGAGAACCGGTGGGTGGCCAGGGCGAGTGCCACGGCGGTGAGTGCCGCCAGCAGTCCGAGTTCCGCGACGACGGGCGGGTGCCAGCCGCCCACCACCAGCCGGGTCTGCTCCGAGGTGAGCGACTGGGGCCCCGGCAGGGTCCGGCGGACGGCGTCGATGCCGTACGTCAGCGGGTTCAGCTTCACCACGGTGGCGAGCCAGCCGGGCAGGCCGTTCGGCGGGAACATCGCGCCGGAGAAGAACATCATCGGCATCAGGCTGAGGCTCACCACCACCTGGAACGTCTCGACCTGCCGGATGGTGACCGCGGCGAGCAGGCCGAGCGCCGTGAACAGCAGCGAGACGAGCAGCACCTCCAGCAGCACGACCAGCAGCATCGGCGAGTACCGGATGCTCGCGATGCCCCCGACCGACAGCACCAGCAGGCCGTAGAGCGCGCCCGTGGTGGCGCCGCCGAGCGCGAGGCCCAGGACGATGCTGGAGCGCGGGAACGGCGAGACGAGCATCTGCCGGAGCACGCCGAGCCGGCGGTCCCACACCAGCGAGATGCCCACCGCGATCGCCGGGGCCTGTACGGACATGATCAGCGTGCCGGGGAACAGATAGGCCCGGTAGTCGTTGAGCTGCGCCCGGCCGAGACTGTCGGACGCCGCGTCCAGACCGGTGCCGAGGACGACGAGGAACAGCAGGGGTGTCACCAGGCCCATGGCGAGGCGCACCGGGTTGTGCCGCAGCCGGGTCATCTCGCGCCGCCACAGCAGTGCGTACGGCTTGACGGCGCGCCAGGACCGGTCGGCGAGCGTGGCCGGCGGCCGGGCGGGCGCGGCCCGGTCCGCGCCGTCGGGGGGTGCCGCGCGGCCGGTGCCGGAGGCGGGCTGCATGGTCTCGGTGCGGCTCATCGCACTCCCTCCCCGAGGGCGTCCAGCGTGTGCGCGCCGCCGCCGGTCTCCCGAACGGCGGCCCCGGTGTGGTGCAGGAAGACGTCGTCGAGCGTGGGCGGGGCCACGGACACCTCGCGCACCGTCACCCCGAGGCCGGTGCAGAGCCGGGGCACGAGCGCGGTGCCGTGCGCGACCCGCAGCAGCAGTCCGTCGGGGGTGGGCTCCGCCGTCGTGCCGAACCGCTCGGCCACGGCCTCGGCGGCCCGTGCGTCGTCGTCGGTGCGCAGCATGACGACGTCGGCGCCGATGACGGACTTGAGCTGGGCGGGTGATCCCTCGGTGACCAGCTTGCCCCGGTCGAAGATCGCGATCCGGTCGCAGTGCTCGGCCTCCTCCAGCTGGTGCGTGGTGAAGAAGAGGGTGATCCCCTCCTCCTCGCGCAGCCGGTCGAGGTGGTTCCAGACGGCCGCCCGGGTCTGGGTGTCCAGGCCGGTCGTCGGCTCGTCGAGGAAGAGGACGCGGGGCCTGCCGATGAGGCCGCGGGCGATCTCCAGCCGGCGGCGCAGTCCGGTGGAGAACTGGCGTACGGGGACGCCCTCGCGCCCGGTCAGTTCCATAAGGTCGAGCATCGCGGCGATCGCGGTGCGGGCCTCGCGGCGGCGCAGTCCGCACAGGTCGGCCTGGAACCGCAGGTTCTCGGCGGCCGTGAGGTCCTGGTCGAGCGTGGACTCCTGGAAGACGATGCCGATGCGGCGGCGCACCTCCGCGGGGTGGGTCACGACGTCGAAGCCGGCGACCTCGGCCCGGCCCGAGGTGGGCGGGAGCAGGGTGGTCAGCAGGGAGAGGGTGGTGGTCTTGCCGGCGCCGTTCGGCCCGAGGAAGCCGAACGTGGTGCCCTCGGGGACGGTCAGGTCCAGGCCGTTCACGGCCGGGGTGGTGCCGTAGTAGGCGTAGAGCCCCTCGGCGCGGATCGCGGTCACGAACGGCTCCCTTCGGGGTCGTGGAGGTCCCGCGCGAGGCGGTCGGGGCCCGGTCCGGCACGGCGCGGGTCCGGCTGCGGCTGCGGCTGCGGCTGCGGCTGCGGCTGCGGCTGCGGCTGCGGTGCGACGGGGTCCGGGCCGGGTCCGGCTCCGTGCGGGTCGCTTCCCGGTGCGCGTACCGCGAGGACCGTGCGGAAGGCGCTCAGCTCGCCCGGTTCGTCCACGGGCCGGCCGTCGACCTCGACCCAGGCGTGCGCGCCGAAGGGCTGCACGCGGAACCCGGTGCACCAGTCGGCCCAGCGGCCGTGCGCCCGGCACAGCAGGGCGGTGGCCACCGACCGCTGGAGGCAGCCGAGTCCGGCGCAGCGCACGCTGACCGCGACGACCGACTGCCGGGCGCGCGCGGTCCCGGCGTACCCGGCGGGCCGGGCGCCCCGGCTGAGCACCCGGAGCACGCGCGCCAGCCGGGCGGGCGGCAGCCGGACGAGGAGGCGGGCGGCGCCGGCCGCGCAGCGGGGTGCGAGCTGCTGGCGCAGGGGGAGGCGGGGCGCCCGTTCGGCGACGGCGGGCGTGGTCACCGTGACACCTCCACGAGCTTGGCGGCGCTCAACGCGTCGATGAGGGCGAGGACGTCCCGCTTCGCCCGGGCGTCGTCGACCGGTGCGGCGGCGGTGAGGCTCGCGGCGGCCGCGTCGGGCGCGTCCCCGTCGAGCAGCCTGCGCAGGATGGCGGACCCTGACTCGTTCAACTGCCAGTAGCGGCCGTGGCGGCCGTCGAGCAGCACGGCTCCGGTCTCCAGGGGGGTGAGGGTGACGTCACGGGCAAGGCTCAGCTTCATGTGCGGTCTCCCGGGTCCGGGGTGTGCGTGCGCAGCCAGCTCTCGCACGCGACGGTGGTCGCGATCGGCTGAAGGTGGTGGGACAGGGGCCCGGGGTCGAGCACCGCGGCGCGGAACGCGGCCGGGTCGATCAGGCCGAGCCGGGCCAGCCGCGAGTCCTCGGCGAGTTCCAGGAGCCGGTCCCGGTTGCGTTCCAGCCCCCGGTAGGCCTCGGCGCTGAACTCGCCCTTGTCGCGCCGGCCGAGGATGTCGGCGGGGACGACGCCGTGGGCCGCGTCGGCCAGCAGGGGCTTGAACCGGCCGCTCGCCAGGCGCTGGTCGACCCGGGTGGCGAGCGCCGCCGCGAGGACCCGGTCGTCGAGGAAGGGCGCCTCCCAGCGGATGCGGGCCCGGCCGTGACCGGTCCCGGCGCCCGCGGCGGCCCCGGTCTCGGCGAGTGCCGTGTTGACCTGGCGGACGGTGCTGCCCTCGAAGACGATCGAGGCCAGCGCCTGGTGCCTGGTGCGGTCGGCGTCCAGCGGCTCGGGTCCGGCCGCGGCGGCCCCGGTGAACAGCCGCCGCACCGCCGCCACCGCCTCCGGCGTGGCCCAGGCCGGCATCCGGGGCGCGAAGACCCAGCCGAAGTCGGGCTCGTCGAGCGGTGGGGGCGGGTCGCCGATCCGGGCGGCGACCGCCGTCAGATTGCGGGCGAACGTGGACCGGTCGGCGAGCGCGCGCACGGTTCCGCGCCACGACCAGCGGTTGGCCAGCCGGTAGCGGTTGACCAGCCGCAGCCCGCCGATCGGCCGGGCCCGGGCCAGGGACCACGCGCTGGTGGGCATCCGGCCGAACAGTTCGTCGCCGCCGAACCCCGTCAGGTGCAGCGCGGCGCCCGCCGCGGTCGCCCGGGCGGCCAGGTCGGTGAGGTGCGGGAGCCCGGAGGCCCAGGTCGCGGGCCCCTCCGGGGCCACGCCGGTGAGGTCGGCGGTGTAGCCGACGTCGAACAGGTTCTCGGCCCGGTCCGCGGCGAGCGTGTGGTGACGGGCCCGCGGGAGCAGCGCGGCGGCCTTGCGCGCCCAGGCGGTGTCCTCGTTGGCGCTGTCCAGGGGCGCGACGTGGTAGGTGACCAGGTCGGCGCCGGCCCGGTCGGCGAAGAAGCAGAGCGAGGTGGAGTCCAGGCCGCCGGACAGGTCGGCGCTGAGCGTCCGGCCCGGCGCGGACCGCACGGCGACCGCCTCGGCCAGCGCCGTGCGCACCGCCTCGGCGCCCTCCGCCAGGGAGAGCGACGCCTCGGGCAGCGTCCACCAGCGGATCTGCCGGGACCGCCCGTGGGCGTCAAGGCGCAGCCAGTGACCGGTGCGCAGCGGGTCGACGCCCCGGCGCACGGGGTGTTGCGCGAGTGGCCAGGGGGCTCCGCCCGGTGCCAGCAGACGGGCCGCGAGGACGCTCTCGTCGAGGTCACCGCCGGTGAACCGGAGCAGGGGCGCCACGGCGCTCGCCGCGACGCTCACCCCGTCGGCCCGGGCGGTGAAGATCTGCCGTACGCCGGCGACGGAGCCCTGGACGCGGGTGTCGCCGTCCATCGAGACCATCAGATGGAGGGCTCCCGGCAGCCGGGACGCGAGGGCGTCCACGTCGTGGAGGGAGCGCAGCCGGCCGAGCGCGGACCGCAGTGCCGCCCCGTCCGGCCGGGTGTGGCCCAGCAGCACCAGGCGCCGCGGGCCCGCCTCGACCACCGTCGCCTCGTCGTCGGACCAGTCGCCGACGAGCCAGGGGCGTCCCGACGCGTGGTCGATCCTGCGGCCCGCGGGCAACCGCGCGGCCGGTGCGGCGGCGGCCGGGCAGTCCGGAAGAACTACGAAATCCATGTCGCCTCGTTCCCCGGGCGGTGCCGGCGCGCCAGGGGGCGCACCGGCACCGGAATGATCACCAGAAGCAGACGATGGCGTAGCCGCAGCCGGCGAAGTCGTTGCAGCTCCCGACGCCGAGGCACTTGGTGAGCTCGTCGAAGTCGCCGATCTCCTGCAGCGCGGGGGGCTCGTACGTGGCGGACATCCGTTACCTCCAGGTGGGTGCACGGGGCCGAACCGTTCGGCCCGCGAACTGCCTGGAAGCTATGCGGCCGTCCGTCCCACGGGCATGGGGCAGGCGTCCCGGAGCGGTCCCGTCCCGGGTCCCGGGGGTGTGGGACGGCGGTCCCGCGGTTGTCCCACCACCCGGTCCCGCCTCCGTGACCGCCCTGGGGGCGACTCCGGTACCGGTGCGGTACTCAGCCGTCCCACCTGCGGTGCCGGACGTAACCGCAGACCAGCCCGGCCGCGGTCCACAGCAGCAGGATCACCGCGCCGCGCAGCGCGCCGTCGGAGTGCACGTCGAGCAGCTCGCTGCCCGCCTGGTCGGGGAAGTACCGGACCAGGTCCTTGGTGGCGCCGATGACGGACAGGATCTGCGAACCGGCGAGCACCATCGGGAGCAGTACGGCCAGCGGCAGGACGGCGCTGCGGGCGGTCGCGGCCACGGAGGCCGCGAACAGGGTCATCAGCGTCAGGTAGACCACGGCCCCGGCCAGGGCGCGGGGGACGCCGTCGGCGCCGAGCGTGGAGCCGTGGGATCCGAGGGCGGCCTGCGTGACCAGGTAGCCGGCGACGGTGACGGGCACCGCGAGAGCCGCGGCGGCCAGGGTGGTGACGGTCATCTTCGCCAGATACAGACGGCCGCGCCGGGGCACGGCAAGCAGCGAGACGCGCATCATGCCGGAGCCGTACTCGGCGGACACGATCAGCACGCCGAAGACGATCAGGGCGAGCTGGCCGTAGAGGACGCCGTCCAGGCCGGCCTGTTCCGGGGTGAAGTCGGAGCGCAGCCCGGAGCTGCCGGAGTCGATCGCGCCCTTCGCGGACCAGCCGTCCAGAGCGGCGACGAGGAGGCTGAAGGGGGCGAACAGCAGCAGGGCGGCGAGCGTGCCACGCACCCCGCGCAGCTTGGCGGCCTCCGCCCGTACGGCCGCGAGGGTCTCAGACATCGGTGGTGCCGCCTTCCTTGGGCCCTTCGGCTCGCGCTCCCGCTGCTCCTGCCGCTCCGCCTGCTCCCCCTGCTCCCGCCGCTCTTTCGGCGACCAGTTCGAGGAAGGTGTCCTCCAGGGAGCCGGTGTGGGTGCCGAGTTCGTCCAGGGCGAGTCCCTCGGCGGCGGCCAGCCTGCTGATCTCGGCCGCCGCCACGCCCTCGACCTCCAGGCTGCCGTCCGGGGCGAACCGCAGCACGGCCCCCTTCCGCTCCAGTTCCTGGTGGAGCCGCAGGGGTTCGGCCGTGCGCACCCGGACGTAGGTCCGTCCGTGGCGGCGGATGAAGTCCGCCATGCCGGTGTCGGCGAGGAGCCGGCCCCCGCCGACGACGACCAGCCGGTCGGCGACCAGTGACATCTCGGTCATCAGATGGCTGGAGACCAGGACGGTACGGCCCTCCGCGGCCCGCGCGCGCAGCAGTTCGCGCAGGTGACGGATGCCCTCCGCGTCCAGGCCGTTGAACGGCTCGTCGAGTATCAGCACGGGTGGATCGCCCAGCAGGGCGGCGGCGAGTCCGAGCCGCTGCGCCATGCCGAGGGAGAAGGTGCCGATGCGCTGCCGCGCCGAGTCGCCGAGGCCGACCGTGTCCAGTACCTCGGCGACGCGCCGGCGGGGGATGCGGTTGCTCCGGGCGATCCAGCCCAGATGGCGGGCGGCGGTCAGACCGCGGTGCGGACCGGAGGTCTCCAGGAGCGCGCCCACGTGGCGGGCCGGGTATCCGAGGTCCGGGTAGGCGTGCCCGGCGATGCGCGCGGTACCGGCGTCCGGGCGGGTCAGGGCGAGCACCATGCGCAGGGTGGTCGACTTCCCGGCGCCGTTGGGGCCCAGGAATCCGGTGACGGTGCCGGGGCGCACCGTGAAGGTCAGACCGTCCACGACGGTCTTCCGGCCGTACCGCTTGGTCAGGTTCTGGACGTCGATCACCCGCCCAGTCTCGCGAGCGGCGCGGCCCGGCACATCGGTCCCGGGTTCGGACTCCGGGGAACGGGGCGGGGGCCGGACCCCTACCTGAGTATGAGACGGGGGCGGGGGCGCCGCCGCCGGCGGGGCGCTCAAGCGGGGGCGGGGGCACGGCGGAGCTGGACGCCCGGAGCGGGGCGGGGACGGGGAGCGGCTGCCTCGGGCGGCCGGCCCGGTCGGGGCCCTGGTGTCCGGGCCCTAGTACTAGTACGGCAGGGTCACCGAGACCCGGAAGCCCGTGCCGTCCGTGCGGGGTCCGGCCGTGAGGGTGCCGCCGTGCGCGGCGGCCCGCTCCCGCATCCCGACCAGGCCCAGTCCTCCACCCGGCAGGGCGACCCGGTGGCCGGGCCCGGGGCCCTCGTCGGCGACCTCGATCGCCAGCACCCCCCGCTCCGTGCCGAGCCGCACCCGGCACCGGGTGGGCGCGGCGTGCTTGATGACGTTGGTCAGAGCCTCCTGCACGACGCGGTACGCCGACAGCGCGACCCCGTCCGGCAGTTCCTCCGGCGCGCACCGGGACCGCAGGTCGACCTCGACGCCCGCCGCCCGCGCCGTCGCCACCAGTGCGGGCAGGTCCGACAGCCCGCGCACCGGCCGCAGCTCCGCGGAGCCGTCCGGTTCCCGGCGCAGCACCTTCACCGTGGCCCGCATGTCGCGCAGGGCCCTGCGGCTGACGTCCTCGATCACGGCCAGGGCCTCCCGCGCCTCCTCGGGGCGGGTGGCGACCACGTGGTTGGCGATCCCGGCCTTGACGGCGATCAGCCCCACGCTGTGCGTGACGACGTCGTGCAGGTCGCGCGCGATGCGCAGGCGTTCCTCGACCTTGGCGCGCTCGGCCGCCTCCCCGATGACGCGCCGCACGCTTTCCCGCCGTTCACGGACCGCGGAACCGGCCGCCCAGGTGGCGCCGAGGACCAGCAGCGCGAACACGGCCTGCACCGCCCGCGTCCCGCCCTGCTGGCCCTGCCCGCCGGTCACCGTGAGCGCCGCCGCGCCCACCGCGCTCACCGCCCCGACGACGACCGGGGACCGGCCGGGGGGACGCGTGCGCCCGACGGCCACCAGGTACAGCGCGTACGCCGCGGCGAGGAACGAGGTCGGCCCGAGGCCGAACGGCAGCGCCACACAGGCCGTGACCAGCACCCACCCGAAGACCGGTACGGGCCACAGCCGCCGCACGACCAGCGGCAGCGCGGCACTCGCCGACAGCAGCCACACGGTGCCGTCGGCCACGCCGGCGCCGGGGGCAGGCCGCAGCGGCGACAACTGCGCGAGCAGCGTGAGTCCGAGGGCGGCCAGTCCGTCGAGCACGAGCAGACGCCGGGGCGGGAGGTCGGCCATGGGGTGAACGTAGGCCCCCGGCCGACGCCGCGTCCACCGGGTGCCCGCGGCCCCGCGGCCCGGCGGAGAGCTCTGTGAAACTCATGTGAAAACGCCGGGGGACGCCCCTGCGCCGGCACCCGTCCGACATGCCACGACACTGGCCGGGATTGGCTCCCCAAACGGAATGCGGCTCCATCACTTCGAGAACGAACTTGTGTCGCCGTCATTCACACCCGCATACTCGTTCGCAGTGCCGTTCGGCGCGCTCACCCCTTACTTGTCCTGGTCGTACTCATACGGGTCGGCATTCCGCCGAAATTCAGCCAGTGTCCAGGAGGCGCGGAAAAGTGCACATCAATCTGTTCATTCTCTGCGATGACCCCGTTTCCCTGGCCGGACTGGAATCCATCATCGACAAGGAGGAAGGAGTAAGCCTCATAGGCCGGTCCGTGACGGCGGGCGACGGCATGCGATGTCTGGACGACTCCCGTGTCAAACCCCACGTCGTCATCCTGGGCGAGCCGCCCTCCAAGCGGAGCATCTGTGAGAACGTCCAGCAGATCCTCACGCGCTACCGCCTCGACAAAAGCCGCCCGAAAATCATCGTGGTCTCGCAGAACGATGACGACGACGTGGTCCTCACCGCCGTACGGGTCGGGGTCAACGGTTACCTCACCCGCATGAGATCCGCCGAGGAACTGCTCGATTCCATTCAGCTGGTGGCCAAGGGCGGAGCGGCCTTCAGCCAGACGATCGCCGCCCGGTTCAGCAGATATTTCTCCAGCGTGCCGAAGTTTTCCGAACCGACCGCACTATCGGGTCTGACCAGCCGTGAGCTGGAGATTCTCACACTGCTCGCGAGTGGCCTGGGAAACCGCCAGATAGCCCGCCGGCTCTTCCTCGCCGAGAAGACGGTACGCAATTACGTTTCGCGGATACTCACGAAACTTCAGGTGCACGACCGGGCCTCGGCGGCGCTGCTGGCCCGCGACGCGGGGCTCGGAGCACCGGCGGCGGTGCCGTCCTGAGGCGCCGCGGCGAGCGGAGCCGGGCCCGTGGCGGGCCTCTTCCTGGCGCCCGCCGCCAAGCAGTGGGCACAGGTGCGCGAGAATCGCTGTCGTGACCTCAGCGACCCGGCGGCCAGAGCGCCCCTTCTCCCTCGTCCCGCCCCGGCTGATCGCCACCGATCTCGACGGCACCCTGCTGCGCGACGACAAGTCCGTCTCCCCGCGCACGGTCGCCGCGCTGGCCGCCGCCGAGAAGGCCGGCATCGAGGTCTTCTTCGTCACCGGCCGCCCGGCCCGCTGGATGGACGTCGTCAGCGACCACGTCCACGGTCACGGCCTGGCGATCTGCGGCAACGGCGCGGCCGTGGTCGACCTGCACGGCGGCCCCGGCGCCCACCGCTTCGTCAAGGTCCGCGAGCTGGCCAGGCGCAACGCCCTGGATGCCGTGACGCTGGTGCGCGAGGCGGCGCCCGGCACGGTGTACGCGGTGGAGCAGACGTACGGCTTCCACCAGGAGCCGGACTACCCGAAGATGCACCTGGAGCGGCCCGACACGCTGGCGCCCGCCGAGGAACTCCTCGCCGAGGGTTCGGTCACCGCCGCCGAGCCGGTGCTGAAGATTCTCGCCTTCCACCCGGAGATGGACCCCGACGCCTTCCTCACCCTGGCCCGGCTCGCCGTCGGCGACCGCGCCACCGTGACCCGGTCCAGCCCCAGCGCCCTGCTGGAGATCAGCGGCCCCGGCGTCTCCAAGGCCAGCACGCTCGCGCTGTGCTGCGCCGAGCGCGGCATCTCCCACGAGGAGGTGATCGCCTTCGGCGACATGCCGAACGACGTCGAGATGCTGACGTGGGCGGGCCGTTCGTACGCGATGGGCAACGCCCACCCGGACGTCCTCGCCGCGGCGTCCGGCCGGACGGTCGCCAACAACGAGGACGGCGTGGCGGTCGTCATCGAACGGGTCCTGGCCGAACAGGGCTGAGGGACACGACCTCCCGCACCTCTACGCCGCGGCGCCCGCCACCGCCGTCACTCCCGACAGATCGCTCTCCGCCTCCCGCGCCAGCATCTCCCGCAGCGGTCCGTCCACCGCCGCGAGGACGGCGTACGGTCCGCGCTGCACGGCCCGGCCCCCGGCCAGCACGAGCACCTCGTCGACCGCGTCCAGTCCGGCCAGCCGGTGGGTGATGAGCAGCGTCGTACGGCCCTCGGTCGCGGCCAGCAGATCGGCGGTGAGCGCGTCCGCGGTCGGCAGATCGAGATGTTCGGCGGGCTCGTCGAGGACCAGGACGGGGAAGTCGGCGAGCAGGGCCCGGGCCAGGGCCAGCCGCTGCCGCTGGCCTCCGGAGAGCCGGGCGCCGTGCTCCCCGACGAACGTGTCGAGCCCGTCGGGCAGCCCGTCGACCCAGTCGAGGAGCCGCGCCCGGGCGAGCGCGTCGCGCAGGTCGGCCTCGGTGGCGTCCCGGCGCGCCAGCAGCAGGTTCTCGCGCACGGAGCTGTCGAAGAGGTGCGCGTCCTGCGCGCACAGCCCCACCAGCCGCCGTACGTCGTCGCCGTCGAGCGCGGCGGCGTCCGTGCCGCCCAGCGTGTACGTGCCGCCCTCCGCGTCCAGGAAGCGCAGCAGCACCTGGGCGAGGGTGCTTTTGCCCGCGCCGGACGCGCCGACCACGGCGATGCGCCGGCCGCGTTCCAGCGTGAGGTCGAGGCCGTCGAGCGCCGGCCGCCGCTGCCCGGGGTGACGGGCGGTCAGCCCCCGCACGACGAGCGGGAACGGCGTGGCGGGCGTCGGCCGGGGGTGTTCCGGCCCGCGCACGGGCTCGGGGGCGTCGAGGATCTCGTACACCCGTGCCGCGCTGCGCCGCACCCGCTGCCGGTGCCGTACGGCGAGCGGCAGCCCGAGCACGGCCTCGAACGCGGCGAGCGGGGTGAGGACGACGACCGCCATGGCGACGCCGTGCAGCCGGCCGGCGGCGACCGCCTGGACCCCGGCGACCGCGGTGGCCACCACGGTCAGGCCGGTGATCAGCGCGGTCAGCCCGTCACCGAGGGCGGCCGCGGCGGCCGAGCGGGAGGCGATCCGGGTGAGGACGCCGTCGGCCCGGCGGGCCCCGGCGAGCCGCGCGGGCAGGGCCCCCGCGACCGTGAGCTCGGGGGTGCCGGTGAGCAGATCGGTCACCCGCGTGGCCAGTTCACCGCGGGCGGGCGCCAGCCTGCGCTCCGCCCGGCGGGCGACGGCACCGGTGAGCAGCGGGACGCCGACGCCGGCCGCGAGCAGGCCGGTGGCGAGGGCGGCCCCCGCCTCGGGCAGCAGCCACGCGGTGAACCCGACCGCGCCGGCCGACACCGCGCAGGCGGCGCCCACGGGGAGCAGCCAGCGCAGCCAGTAGTCCTGGAGCACGTCCACGTCCGCGACCAGCCGGCTCAGCAGGTCGCCGCGCCGGGCGCTGCGCAACCCGGCGGGGGCCAGCCGCTCCAGCCGCCGGTAGACGGCGACCCGGGTGGCGGCCAGCATGCGCAGCACCGCGTCGTGCGAGACGAGCCGCTCGGTGTACCGGAAGACGGCCCGGCCGATGCCGAACGCCCGCGTGGCGGTGACCGCGACCATCAGGTACAGCACCGGGGGCTGCTGGGAGGCGCGGGAGATCAGCCACCCGGAGGTGGCCATCAGGCCGACGGCGCTGCCCAGCGCGAGGGCGCCGAGCAGCAGGGCGAGCAGCAGCCGTCCGCGCAGGGGCTGCGCCATGGCCCGCACCCGGGCGAGCACACCGCCCCGGGGCGCCCGGGAGCCGTCGAGGACGGTCGCGTCGGCGTCGTCGCGGCCCGGTGCTGCCGCACCCGGGTGTTCCCGTCCGGCCGCCGCACCCGTCCGCGCGGGGACGGCCGTCACGGACGCCGGCTCCAGCCGCACCACCCGGTCGGCCACCGCCAGCAGGGCCGGCCGGTGCACCACCAGCAGCACCGTGCGTCCCACCGCGAGCCGCCGCACGGCCTCGACGACCTCCGCCTCGGTGGTGCCGTCCAGCGCGGCCGTCGGTTCGTCGAGCAGCAGGACCGGCCGGTCGGCGAGGAACGCCCGGGCCAGCGCGAGCCGCTGCCGCTGTCCGGCCGAGAGCCCCGCCCCGTCCTCGCCGAGCGCGGTGTCCGTGCCGTCCGGCAGCGCGTCGACGAACTCCAGGGCCCCGGCGTCCGCGAGTGCCCGGCGCACCGCCGTGTCGTCGGCGCCGGGGCGGGCCAGGCGTACGTTCTCGCCGATGGTGCCCGCGTACAGGTGCGGATGCTGCGGCACCCAGGCGAGGCGGGAGCGCCACTCCTCCAGGTCGGCCGAGGCGAGGTCCGCCCCGCCGACCCGCACCCGTCCGGCGTCGGGCCGTACGAAGCCGAGCACCACGCCCAGCAGCGTCGACTTGCCGGCGCCGCTGGGGCCGACCAGGGCGACCGTCTCACCCGGCGCGACACGGAAGGAGGCCCCGGTCACCGCGTCGGAGGCACGGCCCGGGTACCGGACGGTCACCCCCTCGAAGGCGATCTCCCCCTCCGGCAGCCGTCGCGTACCGGAGTCCGGCACCGGCGTCTCCAGTACCTCGAAGATCTCCTCGGCGGCCGCGAGCCCCTCGGCCGCCGCGTGGTACTGGGCGCCCACCTGCCGCAGCGGCAGATACGCCTCGGGGGCGAGGACGAGAATGACCAGTCCGATGGAGAGGTCCATGTCGCCGTGGACCAGCCGCATGCCGATCGTGACCGCGACGAGCGCGACCGAGATCGTGGCGAGCAGTTCCAGGACGAACGAGGAGAGGAAGGCGACCCGCAGGGTCCGCATGGTCGCCTGCCGGTACTCGCCGGTGATCCGGCGGATGGACTCGGCCTGCGCCTTGGCCCGGCCGAACACCTTGAGCGTCGGCAGCCCCGCGACCACGTCGAGGAAGTGCCCCGACAGCCGGGAGAGCAACCGCCACTGACGGTCTGTCTGGGAGCGCGTGACCCAGCCGATGAGGATCATGAACAGGGGGATCAGCGGCAGGGTGCCGACGATGATCGCCGCCGACACCCAGTCCTCGGTCACCACCCGCAGCAGCACCGCTGCCGGGACCACCACCGCGAGCCCCAACTGGGGCAGATAGCGCGAGAAGTAGTCGTCGAGGGCGTCGACACCACGGGTGGCCAGCGCCACCAGGGAACCGGTGCGCTGACCGCCGAGCCAGCCTGGGCCCAGTGCGGTGGCCCGCTCCAGCAGCCGGCCGCGCAGCTCCGACTTCACCGCCGCGCTCGCCCGGTGGGCGGCCAGTTCGGTGAGCCAGGCGACGAGTGCCCGTCCGACGGCCACGGCGGCGAGCAGAAGCAGCGGGGTGCGCAGTGCCGCGAGCGAGTCGCCGTGCTGGAAGGCGCCGACCACCACCTCGGCGATGAGCATGGCCTGGGCGATGACCAGCGCCGCCCCGACGACGCCCAGGGCGACGACCGCCAGCATGAAGAGGCGGGTGGCGCGCGCGTAGCGCAGAAGACGCGGGTCGATTGGTTTCACGTGAAACACACCCTCGGGGTCGAGGAGGGGCGGGGCAGGGTGTGTTTCACGTGAAACACACCCTGTCTCCCGCTGTCGGGATCAGTGCGCGGCGTCCGCGATGTGGTGGGTGCCGATCCGCTTGCGGAACACCCAGTAGGTCCAGCCCTGGTAGAGCAGCACCAGCGGTGTGGCGATGCCGGCGCACCAGGTCATGATCTTCAGGGTGTACGGGCTCGACGAGGCGTTGGTGACCGTGAGGCTCCAGTCCGGGTCGAGCGAGGACGGCATGACGTTGGGGAAGAGGGTCAGGAAGAACATCGCGACCACGGCCACGACGGTCAGCCCCGACAGGGCGAACGCCCAGCCCTCCCGGCCGGCCCGGGCCGCCCCCAGCGCGGTGACGAGCGCGGCCACGGCCACGACGAGCGCCACCAGCGAGCCGGTGTCCCCCTTGTCGGTCTGCGTCCACAGCAGGAAAACGAGCGCCAGGACGGCGGTCACCGCTCCGACCCTCAGGGCCAGCCGCCGCGCCCGCTCCCGGATCTCCCCGACGGTCTTCAGGCCGACGAAGACGGTGCCGTGGAAGGTGAACAGCGCCAGCGTCACCACTCCGCCCAGCAGGGCGTACGGGTTGAGCAGGTCCCAGACGTTACCGACGTACTCGAGGCCGGAGTCGATCTTCACTCCGCGCACGATGTTGGCGAAGGCCACGCCCCACAGGAAGGCGGGGAGCAGCGAGGCCCAGAAGATCGCGGCCTCCCAGTTGCGCTGCCACTTCTCCTCCGGCCGCTTGGCCCGGTACTCGAAGGCGACACCGCGCACGATGAGGCAGACGAGGATGACCAGCAGCGGCAGATAGAAACCGGAGAACAGGGTGGCGTACCACTCGGGGAAGGCGGCGAAGGTGGCGCCGCCCGCAGTGAGCAGCCAGACCTCGTTGCCGTCCCAGACGGGGCCGATGGTGTTGATCAGCACCCGCTTCTCGGAGCGGTTCCGGGCCAGCAGCCGGGTGAGGACGCCGACCCCGAAGTCGAAGCCCTCCAGGAAGAAGTAGCCGGTCCACAGGACGGCGATGAGGACGAACCAGACGTCGTGCAGTTCCATGAGTGAGCGCTCCCCGGCCTAGTAGGAGAAGGCCATCGGCTTGTCGGCGTCCCGCGAGTCGCCGCCGATCTTCGTGGGTGGGTTGAGGTCCGCCTCGGTGAGCTCGGGCGGCCCGGCCTTGACGTACTTCACGAGCAGCTTGACCTCGACGACGGCGAGGATCGCGTACAGGGCGGTGAAGGTGAGCATCGAGGTGAGCACCTCGCCCTGCGAGACACCGGGGGAGACCGCGTCACTGGTGCGCAGGACGCCGTAGACGACCCAGGGCTGACGGCCCATCTCGGTGAAGATCCAGCCCCAGGAGTTGGCGAGGAGCGGGAAGCCGAGGGTGAGGATCGCGGCGCGCCAGTACCACTTCGTCAGCGTGGGGCCGAGTGCCTTGTTGCGGAAGAGCACCAGGTGCGGCACCTCCTCGTCGCCGACCCTCAAGTGCCGCGGCAGCAGGAACTTCTTCCGGGTGAGCCACAGTCCGGCCGCGCCCAGGGCGAAGGACGTCATGCCGAAGCCGATCATCCAGCGGAAGCCCCAGAAGGTGACGGGGATGTTGGGCCGGTAGTCGCCGGGACCGTACTTCTCCTGCTCGGCCTTGTTGACGTCGTTGATACCGGGGACGTACGAGGAGAAGCTGTCGTCGGCGAGGAACGAGAGCAGGCCGGGTATCTCGATGGCCACGCTGTTGTGGCCCTTCTCCACGTCGCCGTAGGCGAACACCGAGAAGGGGGCGGGGGACTGACCGTCCCACAGCGCCTCGGCGGCCGCCATCTTCATCGGCTGCTGCTTGAACATGACCTTGCCGAGGACGTCACCGCTGACGGCGGTGAGCAGACCGGCGACGACCACGGTGACCAGACCCAGCCGCAGCGAGGTCTTCATCACCCGGATGTGCTTCTTGCGCAGCAGGTGGAAGGCGGCGATGCCGACCATGAACGCGCCACCGGTGAGGAAGGACGCGGACAGGGTGTGGAAGGCCTGGGCGAGTGCGGTGTTCTGGGTCAGCACGGACCAGAAGTCGGTGAGTTCGGCGCGCCCGCGGGACTCGTTGATCCGGTAGCCGACGGGGTGCTGCATCCAGGAGTTGGCGGCCAGGATGAAGTAGGCCGACAGGACGGTGCCGAGCGACACCATCCATATGCAGGCCAGGTGCAGCTTCTTCGGCAGCTTGTCCCAGCCGAAGATCCACAGTCCGATGAAGGTCGACTCGAAGAAGAAGGCGAGGAGCGCCTCGAAGGCGAGGGGGGCGCCGAAGATGTCACCGACGAAGCGCGAGTAGTCGGACCAGTTCATGCCGAACTGGAACTCCTGCACGATGCCGGTGACGACGCCCATCGCGATGTTGATCAGAAAGAGCTTGCCCCAGAACTTGGTGGCCCTGAGGTACTTCTCCTTCTCCGTCCGCACCCAGGCGGTCTGCAGGCCGGCCGTCAGGGCGGCCAGCGAGATCGTCAGCGGGACGAAGAGGAAGTGGTAGACGGTGGTGATGCCGAACTGCCAGCGCGCCAGGGTCTCCGGCGCCAGAGCCAGTTCCACGTCGTCTCTCCTTACGTCGCCGTGGTCACGAAGCGGCGGATCGCACACCCCACGGCATGCGTTTCGCACGCGTTTCGGCCCGTACACAGCGCGCATCACGGGATGAACCGGGACGCGCTTGTGAACGCGTTCACATTCACAAGCAATTATGACGCATACCCGTTCGAGGCCGGAGGCCCGGGGGTCCCCTGGAGGCGAAAGTGGGCCGCCTCACACGGGCGACTCCGCACGAGGGCACGCGAAAGGGCCGGTCGGCGTGGGCCGGCCGGCCCTTCGGCACAGCGTGGCGGAGCGGGGTGGTGCCGGTCAGAGCTCCCTGCGGAAACCTTCCGCGGCCTTCAGGAAGATGTCGTTGGCCTCCGTCTCCCCGATGGTGATGCGCGCCCCGTCACCCGCGAACGGCCGGACGACGACCCCCGCGCGCTCGCACGCCGCCGCGAACTCCGTCGTGCGCTCCCCCAGCCGCAGCCAGACGAAGTTGGCCTGCGTCTCGGGCACCGTCCAGCCCTGGCCGCGCAGCGCCTCGACCACCCGGTTCCGCTCGCAGACCAGCGAGCCGACCCGGCCGAGCAGCTCGTCCTCGGCGTTCAGCGAGGCGATCGCCGCGTCCTGGGCGAGCTGGCTCACCCCGAACGGCACCGCCGTCTTGCGCAGCGCCGCCGCCACCGGCTCGTGGCCGATGGCGAAACCGACCCGCAGCCCCGCGAGCCCGTACGCCTTGGAGAAGGTCCGCAGCACACACACGTTCGGCCGTTCGCGGTACAGCTCGACGCCGTCCGGCACCTCGGGGTCGCGGATGAACTCGCGGTAGGCCTCGTCCAGCACCACCAGGACGTCGTCCGGCACCCGGTCGAGGAACGCCTCCAACTCCGCGCGGCGCACCACCGTGCCCGTCGGGTTGTTGGGGTTGCAGACGAAGATCAGCCGCGTGCGGTCGGTGATCGCCCGGGCCATCGCGTCCAGGTCGTGCACGTCGCCCGGCGTCAGCGGCACCTCCACCGGCGTCGCCCCGCTGATCCGCGTGATGATCGGGTACGCCTCGAAGGACCGCCAGGCGTAGATGACCTCGTCGCCCGGGCCGCTGGTGGACTGGAGCAGCTGCTGGGCGACGCCGACCGAGCCCGTGCCCGTGGCGACGTGGGAGACCGGGACGCCGAAGCGCTCGGCCAGCTCCTGGTTGAGCGCGGTGCAGGCCATGTCCGGGTAGCGGTTGAAGGACGCGGCCGCCGCCGTGACCGTCTCCATGACACCCGGCAGCGGGGGATACGGGTTCTCGTTGGAGGACAGTTTGTAGGCGACGGGACCGCCGGCCGCCGCGGGCCTGCCCGGCACATAGGCGGGGATACCCTCCAGCTCGGCACGCAGCCTCGGGCTCGTCTCGCTCACCGCAGTCCTCCCTCACGCACACCACCGGGCCCGGGCGCACGCCCCGTACCGGTGTCCAATGCTTCTCACCTTATGAGGATTCGGCGCCGGTGCGAATGGCCTGTGGACAACGTGGACCCCCGGCGGGCCGCCGGTGCGTCCGCAGAGCGGGCGGCGACCGGGGGCGGGCGCGGAGACCGCCCCCCGTACGAAAGCGCATGAAGGCGCACGAATCGGGGGGCGCGCCGGGCCCGTACGCACGCGCCGGTGGCGTACCCCGTGGCGCGCATCACCCGTGAAGGTGAGTTGAGACCTCTTCGAAACATGGCCCCCTTGGCAGGCCCATGCGTGCCGACAAGCCAGGTACTGGCATTGGATCGTTCAACTACCTTGCATTCCCAGGCAGTTGGGGGCTGTACGCCTTGCAGAAACGTGCCTGTCAACGGGTGCATATGCGTCCGCACTACCCCACCGCATGAGCCCTACTATCGGCTCGCCATGACAGCAGCAGGGAAGCACCAGGTGAGCCGGGCGGAGGCCGCACGGCGGGGCGGACGACCGGGCCGGGCAGGCATCCGAGACGTCGCCGCCGCCGCCGGGGTCTCCATCACGACCGTCTCCGACGCCCTCAACGGAAAAGGCAGGCTCCCGGACGCCACCCGGCGGCATGTCCGCGAGGTCGCCGACCGGCTCGGCTACCGTCCGTCGGCCGCCGCCCGGACCCTGAGAACCGGCAAGTCCGGGCTCATCGGCCTGACCGTGACCACCTACGGGGATGAACCTTTCACCTTCACGGAGTTCGCGTACTTCGCGGAGATGGCCCGGGCCGCCACCTCGGCCGCGCTCGCCCGCGGCTACGCCCTGGTGATCCTCCCCGCGACCTCGCGCCACGACGTCTGGTCGAACGTCGCCCTGGACGGCACGGTCGTCATCGACCCCTCCGACCAGGACCCGGTCGTCAGCGAGCTGGTCCGGCAGGGCTTACCGGTGGTCTCCGACGGCCGCCCGGCGGGCGCGCTGCCGGTCACCGCCTGGGTCGACAACGACCACGAGGCCGCCGTCCTGGACATCCTCGACCACCTCGCCGACGCCGGCGCCCGCCGCATCGGCCTGCTCACCGGCACGACCACGGACACGTACACCCGGCTGTCCACCACCGCCTATCTGCGCTGGTGCGAGCGGGTCGGCCAGGACCCGGTCTACGAGGCCTACCCCGCCCACGACCCGTGCGCCGGCGCCGTCGCGGCCGACCGACTGCTCGCCCGGCCCGACCGCCCCGACGCCGTCTACGGCCTGTTCGACCCCAACGGCACCGATCTGCTGGCCGCCGCCCGGCGCTACGGGCTCCGCGTCCCCGACGACCTGCTGCTCGTCTGCTGCAGCGAGTCCACGGTGTACGCCAACACCGAGCCGCCGATCACCACCCTCTCCCTCAAGCCCCGCCGGATCGGCACGGCGGTGGTGCAGCTGCTCATCGACGCCATCGAAGGCGTGGAGTCGCAGCAGCCGGTGGAGCAGGTGATACCGACCGAGCTGATCATCCGCACCTCGTCCCGGCGCCGTCCGCCGCGCACCACCGTCAGCCCACCGCGCACGCCGGAGAGCTGAGGCCTGCCGTCACCTCGTCGGCCGGACTCCGCCCCCGCGCGGCCACGAACCGCTCCCGGAGCGGCTCCGCGACCGCAGGACGGTCACGGGGCGGACCCACGGCCGCGGGGCCTTCGCGGGGCGGCGAACCGCTCGACGGGCCGCGGGGTGGTGAACCGTTCGACGGGTCGAGGGCGGTGAACCGTTCGACGAGGGCGGCGCCACAGTGCCGCCCGGGTGACGCACACGTGTCCCCGGCCGGCCCCGCCGACGCCCCTCCGGTCACTCCCGCCCCGGGAAAGCCCTGCCCAAACGGGGCGAAAGCCGCGGCGGACCGCCCGCTTCGCCGATTCACCACCCCTGGGTCGTCACATGGCACGATCCGCATTCCTATGATGGGCCCACACACCGCGGGCCGCTGCGACCAGGCAGTCCGATGCGGTGCAGCTGCGGCGCGATGGTGGAGGGGTCGATGACTCAGGGGGCCGGTCAGGGACCCGAGGCGGAGCAGGCGGCGACGGTGCGCGACTTCCGGGTACCCGCGTACGTGCAGGAGACCGGTCCGTACGCCCACGACGGCCATCTCGGGGAGGGCTCCGCTCCCCCCGAGGCGCCCGAGGAACACCCCGGCGGCCGACCCGCTCCCTATTCCGAGGGCTTTCCGGAGGGGTACACGCCCACCGAGCGGGACCTGCCGGTGATCAACCGCGGCGACACCGTCCAGGTCGTCGTGGAACCGGCGCCCGCCCCGGCGGCGCAGCCCGCCACCACCGGCGAGGGTCCCGGCCCGCTCTACGTCGTCGGCGACGTCCACGGCTACCTCGACGAGCTGGTGGCCGCGCTCCAGGAGCAGGGCCTCCTCGACGCCGCCGGCCAGTGGTGCGCCGGAACCGCCCGGCTGTGGTTCCTGGGCGACTTCACCGACCGCGGCCCCGACGGCATCGGCGTCATCGACCTGGTGATGCGGCTGTCCGCCGAGGCGGCCGCCGCCGGCGGCTACTGCAAGGCGCTCATGGGCAACCACGAGCTGCTGCTGCTCGGCGCCAAGCGGTTCGGCGACACCCCCGTCAACTCGGGCGCCGGCACCGCCACCTTCCAGGCGGCCTGGCTGCTCAACGGCGGCCAGAAGACCGACATGGACCGCCTCCAGGACCACCACCTGCAGTGGATGGCCCGCCTCGACGCCATGGAGTCCGCCGACGGACACCTGCTGGTGCACTCGGACACGACCTCCTATCTCGACTACGGCCGCTCCATCGAAGAGGTCAACGACACCGTCCGCGAGACGCTCACCCGCAACGACGCGGACGAGGTCTGGGACCTCTTCCGCAAGTTCACCAAGCGGTTCTCCTTCCGCGACGAGGGCGGTGCCGACGCCGTCCGCTCCCTGCTGGACGTCTACGGCGGCACCCGCATCGTGCACGGCCACAGCCCGATCCCCTACCTCCTGGGCGAGGTCGGCTCGGAGGACGGCGAGGAGGCCGGACCGCCCGTGGTCGAGGGACCGCACCTGTACGCCGACGGACTCGCCCTCGCCATGGACGGCGGGGTGACCATGGCCGGAAAGCTGCTGGTCCAGCAACTGCCGCTGGTGCGCTAGCCGTTCACCACGCCCTCGCCCGCCGCCGCGGACCGCCCCGGGCGAGGGGCAATTTCCGGAAACCCCCTGTCTCCGCGTGCCGTCGCGGCTCTACCATCGGCTTATCCGTAGCAGGCTCCCCTCCGTTTCTGCCCGACGGCTCGTCAGCATGCCGAGCCCCAAGCCCTACGGAGCATCGGGGGATGCACATGAACAGCGTTCCGCAGCACCTGCACAGCGAGGACCGCCAGGAGTACGAGCGGATCCTCGACGAGGCGCTGCGCTCCGCCGCACACCGCCCGGAACTGGCCGCCCTCGTGCAACGGCTCAACCCCGAACAACTGCGCACCATGGCACTCAGCGCCACCGCGTTCATCACCACCGCCGCCGCGGCCGAATACCACCACTACGTGAAGGTCCGTGAGGAGCTGCGCCGCCCGGCCCCGTCCGCCCCGCCGCTGCAGGACACCCCCGCCACGGAGACCGACGTGGGCGGGCTGGGCCTTGCCGCCGCCGTCGGCGAGGCCGCCGCGGGTGCCGGGGCCGGCGCGGTCGTCACCGTCCTCGCCCCCGTGCTCGCCGGGACCGCGGCGGCGATCTTCCTGCTCGTGGGGTACGTCATGAAGATGCTCAACCCCGAGCCGGCCTTCGCCCGGACCCTGCTGACCACCGGCTGGGTGTTCGGCGCGGTCACCGCGGTGGCGATCCTGGTCGCCGCGGTCGGCCTGCTGCTCACCGCCCTCCGCAACAACGCCACCGCCCAGCGCGGCGGCGCCGAGGGGGACCGGTACGAGGAGATGCTGCGGGCCAGGGAGGCGTGGCACGAGGCGCTGCTGGAGCGCGGCATCCTGCCGTTCCTCCGCGACGCCCTGACCGACCCCGACCGGGCCGCGCTGGACGGCCCGGTGCCCTCGGCCCCGCAGAGCCGCATCCCGCACCTGGGCTACGACCGCCCGGGCTTCAGCAGCCCCGAGGACGGCGCCCCCTCGGCCTCCCGCCCCCGCTTCTCCAGCCCCGACTTCTCGAGCCCCGACTTCGGCGGCCCCGAACACCGGCCGGAGTGAGCGGAGGAGAACCGGTCCCGGCACCCGGCCACATCCGCCCCTGCCGCGAAGCGGCACGCCGGAACGGCAGCCGTCTGCCCACACGCGGACCCGGCGGCGATGTCCCCCGGCCGACTGCTCCGGGGAACACCACCAGCACCGCGGTCAGTCGGCTATCGGCAGGTACACCCGGTTGCCCGCCTCCGCGAACTCCTTCGACTTCTGTGCCATGCCCTCCTCCACCTCGGTCCGTGTGGTGCCGTGCTCCCGGCGGATGTCCTGGGAGATCTTCATCGAGCAGAATTTCGGGCCGCACATCGAGCAGAAGTGGGCCGTCTTGGCCGGTTCGGCCGGCAGGGTCTCGTCGTGGAACTCGCGGGCCGTGTCCGGGTCGAGGGCCAGGTTGAACTGGTCCTCCCAGCGGAACTCGAAGCGAGCGTCGGACAGGGCGTCGTCCCATTCCTGCGCACCTGGGTGCCCCTTGGCGAGGTCGGCTGCGTGGGCGGCGATCTTGTAGGTGATGACGCCGGTCTTGACGTCGTCACGGTTGGGCAGGCCCAGGTGTTCCTTGGGCGTGACGTAGCAGAGCATGGCCGTGCCCCACCAGGCGATCATCGCGGCACCGATGCCGGAGGTGATGTGGTCGTACGCCGGAGCGACGTCCGTCGTCAGCGGGCCGAGCGTATAGAACGGAGCTTCATCGCAGATCTCCTGCTGAAGGTCGATGTTCTCCTTGATCTTGTGCATCGGGACGTGTCCCGGGCCCTCGATCATGGTCTGTACGTGAAAACGCTTGGCGATCGTGTTGAGTTCCCCGAGCGTGCGCAATTCCGCGAACTGCGCCTCGTCGTTGGCGTCCGCGATCGAGCCGGGCCGCAGACCGTCGCCGAGGGAGTACGTCACGTCGTACGCGGCGAGGATCTCGCAGAGCTCCTCGAAGTGCTCGTAGAGGAACGACTCCTTGTGGTGGGCCAGGCACCAGGCGGCCATGATGGAGCCGCCGCGCGAGACGATGCCGGTCTTGCGGTTCGCGGTGAGCGGCACGTAGGCGAGGCGCACGCCGGCGTGCACGGTCATGTAGTCCACGCCCTGCTCGGCCTGTTCGACGACCGTGTCCTTGTAGATCTCCCAGGTCAGCTCCTCCGCCCTGCCGTCGACCTTCTCGAGGGCCTGGTAGAGGGGGACCGTGCCGATCGGCACGGGGGAGTTGCGCAGCACCCATTCGCGGGTGGTGTGGATGTTGCGTCCGGTGGACAGGTCCATGACCGTGTCGGCGCCCCAGCGGGTCGCCCAGGTCATCTTCTCGACCTCCTCCTCGATGGAGGAGGTGACGGCGGAGTTGCCGATGTTGGCGTTGACCTTCACCAGGAACCGCTTGCCGATGATCATCGGCTCGATCTCCGGGTGGTTGACGTTCGCGGGCAGCACCGCGCGCCCCGCCGCGATCTCCTCCCGCACGACCTCGGGAGAAACGTTCTCCCGGAGCGCCACGAACTCCATTTCCGGAGTGATCTCCCCCCGTCGCGCATAGGCCAGTTGGGTCACCGGCGTCCCGTCGCGGCCGCGCAGCGGACGGCGGGACCGTCCGGGGAAGACCGCGTCCAGGTTGCGCAGTCCCCCGCGTGGTGAGGTGTGCTTGATGCCGTCGTCCTCGGGCCGGACCGGACGGCCCGCGTACTCCTCCGTGTCGCCCCGGGCGACGATCCAGTTCTCCCGCAGCGGCGCGAGCCCCCTGCGGACGTCGGTCCGTACGGTGGGGTCGGTGTACGGGCCCGAGGTGTCGTACAGCGTGACCGACCCCCCGTTGGTGAGGTGCACCTGACGGACCGGCACCCGCAGATCGGGGCGCGAGCCCTCGACGTACGCCTTGTGCCAGCCGATGGACGTCCCGGCCTCCCCGCCGCCGGGCTTCCCCCCGGAGTTCCCGTTGAGGTTCCCCCCGGTGGGGTCGCTGGAGTCCTCACTGGCGTTCTGCGCGGAGGCAGGCGTGCGTGTGTCCTTGATGGTCATGAGACCTACTCCCTACGCCGGCATTACCCGGTAACAGGTTCAGCGGTCGACGCAGCGGTGTCCGCCGGCGATGTTCCACGTGAAACATCGCCTCTGCGGAGGTCAGCGCCCTCTCAGCCCGGTGCTCCGAGCTCCCGCGTGTACAAAGGTGCTTTCACGCTAACGCCTTGGTGGCCGCACTGAACAGTGGGCCCCCTCTCGTTCTCGCGCTGACGTGTCCCCGTTCTTGCGATGATGCGTCGGTGACCACGCCCCAGCAGCACCCTCCGCATCAGCCTCCCCCGCACGAGCACCCTCCCTCTCAGCCGGCCGGCCCCCACGGCGGCACCGGCCACTCCCACAGCCACGGCCATGGCCCGGCGGCGCCCGTCTCGCGGCATCTGCGGAAGGTCATCGCCGCCGTTCTCGTGCCGTTCGCCGCCGCGGTGGTCGTGGGACTGGTGGTCCTCTGGCCCGGCGGGGTGCCGTCGCACGAGCGCACGGGCGTCGGTTTCGACCGCCAGACGCAGCAGGCCACGGTCACCAAGGTGGTCAAGGTCGACTGTGCCTCCGTGGGCGCCGGGGGCGGCACGGCCACGGGTGGTACGGCCACAGCCGGTTCGTCCGCCGGAGACGCCTCGGGCGCCGGCTCCGCCGCACAGGGCTCCGGCGCGGGGGAGGCCGGAACCTGCAAGAAGGCCACGGTCCGCGTCGACACCGGCAAGGACAAGGGACGCACCTTCACCGAGATCGTGCAGCCGGACCAGTCACGCCAACTGGACCAGGGCGAGAAGGTCGTGGTCTCCTACGAGCCCTCCGCGCCGAAGAACCTTCAGTACTCGGTCACCGACGTGAACCGCACGCTGCCCATGGCGCTGCTCGCGGGCATCTTCGCCGTCGCCGTGGTGGTCGTGGGCCGGATGCGGGGGCTGGCCGCCCTGATCGCGCTGGCCGTCAGCTTCGTGCTGCTGTCGTTCTTCATCCTGCCGGCGATCCTCCAGGGCTCGAATCCACTGGCGGTGGCGGTGGTCGGGTCGAGCGCCATCATGCTGATCGCCCTGTACATGTGTCACGGTCTCTCGGCCCGCACCTCCGTGGCGGTGATCGGCACGCTGATCTCGCTGGGGCTGATCGGCGTGCTCGGCTCGCTGTTCATCGGCTGGGCCGCGCTGACCGGGAACACCGACGACAGCACCGGCCTGATCCACGGGCTCTATCCGGACATCGACATGAGCGGTCTGCTGCTGGCCGGCGTCATCATCGGTTCGCTCGGTGTGCTCGACGACGTGACGGTGACGCAGACGTCGGCGGTCTGGGAGCTGCACGAGGCGAACCCCTCCATGAGCCGGCGGGGGCTGTACCGCGCGGGCATACGGATCGGCCGCGATCACATCGCCTCGGTCGTCAACACCCTGGTACTGGCCTATGCGGGCGCCGCGTTGCCGTTGCTGCTGCTGTTCTCCGTCGCGCAGAGCGGGGTGGGCACGGTCGCCACCAGTGAGCTGGTCGCCGAGGAGATCGTGCGTACGCTGGTCGGCTCCATCGGCCTGGTCGCCTCGGTGCCGGTGACCACCGCCCTGGCCGCGCTGGTGGTCTCCGCGGACCGCCCGGTCGGGCCGGACCGGGCGACAGCGCCGCACGGCGGTGAGCCGCCGGTGACCGCCCGAGCCGCCGGAGCGACGGCGGTGGCGCCACCGGCGCGCGGCGGACGGGGCCGGCGCCGCAAGCGCTGAGACGTGTGGACACGGGCGTGCGGGCGAGTTGCTGAAGCGTTCCTCCGCCGTCCGGGCCGTCCGTGCGACCGGGATCGTTCACCCCGCGCTCTGCTCCTCGGCGAGGATCCGGTCCAGCGCCTCGTCGAGCAGGGCGTCGAAGTCCGCGAGGGAACGCTCCTGCCCAAGGGGGACCAGCTTGTCCGTGCGGTCGAGGAAGGCCACGAGCGGTGCCGCGCCGGATCGGAACAGCGCCCGGTCGGGGCCGACCTGAAGCCTGATCAGTACCTCGCCGATCGCATGGGGGTCGGCGGGTGCGATGTGCACGTCCCCGTCGCCGCACGGCCTCCCCACCCCGTCGATCAGCAGCTCCCGCCCGAACGCCCAGGTGACGGGCGCGTCCCCGGGGAGATGGAAGGTCAGCCGGACGGCGAAGGGATCACAGGTGTCGTAGCGCAGCTCCACGGGGATCCGGAAGGAGAGCTCCTCCGAGACCAGAAAACTCATCATGACCTCCGCCTGCACCACGGACTCGCTCATCGCCTACCCCGTCAGTTGCCGTCGACTGGCCAGGAATCACCTGACACTGCCAGAAATCTTGCAGACAGTACACAGGAGATCACAAGGAGTGAGTTTTCAGATACTGATAGAGGGGGCGAGCGTGCCGAGCAGCCGGCCCAGCTCGCTCTGCAGTCGGCGCACGGCGGGCAGCAGCCGGTCGGCCTGGTGGCAGGGGAGCGAGACGGCCACGGTCGCCGCCGTCGTCCCGGCGGTGAGCGGGAGGGCGGCGCAGGCCGTGCCGAGCGCGTATTCCTGCCGCTCGAAGACGGGTTCCATGCGGCCGACCCGCTCCAGGCGCCGCAGCAGGGTGTGGGCGTCGGGGACGGTGTACGGAGTGAGCGCCCGTACGGGGTGGCGGTCGAGGTGGTCGCGGCGTGTGGCGTCGTCCAGCTGGGAGAGCAGGCACTGGCCGATCGCGTGGGCGTGCCCGGTCTCCCGGAAGTCCGCCCATTCCGCGACCGCCGGGTTGCCCGGGGTGTCCGCGACCGAGACGATCTCGATCTCACCGGCGCGGTAGACGGCGTAGTAGACCGGGACGCCGAGCATGTCGCGCCAGTGCGCGAGCGCGTCCGCCACCGTGCTGCGACGTTTCTGCTCCACTCCGCTCCTGCTCAGCCGCTCGGCGGCGTCCCCGAGGAAGAACAGCCCCTTGTCGCGGCGGAGATAGCCCTCGTGGGTCAGTGTGCGCAGCAGGTGGTACGTCGTGGGCAGGGCCAGCTGGGCCTCGCGGGCGAGCTGCTTGGCGGTGGCGCCGTACTCACGGGCGGCGACGCACTCCAGCAGGCGCATCGCCCGCTGCACGGAGCCGATCAGGGTGGTCGGGTGCGACTCCCTCAGCGGCGGCGTCCGCTGGGCGGGTGGGGCGTGGATGTCTACGGGTACGGGTACCGAACCGACCGTGGCCAAGGGGCACTCCCGGAGCGCGAGGAGGGGCCGCCCGTGCGGGGAGACACGGGAGGGGTGTGCGCCGCCCGCGGGGGCGGATCGGCCCCGTGCGGAGTTCCGGACTCTAATCGCCCGTCACCGCTCGCAGCCGCCGCTGCCGGGAAACTTCCCTCGCGCGAGGGAACCTCGCGTTCCTGTTGCTGGCCCGGCCCTACCAGTCGCCGCGCGAGGAGGAGCCCGCCATGAACTTCCGCACGATGTAGATCAGCCCACCGACCAGTGCCACGAAGAGCAGCACCTTGAACAGCAGCCCGATGAGGAATCCGAGCACGCTGGCTATCAGGCCGCCGAACACGACCAGGGCGATGACCGGCACCGCGATCCACTTCACCCACCACGGCAAACCCGTGAAGATCTCTCGCATCGCCCTGTCCTCACCTCTCCGCCCGGCGCACCCGCTCTCCCGCTCTCGGGACGTGTCGCACAGGTCCTGCTGTGTCCTGCCTTCGATGCTAGGGCCGCGGCGGTGCCGAACGGAGGCCGCGCATCCCTTGTCCTCCCCTGATCCATCCCCTAGGGAACCCCGAGGCCGGACCTCAGCTCTCGGGGGGAGAGAACATCACCAGCACCCTGAGATCCTCGGTGATGTGGTGGAACTTGTGGGCGACGCCCGCGGGCACGTAGACGACGCTGCCGCGGGCCACCTGGGTCGTCTCCAGACCGACGGTGATCGACGCCCGTCCGCTGGCGACGTAGTACACCTCGTCCTGCTGGTGCGGCTGCTGGGGATCGGTCGCTCCCGCGTCCAGCGCGTAGAGGCCGACCGACATGTTGCGCTCCCGCAGGAACTGCAGGTAGGCCCCGTCGTTGGCGGCGCGCTCCGCCTCCAGTTCGTCCAGCCGGAATGCCTTCATCGTCCCTGTCCGCTCCCGTCCACCGGCACCGCGGTCCCCGTGGCGCCCGCCCGTTGATCTCTTCCACCGCGATCGGAGACGATCAGACCCATGAAGAATTTCGTAGTCAAGACGATCGCCAACGCGGGCGCCCTGGCGGTCGCCGTCTGGCTGCTCGACAAGATCACCCTGACCGGTGACAGTACCGGCAAGGAGGCCGGCACCCTCATCCTGGTCGCCCTGGTGTTCGGTGTCGTGAACGTTCTGGTCAAACCGGTTGTACAGGTGCTGACCTTCCCGCTGTTCATCCTGACGCTCGGCCTGTTCACCCTGGTGGTCAACGCGCTGATGCTGCTGCTCACCTCGTGGCTGGCCGGGAAGCTCGACCTGAGCTTCCACGTCGAGGGCTTCTGGACGGCCGTCCTCGGCGGTCTGATCGTCTCGGTCGTCGCCTGGGCGCTGCACGTCGTCCTCCCCGACGAGGACTGACGGAGACCGACAGCAACCGACGGACCCGGCGGGAAGCGCCGGGGCCGGACCCGACGAGGCCGCCGGGAGCCGACGAAGGTGTGGCCCGGGGCAGCCGGCAGGCGTGTGACCTGAGAAAATGGCGGCGGCGAGCCTCCGCTCGGTCCGGTCCGCTCGCCCCGATCACGCAGGAGACGGAGGCGGAGGCGGCATGAGTGAGCGCCATGTGGACGGCGGCGGGGGCACCGGAGAAGCCGGGACCGCGGGCAGCACCGGCGACTTCGGGGGCACCGGCGGTGTCGGCAGCACCGGCGGCATCGGTGACGGAACGCGCGCGGTGCGCGCGGGACTTCCCGACCCCGTGAAGTACGAGCCGACCCTTCC
The DNA here is from genome assembly GCF_036226765.1 of Streptomyces sp. NBC_00670. Taxonomy (NCBI): domain Bacteria; kingdom Bacillati; phylum Actinomycetota; class Actinomycetes; order Kitasatosporales; family Streptomycetaceae; genus Streptomyces; species Streptomyces sp. NBC_00670. Next base: position 3,666,142 of record NZ_CP109017.1, read on the forward strand.
CGGCCCCGTCTTCGCCGCCCACTTCCATCTGCCCGGGGAACCGACCGGGCCGTACACCTACGGCCGGGACGAGAACCCGACCTGGACGCTGCTGGAGCGCGCCATCGGCGAGCTGGAGGCGCCCGGCGACGAGGACGTGCGGACCCTCACCTTCGCCTCGGGCATGGCGGCGATCTCCGCGGTCCTCTTCTCCCAGCTCCGGGCCGGGGACGCCGTGGTCCTGCCGGACGACGGCTACCAGGCGCTGCCCCTGGTGCGCGAGCAGCTCACCGCGTACGGCATCGAGGTACGCACCGCACCGACCGGCGGGGACGCCCAGCTCGACGTCCTCGACGGGGCCCGGCTGCTGTGGATCGAGACCCCGTCGAACCCGGGGCTGGACGTGTGCGATGTGCGCCGGCTGGTCGCGGCGGCGCACGCGCAGGGCACGCTGGTCGCCGTCGACAACACCCTCGCCACCCCGCTCGGGCAGCGGCCGCTCGACCTGGACGCCGACTTCAGTGTGGCCAGCGGCACCAAGATGCTCACCGGGCACGGCGATGTACTCCTCGGCTACGTCGTGGCGCGGAACGCCGAGCTGATCGCCCCGGTCCGGCGCTGGCGCAAGATCGCCGGGGCGATCCCGGGGCCGATGGAGGCCTGGCTCGCCCACCGCTCGCTGGCCACCCTCCAGCTGCGGGCCGACCGGCAGACGGCGAGCGCGCTGACCCTCGCGCAGGCGCTGCGCGACCGCCCCGAGGTGTCCGGGCTGCGCTATCCGGGCCTGCCGGACGACCCCTCGTACGCCGTCGCCGCGCGGCAGATGCGGCGCTTCGGGAGCGTGGTGTCGTTCACGCTGGCCACGCGCGCGCGGGCCGACCGTTTCCTCGAGGCGCTGCGGCTGGTCGACGACGCCACGAGCTTCGGCGGCGTGCGCTCCACGGCCGAACGGCGCGGCCGCTGGGGCGGCGACGCGGTGCCGGAGGGCTTCGTCCGCTTCTCCGTGGGCGCGGAGGACCCCGAGGATCTGGTGGCCGACGTGCTGCGGGCGCTGGAGGAGTCGGCGGACTGAGCGCCGGCCGCGGACGCGGTGGAAGCGGGCGGTCCGAACCTCCCCCCTCGTGGCTCGGACCGCCCCGGTTCTGCATGCGAAGAACCGCGCGACCAAGGCTAGTTGACTCTGTGTCAGTGTCCAATCACAGTAGCGACAGGTCCCTATCGACTTATTTATAGTGGGGCGCCGACGGGGGGGGAGGGGCGCCGCCGCCGTGCGCGGTGCCGCGCGGATGGCGCGAGGGAAGGAAGCACCATGGACTTGGCCCTGTTGCGCACGTTCGTCACGGTGCACCGGGCCGGTTCCTTCACGCGTGCCGCGGCTCTGCTCGGTCTGTCGCAGCCCGCCGTCACCTCGCAGATCCGCACTCTGGAACGGCAGCTCGGCCGCCCGCTCTTCCTGCGGCAGGCCCGCGGGGTGACCCCCACGACCATCGGCGATGAACTGGCCCACAAGGCCGCCCCGCACCTGGACGCCCTGGTGGAGATCGCCGAGACGGGACTCGACGACGAGTCCTCCTTACGCACGCTCCACCTCGTCGGTCCGCCGGAGTTCACGGCCGAGCGGGCGCTGCCCGCGCTCATGGAACTGGCCGGGGACCGCGGCCAGGGCTTCGCGCTGCGGGCCTCCTTCGCCAACTGCGACGAGGCCCTGGAGGGGCTCGCCGCGGGGCGTCACGATCTGGCCATCACGACCGCCCGGCCGCGCGGGGAACTGTTCACCGCGACCCCGCTCTGTGACGAGGAGCTCGTCCTGGTCGCGTCCCCGCGCTGGGCCGCGCACACCGCTTCCGACCGGCACCGCCTTCCCGGCGGCTCCGCCCTGGTGCACCTTCCGGTCGTCGAAGTCCACGAATCTCTGCCGTTCGTCACCCGCTACTGGGCCGCCGTCTTCGACGCCCGCCCCGCCGCTTCCGGCGCCGTCGTCGTCCCGGATCTGCGGGCAGTGCTCGCCTGTGCCGCCCGGGGTGCGGGGCTCGCGGTGCTGCCGCGCTATCTATGCGCGGCCGCCCTGGAGCGCGGTGAGGTCGTCGCCCTGCTCGACCCCCCGGTACCGCCGCTGCGCACCTACTTCCTGGCGGTGCGCACCGGCACGCTCGCGATGCCGCACCTCGCCCGGGCTCACGAATGGCTGCTGCGCAAGGCCGCGGGCTGGTGCTGACGGAGCTGCGCTCCCGGACTCGCGGGGCGGCTCCGAGGTGCACGGGCGCCCCCGGGGCTCACGGAGTGAGCCCGACGAGCCGTGCTCCCGGCCCGGCAGACTCCCGGCGCGTGTCCGCCTCCGCACTTCGGGTGTTTCACGTGAAACACCCAGCGAGTTCACGCGGAGCGCCCCACATGTTTCACGTGGAACCAGCTGGGCCACATTTCACGCATGACCGTTCGTCCCGTGGTCAAGCGCACCGCCCGCGCCGTTCTGCTCGACGGCGACGCCCTCGTCCTCATCAAGCGGACCAAGCCGGGCGTCGATCCCTACTGGGTCACGCCCGGCGGCGGGGTGGAGCCGGAGGACCCGACCGTGGTCGACGCGCTCCACCGCGAGGTGCACGAGGAGCTGGGCGCCAAGATCACCGATGTGGTCCCCTGCTTCGTGGACACCGTGGAGCACATCGGCGAGGACGGCGGCGCGACCGGAGTGAAGGTGCAGCACTTCTTCGTCTGCCGGCTGGAGTCGATGGACGAGAGCCTGCGCCACGGCCCCGAGATCGAGCAGCCGTGCGGCGAGTACGAGATCGTCCGGGTGCCGTTCACCCGCGTCGGGATCGCCTCGGTCCATCTCGTTCCGCTGTCGCTGCGGCACTACCTCGACGGCAACATCGAGGGTGTACGGGCGATGCACGCACCCGACCTCGGCTGAGGAGACGCCGCCGACCACCCCCGGTGTGGCCAAAAGTCCGGGGGTCCTCGGGCAAAGCGGTGGACGGCGGGGCGGTCCGTCGGACAGCCTGACCTGCGTGCCGACACTCTCCCTCGCCGTTCTGCCCATCCGCCGCCTGACGCCCCGCGATGTCACCGCGTGCGCCGACCTGTCCGAGGACCGGGGCTGGCCCCGGGAAGAACACAAGTGGGGGCTGTTGCTCGCCGCCGGACAGGGGTACGGCATCGACGACCCCGAGGGCGGCCTGGTCGGCGCCTGCGTGGTCACGGAGTACGGGCCCCACGGGCGGCCGGATCTGAGTGCGGTCGGCATGGTGCTCGTCGCCGAACGGCACGCGCGCCAGGGCGTCGGCCGACGGCTGATGCGGCACGTGGTGGCCGGGGCGGGCACCACGCCGCTGACCCTCTTCGCGACGTCGAACGGCCGCCCGCTCTACGAGGAGCTCGGCTTCAAGGTCACCGGACGGGCCGAGATGCTGCGCGGCCGCTTCCTTCCCGACGTCTCGGAGACCGGGGTCAGCACCCGGGCGGCGACCGCCGAGGACCTGGTGTCGATCCTCCGTCTCGACGCGGAGGTGTTCGGCAGCGACCGGACCCACATGATCACCCGTCTTCCCGCCTTCTCCGACCGGATCCGGGTGGCGTACGAGGACGGCCGGCTCCTCGGTTACGCGGCCGTCTGGCCCAACATGGAGACCCATGTCGTGGGCCCGCTGATCGCCCGGGACACCCGGACCGCCAAGGCCCTGGTCTCCGCGCTCGCCGAGGGCGGAGACCGGCCGCTGCGCACCGACATCGACGTACGGCACGAGGAGCTCCTCGCCTGGCTCAAGGAGCGGGGACTGGAGGCGGTCGGGTCGAACGCCGTCATGACGTACGGCGTCCCCGACCTGCCCGGGGACTGGACCCGGCGGTTCGCCCCGCTGACGGTCGCGGCGGGCTGAATCCGGGCGGGGCCAAAGGGCCATGGTCGCGGTCGTTCCCCGTGGGGGACGACCGGGAGACCAGTGCCGGGACCGTTCCCCATGGGGACGGCCCCGGCGCACTCAGCGGCGCGCGGCCCCCACGCCCTCAGCGGCGCGCGGCGACGGGACGCTCGGCGGGTGCGCCACCGGTGGCCACGACGCGGGTGGTGCCCGCGGTCCCCCGGCGTTCCAGGGCCGCCGAGAGGGCAGCGAGCACCAGGGCGGAGGCGGCGAGGAGCGCACCGACCCAGTTGGGCGCGGTGTAGCCGAGCCCCGCCGCGATGACCAGGCCGCCGAGCCAGGCGGACAGCGCGTTGCCGAGGTTGAAGGCGCCGATGTTGACGGCCGACGCCAGGGTCGGCGCTCCGTGGGCGTGGTCGAGGACGCGCTTCTGCAGCGGTGGCACGGTCGCGAAGCCCAGGGCGCCGATCAGTACGAGGGTCGCCGCCGCGAGTGCCTTGTGGTGGGCGGTCACGGTGAACAGGGCGAGCACGAGGGCGAGGCCGCCGAGTGAGACGTACAGCAGGGGCATGAGGGCCCGGTCGGCATAGCGGCCGCCGAGGAGGTTGCCGCCGACCATGCCGAGGCCGAACAGCACCAGCAGCCAGGTGACGGACCCGTCGGAGAAGCCGGCGACCCGCGTCATCATCGGCGCGACGTAGGTGACGGCCGCGAAGACGCCGCCGAAGCCGAGCACGGTCATCGCCATCGCGAGCAGCACCTGGACGTTCTTCAGCGCCGACAGTTCATGGCGCAGCCGGACCCCCTCCGGCCGGGGCAGGTCGGGCACGAGGCGGGCGACGCCGAGCAGGCCGAGCACGCCCAGCGCGGCGACGAGGGCGAAGGTGACCCGCCAGCCCGCGGACTGCCCGACGAGCGTGCCGAGCGGAACGCCGACGACGTTCGCGACGGTGAGCCCGCTGAACATCATCGACAGGGCGGCGGCCTTCTTCTCGGGGGCGACCAGTTCGGCGGCGACCACCGAGCCGATGCCGAAGAAGGCGCCGTGCGCGAGGGAGGCGACCACGCGGCCCGCCAGCATCAGCCCGAACACGGGAGCGGCGGCGGAGAGCAGGTTGCCCACGACGAACAGGCCCATCAGCAGCATCAGCATCCGTTTGCGGGGGATCCGCGTGCCGAGGGCCGTCATGAGCGGGGCGCCGGCCACCACGCCGAGCGCGTAGCCGGTCACCAGCAGACCGGCGGTGGGGATGGTGACGCCGAAGTCGGCGGCGACCTCGGGCAGCACGCCCATGATCACGAACTCGGTGGTGCCGATGCCGAAGGCCCCGATGGCGAGGGCCAGGAGCGCGAGGGGCATGGGGAGACCTTCCATACGATTGCGACTGCGCTTTACAAGCGGAGACAATAATTGCAGACGCGCTATATATGCAAGCGCAGGTTACTTCGGTTGTCGTCTATCCTGGGGACAGCCGCTCCGGGACGGAGGATGACCATGACCGCGACGGACCCCGCACTCACCGCCCTCGCCCAGGGCTGGTGCGCCCTCTCCCTGCTGCACGGACGCATCGAGGCGCACATCGAGCGCGCTCTGCAGTCCGGGCACGGGCTGAGCGTGCGGGAGTACTCGCTGCTCGACGTGCTCAGTCGGCAGCACGACGGCGACGGCGGGCATCTGCAGATGAAGCAGGTCGCCGACGCGGTGGTGCTCAGCCAGAGCGCCACGACCCGCCTGGTCACGCGGCTGGAGGACCGCGGGCTGCTCTCCCGCTATCTGTGCCCCACCGACCGGCGGGGCATCTACACGAACGTCACCGAGGCGGGCCTGACGCTCCTCGCCAAGGCCCGGCCCACCAATGACACCGCCCTGCGCGAGGCACTCGACGAGGCGGCGGCGGACCCCGAACTGGCGCCGCTGGTCCGCGTCGTGGAGTCGTTGAAAACGCCCGCATAGAGTGCGGCCATGGGAGATCTCGAGATACGGCCCGCGACCGAGGACGACGTCCCGGCCATCGTCCACATGCTCGCCGACGACCCGCTGGGCGCCGCGCGCGAGTCACCGGACGACCTGTCCCCCTACCTGGCCGCGCTGAAGCGCCTGGCCGGCGACCCCCACCAGCATCTGGTCGTCGCCGTACGGGACGGCAGTGTCATCGGCACGCTGCAACTGACCCTGATCCCGGGGTTGTCCCGCAAGGGCGCCACCCGCTCGATCATCGAGGCGGTGCGGATCCACGCCGACGCACGCGGCAGCGGTCTCGGCACCCGGCTCATCGAATGGGCCGTCGACCAGTCCCGGCGTGAAGGGTGTCAGCTGGTGCAGCTGACCTCGGACGCCACACGGACCGACGCCCACCGCTTCTACGAGCGCCTCGGCTTCACCGCGTCGCACGTCGGCTTCAAGCTCGCGCTCTGACGGGCGGTCACGGCGCCCTGCGCGGCGGGCGCCCTCGTGTTTCACGTGAAACACGAGGGCGTCCGGGTTCGCTCCCGCGGGACGGCTCGCTGGTTCCATCCAGCGGGACCGCTCGCTAACGGATACCGTCCGTCCCCCGCCATCCGTCCGGGTCCACCCCGCCCGGCACCGCCGCCTCCCCGTCGTACGGCGTCCGGGTGAACACGAACGAGCCGAGGTCCAGATGGCTCACCGAGCCGTCCGGCCGCCGTACGACCGTCAGCAGCTCCCCCGCGTAGTAACCGTCGCACCCGGTCCAGGTGCCGTCGCCGTTCGCCCTGAGCCGTGCGCGGCGCCCCACGCCGGTGAGCGGCTCCAGCGCCAGGTCCCCGCCGGCCGCGAGGCGGAGGCCGAACCCCTGCGTGCCCCAGTACCAGGGTCCCGCGAGCTCCAGCACGGCCGGATCCACCGCCGGCAGCGGTCGCCACGGCTCCGGGATGCGCGGCTCCGCCTCCGCCACGATTCCCACGAGGTCGGCGGCCGTCCCCCACACCTGCGGGCCGGAGGTGCAGTTGGCGAGCACGACGGCCGCGACATCGTCCTCGACGCTGATCGAGAGACCGGCGAGGAAACCCGGGAGGGACCCGGAGTGCCCCACCAGAAGCCGGCCGTCCCGGTGCTGGAGCTGCATGCCGAGCCCGTACGCGGAACCCGCCGCCAGGTCCGCGGCGTCGGAGGGCGCGGCGGGCGTCCGCATCTCCCGCACCGACTCCGCGCTCAGCACCCGTTCGTCGCCCCGGGCCAGGAAGACCGCGAACCGGGCGAGGTCGCCGGTGGTCGACCAGAGCTGGCCCGCGGGTGCCATCAGGCCGAGGTCCTCGACGGGCTCCGGCATCATCACGTCCGCCCAGGGGTGCACGGCCCAGCCGCCCGCGTGCGGTGCCTGCGGGCTGCCGCTGGTGCGGTGGAGTCCCAGGGGTGCGAGCACCTCACGCCGCAGGACGTCCTCCCAGGGGGCCTCCCGCAGCCGTTCGACCAGTGCGCCCAGCACGGTGTAGCCGGGGTTGGAGTAGTGGAACCGGCTGCCGACCGGGTGCCGCAGCGGGTCCGGGCCCAGCACATCGACGAGCTCCGGGCGCAGTGAACCCGGGGTCCGCTCCCACCAGGGGGCGGGCGACTCGGCGGCGAGCCCGCCGGAGTGCGCGAGCAGCTGGGCGATCGTGGCCTCCCCCGCCCCGGTGCCCGGCAGGTGCTTCTCCAGCGCGTCGCCGAGATCGAGCCGGCCCTCGTCACGGAGGCGCAGGACGAGTACGGCGGTGAAGGTCTTGGTGAGCGAGCCGATCCGGTACTGCACGTTCTCGTCCGGGCCGTGGCCCTCCACCGAGGTGCGCGAGCCGTGCCAGACGGTCCTGCCGTCCCGTACGACGGCCGCCACGAGGGACGGGGCCCGTCCCTCGGCCTGGGCGACGGCGATCCGGTGCAGCAGGGCCCGCCGCGTGGCGGGGAGCAGCTCTTCGTGGGGTGTCGTCATGCCCCCAGTCCACCCGCCGTCCCTGCCCACGTCGAGCGCATTTCCCCGGTGGCGCCCCGGCCCGGGCCACCCACCCCTGCGGTCAGGCAGTCACGCGGATCAGGTCTGTGCCATGTCCACGAAGCGGGAGTAGTGGCCCTGGAAGGCGACGGTGATGGTGGCCGTGGGGCCGTTTCGGTGCTTGGCGACGATCAGGTCGGCCTCGCCCGCGCGGGGGGACTCCTTCTCGTAGGCGTCCTCGCGGTGCAGCAGGATGACCATGTCGGCGTCCTGCTCGATGGAGCCGGACTCACGCAGGTCGGAGACCATGGGCTTCTTGTCGGTGCGCTGCTCGGGTCCTCGGTTCAGCTGGGAGAGCGCGATGACCGGGATCTCCAGCTCCTTGGCGAGGAGCTTGAGGTTACGGGACATGTCCGAGACCTCCTGCTGGCGGCTCTCGGCACGCTTGGAGCCGCCGGACTGCATCAGCTGGAGGTAGTCGATGACGACCAGCTTGAGGTCGTTGCGCTGCTTCAGACGGCGGCACTTGGCGCGGATCTCCATCATCGACAGGTTCGGCGAGTCGTCGATGTAGAGCGGTGCGGCCGACACGTCCGGCATGCGGCGGGCCAGCCGCGTCCAGTCCTCGTCCGTCATCGTGCCCGAGCGCATGTGGTGCAGCGCGACCCGGGCCTCGGCGGACAGCAGACGCATGGCGATCTCGTTGCGGCCCATTTCAAGGGAGAAGATGACGCTCGGCAGGTTGTTCTTGATCGACGCCGCACGGGCGAAGTCCAGCGCGAGCGTCGACTTGCCCATCGCGGGACGCGCGGCGATGACGATCATCTGGCCGGGGTGCAGACCGTTCGTCAGCGAGTCGAAGTCCGTGAACCCCGTGGGGACGCCGGTCATCTCGCCGCTGCGGGAGCCGATCGCCTCGATCTCGTCGAGTGCTCCCTCCATGATGTCGCCGAGCGGCAGATAGTCCTCGCTGGTGCGCTGCTCGGTGACGGCGTAGATCTCCGCCTGCGCGCGGTTGACGATCTCGTCCACGTCGTCGTCGGCCGCGTATCCCATCTGGGTGATCCGGGTGCCGGCCTCGACGAGGCGGCGCAGTACGGCCCGCTCGTGGACGATCTCCGCGTAGTACTCGGCGTTCGCCGCCGTCGGCACCGTCTGGACCAGACCGTGCAGATAGGAGGCGCCGCCCACCTTCGTGATCTCGCCGCGCTTGGTGAGTTCGGCGGCGATCGTGATGGGGTCGGAGGGTTCCCCGCGCGCGTAGACGTCGAGGATCGCCTGGAAGATCGTTTCGTGCGCCGGTTTGTAGAAGTCGTGACCCTTGAGGATCTCGACGACGTCGGCGATGGCCTCCTTGGACAGGAGCATGCCACCGAGGACCGACTGCTCGGCGTCCAGGTCCTGCGGGGGGACGCGCTCGAAGGCGGAGCCGCCGTCCCATCCGCCGCTGTCCCGGCCCCGGTCGTGCTGTTCGTCACGGCCGGGTCCGCCGCCGTCACCGCGCCGGCGCGAGGCGGGCAGACGATCACTGGGCCCGCTGTCGGCCCACGGGTCGTCCAAGGGCTCGGAGATACTCACCGAACCACCTCCTCCGTCCGCCGGGCGGACCTCGCCGTGCCCCTCATTTCTAGGCCACGGCACTGACAAATAAGAGGCCCGTCCTCCGGTTGTCGGCGCGTCGGCTTTGTGAGGATTCCGTGGTGCCGGGGCGGAGCGGGCGCCGGACCACGTTAGGCCCGTCTGCACCGTCAGCCAATCTGGTTATCCACAGGCCATGTGGACGAGGACCCCATTGCTGTGGAGAACTCCGTGAAACCTGTGCACGACACGGTGGACAGCCCTGTGAACAAGACCTCGCCGTCTCGGGCCTGCCCTTTCTGACCTGGCCTTTCGACGTCCACCGGCTGTGCAGAGAAAAAACTTTCCCGGTCGGACCAAGATCCTTGACGGGGGTCCGCGCCATGACCCGCTGTCACGGCAAATGTAAGGGTCTCATGCGCCTTGCATCCGTTACCTGTGGACGATTAGATTGATGGCCATGACACATGCTCCAGCGGCGTCCCGCTCCGCCCGGCGGCGCCATGACCGGGAGATCGTCGCCCTGGCCGTTCCGGCCTTCGGCGCGCTCGTCGCCGAGCCCTTGTTCGTACTGGCCGACAGCGCGATCGTGGGCCACCTCGGCACGGCGCAACTGGCCGGACTCGGCATCGCCTCCGCCCTCCTGACCACCGCCGTGAGCGTGTTCGTCTTCCTCGCCTACGCGACGACGGCCGCCGTCGCCCGCCGGGTCGGCGCGGGCGACATACGCGCCGCCATCCAGCAGGGCATGGACGGCATCTGGCTCGCCCTGCTCCTCGGAGCCGGCGTCATCGCCCTCGTCCTGCCCCTGGCCTCGGACATCGTCACCCTCTTCGGCGCCTCGGACACCGCCGCCCCGTACGCGACCACCTATCTGCGCATCTCGGCACTCGGCATCCCGGCCATGCTCGTCGTGCTGGCCTCCACCGGCGTGCTCCGGGGACTGCAGGACACCCGCACTCCCCTGTACGTGGCCGTCGCCGGGTTCGTGGCCAATGCCGCCCTCAACCTCGCCCTGGTCTACGGCGCCGGGCTCGGCATCGCCGGCTCCGCCTGGGGCACCGTCATCGCGCAGTGCGCCATGGCCGCCGCCTACCTCTTCGTGGTGGTGCGCGGCGCACGGCGGCACGGCGCCTCACTGCGCCCCGACGCCGCGGGCATCCGCGCCTGCGCACAGGCCGGTGCGCCCCTGCTCGTCCGTACGCTCTCGCTGCGGGCGATCCTGATGATCGCCACCGCGGTCGCCGCCCGGCTCGGGGACGCGGACATCGCCGCGCACCAAATCATCCTGTCGCTGTGGAGCCTGCTCGCCTTCGCCCTCGACGCGATCGCCATCGCCGGGCAGGCCATCATCGGCCGCTATCTCGGCGCGGAGGACACCGAGGGCGCCAGGGAGGCGTGCCGCCGCATGGTGCAGTGGGGCGTCGCCTCCGGAGTCGTCCTGGGAGCGCTGGTGCTGGTCGGCCGGCCGTTGTTCCTCCCGCTGTTCAGCGGCGACCCGGCCGTCCACCACGCCGCGCTGCCCGCGCTGGTCATCGTCGCACTGTGCCAGCCGGTCTCCGGTGTCGTCTTCGTCCTCGACGGGGTGCTGATGGGGGCGGGGGACGGGCCCTATCTGGCGAGGGCGATGCTGGTCACACTCGCGGTCTTCACGCCCCTGGCCCTGCTCGTGCCCACGGTCGGCGGCGGTCTGACGGCCCTGTGGGCAGCGATGACGGTGATGATGGCCGTGCGGATGCTGACCCTGTGGCTGCGCTCCCGCTCGGGCCGCTGGATCGTGACGGGGGCGACCCGCTGACGTTTCCCCCGTTTCACGTGAAACATCGGCCCACACCACGCGGCGACACCTGCCGATCAGCAGACATGACAGTGGGGCCGCACCCGAGGGCACGACCCCACTCACCGCTGCGAGGAGCGGCTACAGCATGCGCGGCCTCAGGCCGCGACGACCTCGATGCTGACCTTGGCGGCCACCTCGGGGTGCAGACGCACGGACGTCTCGTGGGCGCCCAGCGTCTTGATCGGCGAGCCCAGTTCGATGCGGCGCTTGTCGACCTCGGGGCCACCGGAGGCCTTGATCGCCGAAGCGACGTCGGCCGGGGTGACGGAACCGAAGAGTCGACCGGCGTCGCCCGAACGGACGGCCAGACGGACCTTCACGCCCTCGAGCTGGGCCTTGAGCGCGTTGGCCTGCTCGACGGTCTGGATCTCGTGGATCTTGCGAGCACGACGAATCTGCTCGACGTCCTTCTCGCCGCCCTTGGTCCAGCGGATCGCGAACTTCCGCGGGATCAGGTAGTTGCGGGCGTAGCCGTCCTTGACGTCGACGACCTCGCCGGCGGCGCCGAGGCCGGAGACCTCGTGGGTAAGGATGATCTTCATGAGTCGGTCACCCTTCCCTTATCGCGCGGTGGAGGTGTAGGGCAGCAGCGCCATCTCACGGCTGTTCTTGACGGCCGTGGCGACGTCACGCTGGTGCTGCGTGCAGTTGCCGGTCACGCGGCGGGCACGGATCTTGCCGCGGTCGGAAATGAACTTCCGCAGCATGTTCGTGTCCTTGTAGTCCACGTACGTGACCTTGTCCTTGCAGAATGCGCAGACCTTCTTCTTCGGCTTGCGCACAGGCGGCTTCGCCATGGTGTTTCTCCTGTGTGATCAAGAAGTTGGGGTGTGCCCCGCTCCCGACCGCAGGACCCGTGGGTCCGGGGTCTAGAAGGGGGGCTCGTCCGAGTAGCCGCCACCGCCGCCGGAGCCGCTGCCGCCGCCCCAGCCGCCGCCACCCTGGTTGCCGCCGGCGGGAGCGCCGGTGGCCCACGGGTCGTCGGCCGGAGCACCGCCGCCGCCCTGGTTGCCGCCGCCGGAGCCGCCGCCCCAGCCGCCGCCACCCTGGCCGCCGCCACCGCCCTGGCCGCCACCGCCGCCGTAGCCACCCTGACCACCGCGGCCGGAGGTCTTGGTGACCTTGGCCGTGGCGCTGCGCAGGCTGGCGCCGACCTCGTCGACGTCGAGCTCGTAGACCGTGCGCTTGACGCCCTCACGGTCCTCGTAGGACCGCTGCTTCAGCCGGCCCTGCACGATGACGCGCATGCCTCGCTGGAGCGACTCGGCGACGTTCTCCGCCGCCTGACGCCAGACCGAGCAGGTCAGGAAGAGGCTCTCGCCGTCCTTCCACTCGTTGGTCTGACGGTCGAAGGTGCGGGGAGTGGACGCGACGCGGAACTTCGCGACCGCCGCACCGGACGGGGTGAAGCGCAGCTCGGGGTCGTCGACGAGATTGCCGACGACCGTGATGACGGTCTCGCCTGCCATGGGTGAACCTCTCGGCGGGTTTGCTGCTGGCTGCTGGTACTGCTACTCGGATCCCGGAACCGACCGAGCCGGATGGCTCAGTGGGTCTCGGGGCGGAGGACCTTGGTCCGGAGGACCGACTCGTTCAGGTTCATCTGGCGGTCGAGCTCCTTGACGACCCCGGGCTCGGCCTGGAGGTCGATGACCGAGTAGATGCCCTCGGGCTTCTTCTTGATCTCGTACGCGAGACGACGACGGCCCCAGGTGTCGACCTTCTCGACCTTGCCGCCGCCATCACGGACGACGGAAAGGAAGTTCTCGATCAACGGGGAGACCGCGCGCTCCTCGACGTCGGGGTCGAGGATGACCATCACCTCGTAGTGACGCATGTGGAACCCACCTCCTCTGGACTCAGCGGCCACGGTCGTTCCGTGGCAGGAGGGTTGCGATGCGTGGGCACCGATGTCCGTGAGTAAACCAGGCCCCACTGACAATCGGGGCCCGCTCGACGGAAGCGGCCGGACCTCGGCCCGGCCCGCATCGGCGCAGAAGATACAGACTACCCGCCCACCGCCGTACGGTTGAAATCCGGCCGTGAGGGCACGCAATCTGTACAGATCGGGTTGTCCAGGACGAAGACGCACCGCTTCTTCGGCAGGAGGTATCCCATGGCACAGATCATGCGACCCGCCAGGCCCCGCAACGGGCTGCTGGCCACCGACGGCAAACGGCATCCGCTGCAGGACGCGCTGCTGGCCGTGACGGCCGTGCTCGGGCTGATCTCCCTCGTCACCGCCGGTTTCCCCACGCTGCACATGCTGACCGCGTGGACGGGTCTCATCGGCGTGCTGACGGGCGGCTACGGCCAGTTCATCTCGGAGACGACCCGGGAACGCTTCGGCCTGGTCCTCGGCCTCGGCGCCGCCGCGATCGGCCTGTACTTCGGCATGGCCCACGGCGGCTTCGCCGGCGAGTTCAACGGCTTCGTGGGCGGCTGAGCGGACCCGCGGGACCGTGCGAGAAGGGACGGGTGCACCGCCCCGCCGACGGCGGGCGCCCCCCTTCCGCAGAGCCGTACGGCCCAGTCCCAGACGGGGCGCTCGCGGGGCGCAGTAGGCTTCGGCGCGAGAGCCGGAGCCCCTGACCCCATGGGGACACACCAGCCCGAGGAGCGCCCCGACATGAGCCTGACCCTGAGGACGATCAGCCGCGAGCAGCATCTGGCGTACATGCAGAGCCTGCCGTCGGCGAGCCACATGCAGGTTCCGGCCTGGGCCGACGTCAAGGCGGAGTGGCGCTCGGAGAACCTCGGCTGGTTCGACAAGACCGGTCAGCTCGTCGGTGTCGGGCTGGTGCTGTACCGCCAGCTCCCCAAGATCAAGCGGTATCTGGCGTACCTGCCCGAGGGCCCGGTCATCAACTGGTACGCGCCGAACCTGGACGACTGGATCCAGCCGATGCTGGCCCACCTCAAGCAGCAGGGCGCCTTCTCCGTGAAGATGGGCCCGCCGGTGATCATCCGGCGCTGGGAGGCCGCCTCCATCAAGCAGGGCATCCAGAACCCTGACGTCAAGCGGCTGCGCGACATCGAGGCGGACCACATCGAGCCGCGTGCCTTCGAGGTGGCCGACAAGCTGCGCCGCATGGGCTGGCAGCAGGGCGAGGACGGCGGGGCCGGCTTCGGCGACGTGCAGCCCCGCTACGTGTACCAGGTGCCGCTGGCCAACCGGTCGCTGGAAGAGGTGCACAAGAACTTCAACCAGCTCTGGCGCCGCAACATCAAGAAGGCCGAGAAGGCGGGCGTCGAGGTGGTCCAGGGCGGCTACCACGACCTGGAGGAGTGGCAGCGGCTGTACGAGATCACGGCCGTGCGCGACCACTTCAGGCCGCGTCCGCTGTCGTACTTCCAGCGCATGTGGTCGGCCCTCAACACCGAGGACCCCAACCGCATGCGGCTGTACTTCGCCCGGCACAACGGGGTGAACCTCTCCGCGGCGACGATGCTCATCGTGGGCGGCCACGTCTGGTACTCCTACGGCGCCTCGGACAACATCGGCCGCGAGTTCCGGCCGTCCAACGCGATGCAGTGGCGGATGCTGCGGGACGCCTACGCGCTCGGCGCGACCGTCTACGACCTGCGCGGCATCTCCGACTCGCTGGACGAGACCGACCACCTGTTCGGCCTGATCCAGTTCAAGGTGGGCACGGGCGGGCAGGCGGCGGAGTACCTCGGCGAGTGGGACTTCCCGCTCAACAAGCTGCTTCACAAGGCGCTCGACATCTACATGTCGCGCCGCTGACTTCTCCCGGCGCCCTCCCCGCCGCCCGGCGGGTCCGCCACAATCGCACTCTCGGGTTTCTTCGGAGCCCCTCGCACCCCTGACTTCACAGCCATCTCAGCCACGAGAAAGGTTCCGGGACCGGCCATGGCGCTCACGCTCTACGTCGACACCGCGCGCTGGCGGGCACACCAGAAACACGTGCAGGACCAGTTCCCGGGGATCGTCCCCGTCTGCAAGGGCAACGGGTACGGCTTCGGGCACGAACGTCTGGCCGAAGAGGCCACCCGCATGGGCTCGGACATCCTCGCCGTGGGCACGACGTACGAGGCCGCCCGCATCAAGGACTGGTTCGGCGGCGATCTGCTGGTGCTGACGCCCTTCCGCAGGGGCGAGGAGCCCGTGCCGCTGCCCGACCGGGTGATCCGCTCGGTCTCCTCGATCGACGGGGTCTACGGGCTGGTCGGCGCCCGGGTGGTCATCGAGGTGATGTCTTCCATGAAGCGGCACGGGGTGAGCGAGCAGGACCTGCCGCAGCTGCACTCCGCCATAGAGAACGTGCGCCTCGAGGGCTTCGCCATCCACCTGCCGCTGGACCGCACCGACGGCTCGGACGCCGTCGAGGAGGTCATCGGCTGGATGGACCGGTTGCGTGCGGCCCGGCTGCCGCTGCACACGATGTTCGTCAGCCACCTCAAGGCGGACGAGCTGGCGCGGCTCCAGCAGCAGTTCCCGCAGACCAGGTTCCGGGCCCGGATCGGCACCCGGCTGTGGCTGGGGGACCACGAGGCCACGGAGTACCGGGGCGCCGTCCTGGACGTGACGCGGGTGGCCAAGGGCGAGCGCTTCGGCTACCGGCAGCAGAAGGCGGCCACCGACGGCTATCTCGTCGTCGTGGCGGGCGGTACCTCGCACGGAGTGGGGCTGGAGGCGCCCAAGGCGCTGCACGGCGTCATGCCGCGGGCCAAGGGCGTCGCACGGGCCGGTCTGGCGACGGTCAACCGGAACCTCGCGCCGTTCGTGTGGGCGGGCAAGCAGCGCTGGTTCGCCGAGCCGCCGCACATGCAGGTCTCGATCCTCTTCGTCCCCTCGGACACCACGGAGCCGAAGGTCGGTGACGAGCTGGTGGCCCATCTGCGGCACACCACGACGCAGTTCGACCGGATCGTGGACCGCTGACGCCCCAGCCCCTCCAGCGGACTGTCGGCGCCTGTCCACGGACGCGCGTGAGGCCGTACACGGACCCCGTGTACGGCCTCACCCATGTCCTGGGGCTCTCGGAGCCGCACGCGGCCAGCCTCCGAGGCCCACCGCGAGCCCGCTGTTCGCTCAGGGCGAACTCTCTCCCGCCGGGGACACCCCGTCGGCGCCCCACTCCACCGCCGGCCCCTCGAAGTGGGCCGGCTCGTGGTGCGGCGGCCGGGCCGCGGCGCCGAGGACGAAGACGTCCGGAGCCCCGTCGAGGACGCCGCCGGACGGGTCGTCGTCCCCGGCCCGCCGTACGACGTCGCGCTCCGGCAGCAGGATGTCGCGGACGACCACCGCGCACAGGTACAGCGTGCCCAGCAAGTGGACGGCGACGGCGAGCTGGTAGCCCTCGGTCGGCAGCCCCTTGTGGGCGTCCCCGCTCGTCGTGTACGCGAGGTACATCCAGATGCCCAGGAAGTAGGCGACCTCGCAGGCCTGCCAGATCAGGAAGTCCCGCCAGCGCGGCCGGGCCAGCGCGGCGAGGGGGACCAGCCAGAGCACGTACTGCGGTGAGTAGACCTTGTTGGTGAGGATGAACGCCGCGATGATCAGGAAGGCCAGCTGGGCGAAGCGCGGCCGGCGCGGGGCGGTCAGCGTGAGCGCGACCAGGCCGGCGCAGATCAGCACCATCAGGATCATGGCCCAGTTGTTGGCCGTGTCGGGGCTGATGGCGGTGTTCCACCGCTGGGAGACGATCAGGAAGATCGAGCCGAAGTCGACGCCCCGGTCGTGGCTGAAGCGGTAGAACTTCGACCATCCGTCCGGCGCCAGCAGCAGCACCGGCACATTGACCACCAGCCAGGCCGCGACGGCACCGAACAGCGCCGTCCCGTACGCCCGCCACCTGCCCGCCCGCCAGCACAGGATCAGCAGCGGTCCGAGGATCAGGAACGGGTAGAACTTGGCGGCCGTGGCCAGCCCCAGCAGCACACCGAACGCGAGGGAGCGGCCGCGCGACCACATGAGCATCGCGGCGGCGAGGAGCGCCACGGCGAGCAGGTCCCAGTTGATGGTCGCGGTCAGGGCGAAGGCCGGTGCGAGGGCCACCAGGAGCCCGTCCCAGGGACGGCGACGGTGGGTCCGCACGGTGCACACCGCGATGACCGCGGCGCACACCATCAGCATGCCGGCGTTGACGAACCAGTAGATCTGCTCCTGGTCCTGGATGCTCCCGCCGCCGGGTGTCATCCAGGCCGCGACCTCCATGAAGAGGCCGGTGAGCACCGGGTACTCGAGGTAGTCCATGTCGCCGGGGAGCTTGTCGAAGTACGGCACGAGTCCGTCGGCAAAGCCGCGCCCCTGGTACAGGTGCGGGATGTCCGAATAGCACGCGTGCGTGTACTGGGAGCTGGCGCCGAAGAACCACCCGCTGTCGTAGCAGGGCAGCTTCTGCACCATGCCGAGGGCGAACATGCCGATGGCCACGAGCGCCACGACCCGCACGGGCGTCCACCAGGACGTCCCGAGCAGGGCGCGCCGCCCGAGGGGGCCGCCGAACAGCTCGCTGCCGAGGGCGGCGACCTCGTCCTCCTTGGTCGGCCGCACCACGTCCGGCTCGTACTCGACGGCTCGCGTCGTCTCTCCGCTGGGCATGCCGCACATCCTGCCGTACGCGCCTGGGAACGCGCCGGGAGGCGACGGATCCCGTCATGACGGCGCCCCTTCGTATGTTTCACGTGAAACATACGAAGGGGCGCGAATCGGTGGCTTCGGACACCGTCACACGACGTCGGAGGAGCCGGCTCCTCCCAGAGCCGTCAGGGCGGCTCCGGGGGCCTCAGTTACGGCCTCCGAAGAGCCCGCTTCCTCCGTTGTCGTTGCTTCCGCTGTTGCCGTTGCCCCGGGTGTTCCCGGTCTCCTCGCTCTCCGTCGCCGACGGGCTGGAACCGCCCGCGCCGCCGTTGTCGTTGCCGCCGTTGTCATTGCCCCCGTTGTCGTTGCCGGCGTCCGTGCAGCCCTGCCAGAAGTTGCAGCTCTGCGAGGAACTCGGGGAGGGCGGCGTGCTGCTCTTCGTCGGCGACGGACTCGATGACGGGCTGCTCTCCGGGCTCTTGGTGACGCTGGGCGTCGGGCTCGACGACGGCTCCGCGTTGACGACCTTGCCGATGGGCTGCGCCTCAGGGAAGGACTTGGCGGGGACGCCCTTCAGCGCCTGCTCCATGTAGTCGTGCCAGATCTCGGCCGGGAACGAGGCGCCGTGGATCTTCTCCTCGCCACCCGTTCCGTACATCTCCAGGAACTCGCGGTTCTTGTTGTTCTCGTCGTCGTCCAGCCGGTACATCGAGATCGCGGTGGAGAGCTGCGGTGTGTAGCCGACGAACCATGCGGACTTGTTGCCGTCCGTGGTACCGGTCTTGCCCGCGACCTCACGGCCGGAGAGCTTCGCCGAGGTACCGGTGCCCTTCTCGACCACGGTCTTCAGTACGTCGGTGACGTTGTTGGCCACGTTGGGCTCGAAGGCCTGCGTGCTCTTGGCCTCCTTCTTGTGGTCGTAGACGGTGCCGTCCTTGCTCTCGACCTTGTCGACCGAGTAGGGCTCCCGCTGCTTCCCGCTGTCCGCGAAGGTGGCGTAGGCGCCGGCCATGCGGATGGCGCTGGGGTCGGAGGTACCGATGGAGAAGGAGGGGAAGTTGGAGCTGGCCAGGCTGCTCTTCAGCACGCCGGCGTCCAGTGCCGACTCCTCGACCTTGTTCAGCCCCACGTCCATACCGAGCTGCACATAGGCGGAGTTGACGGACAGCCGCATCGCCTCGCGGAGGTCGATCTTGTAGTTCGGAGGACTGCCCACCGACTCACCGCCATCGTTCGTCTGCAACCACTCCTTGCCCTCTTTGTCCTTCCAGACATCTCCGTTGTACTCGAGGATCTTGAACTTGTTCTTGCCGCTGTAGAGGCTCTTGGGCGACACCACGGTGCGTTCGTCCTGCGCCTGCTCCGGGTCGCCGTCGGGGTCGCGCACGCCCCACTTCATCGCGGCGGCCAGCACGAACGGCTTGAACGTCGAACCCACCTGGGCGCCGGTGACGTCGGCGTTGTTGGTGAAGTGCTTGGTCGCGTTCTCACCGCCGTAGATGGCCTTGATCGCGCCCGTGGCCGGGTCGACGGAGGCACCGCCGAACTGGACGTGCGTATCGGTGTCGGGACGCTGCTTGGGCTTGATCTTGGCCTTCTGGACCTTCTTCACCGCGGCCTCGAGCTCGTTGACCTTCTTCTTGTCGAAGGTGGTGTGGATCGAGTAGCCGCCCTGCTGGAGCTGGTCGCCGGTGATGTCGGTGTTGTTGACCACGTACCCCTTGGCCAGGTCGACGAGGTAACCGATCTGACCGCTCAGCGCGGTGTTCGACCTGGGGTTCTTCACCTTCGGGAGCTTGGTGTACTTCGCCCGGTCGGCCTGGCTCAGATGGTCGTACTCGACCATCTTGTTGAGCGTGTCCTGCATCTGGCCCAGGGCCCGCTTGGTGTTGGCCTTGGCAGTGGCCGCCGGGTCGATGGAGGTCGCGCCGGCCGGGTCGTAGTAGGTGGCGCCCTTGAGCATCGCGGAGAGGAAGGCGCACTCGCCCGGATTCAGGTCCTTGGCGTCCTTGTCGAAGTACGCCCGCGCGGCCGCCTGGATGCCGTAGGCACCCCGGCCGTAGTAGGCGGAGTTCAGATAGTCGGCGAGGATCTTGTCCTTGTCGACGTTGGCGCCGACCTTGATCGAGATGAAGATCTCCTTGAACTTGCGGGAGATCGTCTGCGACCGGTCGTCCAGCAGCGCGTTCTTCACGTACTGCTGGGTGATGGTCGAGCCGCCCTGGGTCTCGCCGCCCCTGGCCATGTTGAACAGCGCGCGGCCGATGCCCTTGGGGTCGATGCCGTTGTCGTCGTAGAAGGTCTTGTTCTCCTGCGAGATCACCGCCCAGCGCATCTCCTTGGGGATCTGCGAGAAGTTGACGATCTGGCGGTTGGTCTCACCACCGGTGGCGACCATCTGGGTGCCGTCGGACCAGTAGTAGACGTTGTTCTGCGCCGTCGCCGTCTTGGCGATGTCCGGCACGCTCACCATGGCGTAACCGATGCCGGCCACGGCCACCAGGCTGCCGACGAAACCGATGAAGCAGCCGGTCACCAGCTTCCAGGAGGGCACCCAGCGGTGCCAGCCGTCCTTGCCGGCCCGCGGGTAGTCGAGGAAGCGCCTCCTGCTGGGGTCCGGGCCGCGGCCCCGGCCGCGTCCGGGGCCGTTCGGGCCGCCCGGGCCCCGGCGGCCACCGCCGCCTCCGCCTCCGTGGCCGTGTCCCGCGCCGTCGGCCGCTCTGCGGCGGCCTCCGCCGCTTCTCTGTGCGGCCCGCCGCGCCTCGGCACGGCCGCCGTACACCTGTTCACCACCTCCCCACTCGGGGGAGTCGGCCGGAGATCCGGTGGCGCCTCGCGGTGCCGCGCGGCGGCCGGAGGGCGCCGACTGGCCGCGTCGGGCCGCGGCACGTCCGCCTCCCTGCGGCTGCGGCGGTTTGCGACGGTGCTCGCTCATCGAACGATTACTCCTCGGGCAGGCGCACCCGTGCGCGCCTGGAAACGGCGGCTGGTTTCCGGTCCCCCCGGAGTACGGATACGGTCGCTCACGCATTCACCCGTACTGCACCGAGGACGAGGACGTTGCCGTCCGTCACTCGGTTCCCGGTGTTCTGCATGGCGCACAGACTACGCACCGTCAAAACCCGCCGAGGTTCGAAGTTCACCCCAAACCAGGCAGGTTGCCTCCTACGAATCGGTGATGTGACCCCGTTCACCGTGTCCCCTCTTGTCCCCGCCGCAGGGGCGTTCTATCGTCGTGATGTATCGAGTCGATACATCAGCGCGAGATAAAGACGTGCCGAGACGGCCGCGAGAGGGAGGAGGCGACGATGAGCCGGCGTGCCGGGATCCTCGAGTTCGCCGTACTCGGCCTGCTCCGCGAGTCTCCGATGCACGGCTACGAGCTGCGCAAACGGCTCAATACGTCACTGGGTGTGTTCCGCGCGTTCAGCTACGGAACGCTGTATCCCTGCCTCAAGACGCTGGTCGCGAGCGGCTGGTTGATCGAGGAGCCGGGGGTCGCGGCCGACGGCACGCCCGCCGCCCCGCTCACGGGACGGCGCGCGAAGATCGTTTACCGGTTGACGGCGGACGGCAAGGAGCACTTCGAGGAGCTGCTCTCCCAGACGGGGCCCGACGCCTACGAGGACGAGCACTTCGCCGCGCGCTTCGCCTTCTTCGGCCAGACCTCGCGGGACGTGCGCATGCGCGTCCTGGAGGGCCGCCGCAGCCGGCTGGAGGAACGCCTGGAGAAGATGCGCGCCTCCCTGGCACGCACCCGGGAGCGCCTCGACGACTACACCCTCGAGCTCCAGCGCCACGGGATGGAGTCCGTGGAGCGCGAAGTGCGCTGGCTGAACGAGCTCATCGAGAGCGAGCGGGCAGGGCGGGACCTGAAGGATTCCGCCTCCTCGGGCCCCGCTCAGCAGAACACAGGATCCGGCTCGCCGGGCGGCCTGCCCCGGCGCGGTGACAGCACCGCGCCGGATACGCCCGACGACACCGCCATGTGAGGCCCGGTCGGGGTCTCACCGAATACACACAGGGAGCAACCGGAATGGGTTCGGTTCGCGTAGCCATCGTCGGCGTGGGCAACTGCGCCGCATCGCTGGTGCAGGGCGTCGAGTACTACAAGGACGCCGACGCGGCGTCCAAGGTGCCTGGGCTGATGCACGTCCAGTTCGGCGACTACCACGTCCGCGACATCGAGTTCGTCGCCGCGTTCGACGTGGACGCCAAGAAGGTCGGCCTCGACCTGGCGGACGCCATCGGCGCCTCGGAGAACAACACCATCAAGATCTGCGACGTCCCCAACTCCGGTGTGACGGTGCAGCGCGGGCACACCCTCGACGGCCTGGGCAAGTACTACCGCGAGACCATCGAGGAGTCCGCCGAGGCCCCGGTCGACGTCGTCCAGATTCTCAAGGACAAGCAGGTCGACGTCCTGGTCTGCTACCTGCCCGTGGGCTCCGAGGACGCGGCGAAGTTCTACGCCCAGTGCGCCATCGACGCGCGTGTCGCCTTCGTCAACGCGCTGCCGGTCTTCATCGCCGGCACCAAGGAGTGGGCGGACAAGTTCACCGAGGCGGGCGTCCCGATCGTCGGTGACGACATCAAGTCGCAGGTCGGCGCCACCATCACGCACCGCGTCATGGCGAAGCTGTTCGAGGACCGGGGCGTCGTCCTGGACCGCACGATGCAGCTGAACGTCGGCGGCAACATGGACTTCAAGAACATGCTCGAGCGCGAGCGCCTGGAGTCGAAGAAGATCTCCAAGACGCAGGCCGTCACCTCCCAGATCCCGGACCGGGACCTGGGCGCGAAGAACGTCCACATCGGCCCCTCGGACTACGTGCAGTGGCTCGACGACCGCAAGTGGGCCTACGTCCGCCTCGAGGGCCGCGCCTTCGGTGACGTTCCGCTGAACCTGGAGTACAAGCTCGAGGTGTGGGACTCCCCGAACTCCGCGGGCGTCATCATCGACGCCCTGCGCGCCGCGAAGATCGCCAAGGACCGGGGCATCGGTGGCCCCATCCTCTCGGCGTCCTCGTACTTCATGAAGTCCCCGCCGGTCCAGTACTTCGACGACCAGGCCCGGGAGAACGTGGAGAAGTTCATCAAGGGCGAGGTCGAGCGCTAAAGGCCCACCGCCTTCCGCGTCGGAAGGCCCACCGCCTTGCGCGTCACCGAGGGTCCCCGGGGCACCGTCCCGGGGACCCTTCCCCGTATGTGAGGGTGTCCCCCATGGCCGTCCTCCCTGACCTGCGCGTCCTGCTGCGTTTCGGGGGCTTCCGGCGCCTGCTCGCGGTGCGGCTGCTCTCCCAGGGCGCCGACGGTGTCTACCAGGTCGCGCTCGCCACCTACGTCGTCTTCTCCCCGGAGAAGCAGACCTCGGCCGCCTCGATCGCCTCCGCGATGGCCGTGCTCCTGCTGCCGTACTCCCTCGTCGGCCCCTTCGCCGGCGTCCTGCTCGACCGCTGGCGACGCCGCCAGGTCTTCCTCCACGGCAATCTGCTGCGCGCCCTGCTGGCGTGCGCGACGGCGGTGCTGATGGTGAGCCGGGTGCCCGACTGGCTCTTCTACGTCTCCGCGCTGTGCGTCACCGCGGTCAACCGCTTCGTCCTCGCGGGCCTGTCCGCCGCCCTGCCCCGTGTCGTCGACGCCGAGCGCCTGGTGCTGGCCAACTCGCTCTCCCCGACCGCCGGAACGCTCGCCGCGACCGCGGGCGGCGGGCTCGCCTTCGTACTGCGCCTCGCGGTCGCCGACTCCGATGTCGCCGTGGTGCTGCTGGGCGCCGCCCTGTACCTGAGCGCCGCCCTGGTCTCCCTGCGGATCGCGCCGGCCCTCCTCGGTCCCGACGGCGCGGCGGTGCGGCCCCGGCTCCGCGAGGCGCTCGGCGGCACCGCGCGGGGGCTCACCGAAGGCGTACGTCACCTCGCCGAGCCCCGGCGCCGGCCCGCCGCCCGGGCGCTGACCGCGATGACGCTCATGCGGTTCTGCTACGGCGCGCTGACCGTCATGGTGCTGATGCTCTGCCGGTACGCCCTCGCCGGCGGCACCGACGAGGGGCTGGCCCTGCTGGGACTGGCCGTGGGGGCGTCCGGCGCGGGGTTCTTCGTGGCGGCCGTGCTCACGCCCTGGACGGCCGGGCGGCTCGGGCCCGGCCGCTGGATCGTGGTCTGCGCGGCCGGGGCGGCGGTCCTGGAGCCCGCGCTCGGCCTGCCGTTCGCCACCGGTCCGATGCTGGTGGCGGCATTCGTGCTGGGGCTGACCACCCAGGGGGCGAAGATCGCGACAGACACGATCGTGCAGTCCTCGGTCGACGACCGCTTCCGCGGCCGGATCTTCTCGGTCTACGACGTCCTGTTCAACGCCGCGTTCGTCGGCGCGGCCGCGCTGGCCGCCGTGATGCTGCCCGCCGACGGTCGCTCGGCCGCTCTGGTGGTGCTGGTGGCACTGGTCTACGGGGCGGTTGCTGCCGCTATGGCCCGCTTCGCGCACCAGTAAGTGTCACATCAAAGCCACAGTCCCTTTCCGGACTTCGTAGTTGTCAGTGCGGCCGGATAACTTACGGACGTCTTATTTCGCGCCATGCGCACGGCACCTTCACGCACGGCACCTTCACGCATGCCATCTTCACCAAGGGGGACCCCCAAGTGACCGTTCCGCCGCCGCCCCAGGGCCAGAATCCGTACGCTCAGACGCCCACCGCTCCCACGGGGCAGCCGGCCGGACAGCCGGGAGTTCCTCCGCAGCAGCCCGGGCAGCCGGGCGTTCCGCCGCAGGGCCCCTACGCGCCGTTCCCGCAGCAGCAGGGCGGCCCCTTCCCGGCTCCGCCGGCGCCGCCCGCCCCGCGGAAGAGCAAGAAGGCCCTCAAGGTCATAGGCGGCATCGTCGTGGCCGTGCTCGTCATCGGCCTGAAGTTCGGCGCCGGCTGGGGTCTGGGCTGGCTCTTCGGCCGCGACGACGCCGAGACCACGTCGGTGGGCAACTGCATGCACAACGACGGCACCCAGACCAGCCCCGATCTGCAGGAGGTCGACTGCTCGTCGGGCAAGGCGCAGTACAAGGTGGTCGAGAAGTTCGGCGGTTCCTCGGACAGCAGCAAGTGCGACAACGTCAAGGACGCGACGATCTCCTACATCCAGTACGGCAACGGCCACGACGTGGTGCTGTGCCTGAAGGAGACCAGCTGACGCGGGAGCCGACCGACGTCGGCCGGTAGCGCGAGGGGCGATGTTTCACGTGAAACATCGCCCCTCGTCGCGCGCGGGCACAAGTGAGGGCGGGTCATGTTTCACGTGAAACATGACCCGCCCTCACACCGTCAGCGTCGCATCAGCCCCGCGTCAGCCCTGGGCGCCCCACCACTCCTTGAGCGCGGCCACCGCCTCGTCGTGCTCCATCGGGCCGTTCTCGAGCCGCAGTTCCAGCAGATGCTGGTAGGCCTGTCCGACCACCGGGCCGGGACGGACACCGAGGATCCCCATGATCTGGTTGCCGTCGAGGTCGGGTCGGATGGAATCCAGTTCCTCCTGCTCCTGGAGCTGCGCGATGCGCTCCTCCAGGCCGTCGTACGCACGCGACAGGGCGGTCGCCTTGCGCTTGTTCCGGGTGGTGCAGTCGGAGCGGGTCAGCTTGTGCAGCCGCTCCAGCAGCGGACCCGCGTCCCGGACGTACCGCCGGACCGCCGAGTCCGTCCACTCGCCAGTGCCGTAGCCGTGGAAGCGGAGGTGGAGCTCGACGAGCCGGGAGACGTCCTTCACCAGCTCGTTGGAGTACTTCAGCGCCGTCATCCGCTTCTTGGTCATCTTGGCGCCCACCACCTCGTGGTGGTGGAAGGAGACCCGGCCGTCCTGCTCGAACCGGCGCGTCCGCGGCTTGCCGATGTCGTGCAGCAGGGCGGCGAGCCGCAGCGTCAGATCGGGGCCGTCCTGCTCCAGCGCCATCGCCTGCTCCAGCACGATCAGCGTGTGGTCGTAGACGTCCTTGTGCCGGTGGTGCTCGTCCCGCTCCAGCCGCAGCGCCGGGAGCTCGGGCAGGACGTACTGGGCGAGCCCGGTCTCGACGAGAAGGGTCAGACCCTTGCGCGGGTGCGCGGAGAGGAGCAGCTTGTTCAGCTCGTCCCGGACCCGCTCCGCCGACACGATCTCGATCCGGCCGGCCATCTCCGTCATGGCCGCCACGACCTCCGGCGCCACCTCGAAGTCGAGCTGCGCGGCGAAGCGCGCGGCGCGCATCATGCGCAGCGGGTCGTCGGAGAAGGACTCCTGGGGGGTGCCGGGGGTGCGCAGCACCCGGGCGGCGAGGTCGTCGAGGCCGTGGTGCGGGTCGACGAACTCCTTCTCGGGCAGGGCGACCGCCATCGCGTTGACCGTGAAGTCACGCCGGACGAGGTCCTCCTCGATGGAGTCGCCGTAGGACACCTCGGGCTTGCGCGAGGTGCGGTCGTACGCCTCCGAGCGGTAGGTGGTGACCTCGATCTGGAAGCGCTGCACGGTGTCCCCGACCCGGGCGTCCTTCTGCACCCCGACCGTGCCGAAGGCGATCCCGACGTCCCACACCGCGTCCGCCCAGGGCCGCACGATCCTGAGCACGTCCTCGGGGCGCGCGTCGGTCGTGAAGTCCAGATCGTTGCCGAGCCGGCCGAGCAGGGCGTCCCGTACCGAACCGCCGACCAGTGCCAGGGAGAACCCGGCCTCCTGGAATCGGCGGGCGAGATCGTCGGCGGCAGGGGAGACCCGCAGCAGTTCGCTCACCGCGCGGCGCTGCACCTGGCTCAGGGCACTGGGACTGTCTGTGTTGGCGTTCGGCACAACAGCAAAGAGTACGTGTCCCGGCCTCTCCACTGCTCCTCCGCACAACCCGCACAGACCGGCCGAACCGTGCACAGCACCCACTTCGCGCGAGCCGCCCGCATACCCCCTCATTCGGGTCGGCGGGGCTCTCCCGCCCGATCTTGCCGACCGGTCCGCGGCACTTCCTCTCCGCGAGCATCGTTACCATGCGTGGACGCACAATCCGACGACCACTGACGATGACGAGGGACGGGCGAGCGCGTGGCCGAGGCGGCAGACTTCCCGGGGACACCTCCCTCACCTGCCCGCCGCCGCCTGCGGCGCGTCCTGGCGCTGGTCACCGGGGCGCCCCTGCTGGCCGGTGCGTGCCTGCTGCCCGCCCAGGGGACCGCACAGGCTGCCCAGAAGGCCGCCCCCGTCCAGGCGAGCGGCTCGCGCACGGTGGACGTCTCGCTGGACTCCCTCGCCCCCTCCGTGCCCACCGACGGCGACACCCTCACCGTCTCCGGCACCGTCGTCAACAACGGCAAGCAGGCCGTCACGGACGCCCATGTGGGGCTGCGCGTGGGCGCCGCCCTGGGCAGCCGTACGGCGATCGAGTCCGCAGCCCGGACCACCGGCTACCAGCCGGGCACGGACGGCACGGAGATCACCGGCTCCTACGAGGAGGAGTTCGCCAAGCTGACCCCCGGGGTCGCCCAGCGCTTCACGCTCTCCCTCCCGGTCTCGAAGCTGCACCTCGGCTCCGACGGCGTCTACCAACTCGGCGTCTCGCTCTCGGGCCAGACCGCGGCCGCGCCCTGGGAACAGGTGCTGGGCTTCGAGCGGACGTTCCTGCCGTGGCAGCCGGACGAGGCCGGCACCAGGACGAAGACCACGTACCTGTGGCCGCTCATCTCCTCCGTGCACCTCACCGCCGAGACCGCCTCCAACGAGCAGCAGACGCCCGTCTTCCGCGACGACGAGCTGCTCAAGGAGATCTCCCCGGGCGGCCGGCTCGACCAGTTGGTCTCGCTCGGCAAGGATCTCGACGTCACCTGGGTGATCGACCCCGACCTGCTGGCCGGCGTCGACGCGATGGCCGGCGGCTATGAGGTCGAGGGCGCCGACGGCACGCCCACCACCGGCCGCGGGCAGAACGCGGCCAAGCGGTGGCTGGCCGCGCTGGAGGGGGCGGTGCAGGACAAGGAGGTCGTCGCCCTCCCCTTCGCCGACCCCGACCTGGCTTCCCTCGCCCACAACGGCAAGAACGTGGCAGGCACCCTCAGCCACCTGAAGGACGCCACGGACGTGGCGGCCAGCACCGTGGAGACCGTCCTCCACGTCACCCCCGACACCGACTTCGCCTGGCCCGTGGAGGGCGCACTCGACCCGTCGATCGTCAAGGTCGCCACCTCCGCGGGCGCCGACAAGGTGATCGCCCGCAGCGACACCTTCCGGGAGCGCGGCAGCCTCACCTACACGCCCTCCGCGGCCCGCCCCATCGGGGGCGGCACCACGGCGGTCGTCACGGACGCCACGCTCTCCACGGCGTTCCAGGGGGACATGTCGCACGCCGGGAAATCCACCCTGGCCGTGCAGAAGTTCCTGGCGCAGAGCCTGATGATCGGCCTCCAGGACCCCGGCAAGCAGCGCAGCATCGTCGTCGCGCCCCAGCGCATGCCCACGGCGAGCCAGGCGACGACGATGGCGCAGGCGCTGACCGCGCTCCAGGACGGCACCTGGTCCCAGTCTCAGGACCTCTCCGAGGCCGCCGGCGCCAAGGCCGACCCGGACGCCACCACCCGTGTCCCGGCCGCCTCCGCGTATCCCTCCGCCCTGCGGAAGAAGGAGCTGCCGAAGTCGGCGTTCGAGGCCGTGGAGACCACCCAGAGCAGGCTGGACAAGTTCACGACGATCCTCACCTTCCCGGAGCGGGTGGCGACCCCCTTCGGGCGCGCCCTGGACCGCGGCGTCTCGACCTCCTGGCGCGGCGACGCCGCGCAGGCCGAGGGTTTCCGCGACGGAGTGGCCTCCTCGCTCGACGTACTGGTCCAGCAGGTCCGGCTGATCGAGAAGTCCGACGCCAGCCTCTCCGGGCGCAGCGCCACCATCCCGGTCACCGTGCAGAACCGCCTGCTCCAGGGCGTCGACCATTTGGTGCTGCGGCTGACCTCGGCCAACCCCACCCGCATGCAGATCGGGGACGGCGCCTTCGAGGAGCAGCGCGTCACGGTCGCCGCCGGCCACAGCCAGTCGGTGAAGTTCACCACCTCGGCCAAGGCGAACGGCCGGGCGGCGGTGATCGCGCAGCTCTACACCGAGGACGGCCAGGCGTACGGTCCCGCGGTCACCTTCGACGTGAAGGTCAACGAGCTCACGCCGACGGTGCTGCTGGTCATCGCCGGCGGTGTGCTGCTCCTGGTGCTCGCCGGGTTCCGGATGTACACCCAGCGCAAGCGGGCCGCCGCCCGGCAGGCGGAGGAGGCCGGTGAGGAATCGGCCGGTGACGAGTCCGCCGGTGACGAGCTGAACGGCGACGGTTCCGGGGCCGTAGACACTGAGGGCACCACAGGCAGCACGGACGACAGCACGCACACGGAACGCGACGCGCGGCACGACGCGGAGACCCCGGAGGACTCCGGCGGCGGCCCGGAGCACCCGGGCGAACCGGCACCGGACACCGCTTCCGGGAACGCCGGCCCGTCCGCCACGGGTGAGAGAGTGGACCGTTGAGCGATGTCGTGGCCGGTGGGCCGGGGACGATGAGGTGGGGTAGACCATGAACGCGCCGTACGACGGTGACCGCGGCCGGGCCGCGGGTCACTCGGGTCGCCCCGAGGGCCCACCGCCCGGACCTGGTGCGGACATGTACGCGCACGACGGCTACGGCCAGGACCCCTACGGTCAGGAGCCCTATGGCCAGGCGTCCTACGGTCAGGAGGGCTACGGCCAGGACCCCTACGGCGGGCAGCCGCAGCACCAGCCGTACGGCGAGGACACCCGCACCGTGCAGTTCGCGGGTGCGGCCGGTCCGGCCGACCGGGCCGGGGAGGGGCAGCGGGACGCCTTCGCCCACCTCTTCCGGGACCAGCAGCAGGCCGACCCGCCCACGATGGACCTCGGCGCGGTCCCGGCGCCCGTCGGCGCTCCCGGCCCCGTGCAGCAGCCGCCCGTGGCGGAGCCGCAGCCTGCTACCCCGGCGAAGAAGGGCGGCCGCGCCTCGGGGCTGCTGAAGTCCAGCGCGGTGATGGCGGCGGGCACGATGGTGTCCCGGCTGACGGGGTTCGTGCGGTCGGCGCTGATCGTGTCGGCGCTGGGTCTGGGCGTCCTCGGCGACTCCTTCCAGGTCGCCTACCAGCTCCCCACGATGATCTACATCCTGACCGTCGGCGGCGGCCTCAACTCCGTCTTCGTGCCCCAGCTGGTGCGCGCGATGAAGGAGGACGACGACGGCGGCGAGGCCTTCGCCAACCGGCTGCTGACCCTGGTGATGGTGGCCCTCGGGGTGCTCACCGGGCTGGCGATGTTCGCCGCGCCCCTTCTGGTCCGTGTGCTGTCCAACTCCGTGGCCACCGACCCGGCCGCCAACGACGTGGCCATCACCTTCACCCGGTACTTCCTGCCCTCGATCTTCTTCATGGGCATCCATGTGGTGATGGGTCAGGTACTCAACGCCCGCGGCAAGTTCGGCGCGATGATGTGGACCCCGGTCCTCAACAACATCGTCATCATCGTCACCCTGGGCATGTTCATCTGGGTCTACGGGACCGCCGGGCACTCCCACATGGCGGTGGAGAACATCCCGCCGGAGGGACAGCGGCTGCTCGGCGTCGGGATCCTGCTCGGACTCGTCGTCCAGGCGCTGGCGATGATCCCCTACCTGCGGGAGACCGGCTTCCGGCTGCGGCTGCGGTTCGACTGGAAGGGACACGGCCTGGGCAAGGCCGCGATGCTGGCCAAGTGGACCGTCCTCTTCGTCCTCGCCAACCAGGCGGGCGCCCTGGTCGTCTCCCAGCTCTCCACCTCCGCCGGTGACCACTCACCCGCGAAGGGCACCGGCCTCGCCGCCTACGCCAACGCCCAGCTCATCTGGGGCCTGCCGCAGGCCATCATCACGGTCTCGTTGATGGCCGCGCTGCTGCCGCGGATCTCCCGCTCGGCCGCCGAGAACGACGGCGGGGCCGTCCGCGACGACATCTCACAGGGGCTGCGCACCACCGCCGTCGCCATCGTCCCCGTCGCCTTCGGCTTCGTCGCGCTCGGCATCCCGATGTGCACGCTGATGTTCGGCACCTCCGGCACCGGCGCGGCGACCAACATGGGCTACATGCTGATGGCGTTCGGCCTCGGCCTCATTCCGTACTCCGTGCAGTACGTCGTGCTCCGGGCCTTCTACGCCTACGAGGACACCCGGACGCCCTTCTACAACACGGTCATCGTCGCCGCCGTCAACGCCGGCGCCTCGGCGATCTGCTACTTCGTACTCCCGGCCCGCTGGGCCGTGGTCGGCATGGCCGCCTCGTACGGTCTCGCGTACGCGATCGGCGTCGGCGTCGCCTGGAACCGGCTGCGCAAGCGGCTCGGCGGCGACCTCGACGGCTCCCGCGTGCTGCGGACCTACGCACGCCTCGGCATCGCCTCGGTGCCCGCGGCGCTGCTCAGCGGGGCGGCCTGCTACGCGATCGGCCACACGCTGGGTCAGGGCGTCGGCGGTTCGCTCGCCGCCCTGCTCGGCGGTGGCGCCCTGCTGCTCGGTGTCTTCTATGTCGCCGCGCGGAAGATGCGCATCGAGGAACTCAACTCGATGGTCGGCATGGTCCGCGGGCGCCTGGGGCGCTGAGGCCGGGGTAACCGCACAACCATCGTCCGCCGCCGCGTGTCGTGCACAGCGACGGACTGTGGGCACAATTGGTTTCTGCGTCGGACAGTGCGCATCGGATGGGGAGGCAGGGACGACGGTGGCGGAACGGAGCACGTCTGCCGTCGACGTGGCAGACAACAGCGGTGACGAGCCGCTGACCGCCAAGGCGGACCAGTCCACGTCCGACGGGGTGGCCCAGAAGCGGGAGCGGGAGACGGACGGCGAAGAGACACAGGGCAGCGGCAGGACCGACGGTTCCGGCGCGGCCTCGCCGCCCGAACTGCACAGCGGCCACAAACTCGCCAGACGCTACCGTCTCGAGGAGTGCGTCACCCGTCTGGACGGATTCAGCAGCTGGCGCGCGGTGGACGAGAAGCTCCGCCGTGCCGTCGGCGTGCACGTCCTGCCGGCGGACCATGCGCGGGCCCGGTCGGTGCTGGCCGCCGCCCGCTCCGCCGCGCTCCTCGGTGACCCCCGCTTCGTCCAGGTCCTCGACGCCGTCGACGAGAACGACCTCGTCTACGTCGTCCACGAATGGCTGCCGGACGCCACCGAGCTGACGGCGCTGCTGGCCGCCGGGCCGCTGGAGGTGCACGACGCCTACCAGATGGTCACCCAGGTGTCCCAGGCGATGGCCGCCGCGCACCGCGAGGGCCTGGCCCATCTGCGGCTCACCCCGGGCGCGGTGCTGCGCACCTCCTCCGGGCAGTGGCGCATCCGCGGGCTCGCGGTCAACGCCGCGCTGCGCGGCATCGGTTCCGACACCCCGCAGCGCACCGACACGGAGGCGATCGGCGCACTGCTGTACGCCTCGCTGACCCAGCGCTGGCCCTATGAGGAGGACGCCTACGGGCTGTCCGGACTGCCCAAGGGCGTCGGTCTGATCGCACCCGACCAGGTACGGGCCGGCGTCCACCGCGGTCTGTCCGAACTGGCGATGCGCGCCCTCGCCAACGACGGCGCCACCGCCTCCCGGCACGAGTCGCCGTGCACCACGCCGGAGGAACTGGTCAAGGCGATCGGCGAGATGCCCCGCATCCGGCCGCCGGAGCCGGCGTTCACCGCCCCGCCCGAGTACCAGCGCACCAGCTTCCAGCAGGGCTACGGCCGCCCGGCCCCGCACCCCGGCGTCACCCAGCCGGTGCCCGCGCCCCCGCCCGCGTTGCAGAGCCGTACCGGCAAGGCGCTCAAGTGGGCCGTCTCGGCACTGCTCATCGTCGCCCTGGGGCTCGGCAGCTGGCAGCTGGCCGACGCCCTCATGGACCGGGGCGAGAAGTCCGACGACACCGGCACGACCCACACGACGGACAGCAACGACAAGAACAGCGAGGCGCACAAGCCCGTCAAGCCGCTCACGATCGAGGCCGCCCGGGAGTACGTCGTCGAGGGATCCGCACAGGCGGCCGCGGACGTCGGCAAGACCTACGACGACGACCCGTCCTCGTACTGGCGCACCAAGAGCTATACCGACGGACCGCGGCTCGCCCCGTACAAGCCGGGCGTGGGCATCGTCTACGACCTCGGATCGGCCAAGTCGGTGTCGGCGGCCTCGATAGCGCTTCTGTACCCGGGCAACCACACGACGGTCCATCTGTACGCCGCCGACTCGCTCTCGCCCTCCGCCTCCGTCAGCTCCATGAAGGAGATCGGCTCCGCCACCACCAGCGACAAGAAGGTCAGCCTGAAGGGCAAGAAGAGCGTGAAGACCCAGTACGTGCTGCTGTGGATCACGGACGTGCCCTACGCGTCGGGGGACAACTACAGCGGCTCCGGCTACAAGCAGGCCATCACCGACGTGACGTTCAGGGGCTAGGGTCCCGGCACACGCCGGCGTGGGAGGGGGTCGGATGGCGGACGAGGCCGGGTACGGCGGCGTGAGCGATCAGGACCTCCTCGCCCGTCATGTCGGCGGCGACCACGAGGCGTTCGGCGAACTCGTGCGTCGCCACCGCGACCGGCTGTGGGCGGTGGCGCTGCGGACGCTGGGGGACCGCGAGGAGGCCGCCGACGCCGTCCAGGACGCCCTCGTCTCCGCCTACCGGGCCGCGCACACCTTCCGCGGCCGCTCCGCCGTCACCACTTGGCTGCACCGCATCACGGTCAACGCCTGCCTGGACCGCGCCCGCAAGGCCGCCTCCCGCAGGACCTCCCCCGTGGAGGACACCGAGCGGCTGGAGCAGCTCCTGGAACCGCACGAGCCGGCGTCCGCGCCGGCCGAGCGCAACGATCTGAACCGTCAGCTCCTCCAGGCGCTCGCCACCCTGCCCGCGGACCAGCGGGCCGCGCTGGTCCTGGTGGACATGCAGGGGTACCCCGTGGCGGAGGCCGCCCGCATCCTCGACGTGCCCACCGGCACGGTGAAGAGCCGCTGCGCACGGGGCAGAGCCAGACTCCTGCCGCTGCTCACCCATCTCCGTGCGGACGGCGGCGGAACCGGCGCCCTCCCTGCGGACGACGGCGGGCCCGGCGCCGGCGTCACGAAAAAGTCCGGACCGGGAAGGAACCGGACGCAGGGACCGTCCGTCCCACCCGCAGCGAAACCACACGACGCGGGACCGAGCGATACAGCCGCTGTGCGGAACGGAGGTGAGCGAGCATGACATCCACGACCGACGACACTGCCGGGCACCCGGACGTCGACGAGCTCTCCGACCTCACCGAGGGCCTCCTCCCGCCGTCCCGCGCCGCGGACATACGGCGACACCTGGACGGCTGCGCCCTGTGCGCCGATGTCCACGCCTCCCTCAGCGAGATCCGCGAGCTGCTCGGCACCCTGCCGGGCCCCTCGCACATGCCCGACGACGTGGCCACACGGATCGACGCGGCACTCGCCGCGGAGGCTCTGCTGGAGGCGCGCGACGGTCTCTCCCCGTCGGGAGAGGGCGTCGATGTTTCACGTGAAACATCGGTCCCCGCAGGAGCGTCGGTTTCCTCTGTTTCACGTGAAACATCGTCGACCCAATCCGCCCTCTCCGCCCCGGCGCCCTCCGCCCGCCCCGCCGGGCACGGTCGTGCGGCGACCGGCCCGGGTCGGACGAACCGCGCCTCCCGACGTCGCAGGACAGTCGTCCTGAGCGGCGTGGTCACCGCCGCCGCCCTCGGACTGGGCGGACTGCTCACGCAGGTGCTGGACGACGGCGGCGAGAAGGATGTGGCGTCCGCGACGGCGCCGCACACCGACGCGGCCCACACCTACTCCGAAGGGTCGCTGCGGGACCAGGTGACCACTCTGCTCGGCACGGAGAAGAACGGCACCGCGAGCACCAGCGCGAAGCCCTGGAAGGCCGATCCCGGCACGGGCTCCTCGGCCGAGTCCGCAGGGACGGGGATGCAGCCGAACACCACCCTGCGGGGCACGACCGTCGACATCCCCATGTGCATCGAGCGGGCGGTCGACGGCCACCAGGCCGTCCTCGCCGCCGACAAGGGCGTCTACAAGGGGACGCGCGTCTACCTCGTGGTGACGCCGGACGCCACCGACAGCTCACGCGTCGCGGCCTACCTCGTGGACGCCTCCTGCACCACGCGGTCCGCCTCCGTCGGCACCGGCAAGGTGCTCCTGACGCGGACCTACGCGCGCTCCTGAGCGGACCTTCCGTGGACCGCCGTTTCCCGGGTACCCGAAGGGCAAGACCTCGCCAAGGCGCCGTCCGTGCCCGCGCCACGGGCCGGGGCGGAGTGCCCCCGACCCACCGGGAATGCGTGCCGCCTAGGATCCGTTGGGTGGGGTGAGAGCTCGGACTGAGGCTCCCACCGAACCAACGCAGCTGCAGTCTCCAGAGACGAGGAATGAAGCCGTGAGCGACGTCCGTAACGTGATCATCATCGGCTCCGGGCCCGCCGGCTACACGGCGGCGCTCTACACCGCGCGCGCGTCGCTGAAGCCGCTGGTGTTCGAGGGCGCTGTCACCGCGGGTGGTGCGCTCATGAACACCACCGAGGTGGAGAACTTCCCCGGCTTCCAGGACGGCATCATGGGCCCCGAGCTCATGGACAACATGCGCGCCCAGGCCGAGCGCTTCGGGGCCGAGCTGGTCCCGGACGACATCGTCTCCGTCGACCTCACCGGTGAGATCAAGACCGTCACGGACACCTCCGGCACGGTCCACCGGGCCAAGGCGGTCATCGTCACCACCGGCTCTCAGCACCGCAAGCTCGGGCTGCCCAACGAGGACGCCCTCTCCGGACGCGGTGTCTCGTGGTGCGCCACCTGTGACGGCTTCTTCTTCAAGGACCACGACATCGCCGTGATCGGTGGCGGTGACACCGCCATGGAGGAGGCAACCTTCCTCTCCCGGTTTGCCAAGTCCGTGACGATCGTCCACCGCCGTGACACGCTGCGCGCCTCCAAGGCCATGCAGGAGCGTGCCTTCGCCGACCCGAAGATCAAGTTCGTCTGGGACAGCGAGGTCGCCGAGATCAAGGGCGACCCGAAGCTGGCCGGTCTGACGCTGCGCAACCTGAAGACCGGCGAGACGTCGGAGCTGCCGGTGACGGGCCTGTTCATCGCGATCGGCCACGACCCGCGCACCGAGCTCTTCAAGGGCCAGCTCGACCTGGACGAGGAGGGCTACCTCAAGGTCGACGCCCCCTCGACCCGCACCAACCAGACGGGTGTCTTCGGCGCCGGTGACGTCGTCGACCACACCTACCGCCAGGCGATCACGGCGGCCGGCACCGGCTGTTCCGCCGCCCTGGACGCCGAGCGCTTCCTCGCGGCCCTCGCCGACAACGAGCAGCAGGCCGAGCCCGAGAAGACCGCTGTCTGACCCCGTCCCGTCCCAACCCCACCGCACCAACCAGTTAGGAGCCCGCCGTGGCCGGCACCCTGAAGCACGTGACCGACGATACTTTTGAGCAGGACGTCCTCAAGAGCGACAAGCCTGTCCTGGTGGACTTCTGGGCCGCCTGGTGCGGCCCGTGCCGCCAGATCGCCCCCTCGCTCGAGGCGATCGCCGCGGAGTACGGAGACAAGATCGAGATCGTCAAGCTCAACATCGACGAGAACCCCGCCACGGCCGCCAAGTACGGTGTCATGTCGATCCCGACCCTGAACGTGTACCAGGGCGGCGAGGTCGCCAAGACCATCGTCGGCGCCAAGCCGAAGGGCGCGATCGTCAAGGACCTCTCGGACTTCATCGCCGAATAGGCGGCAACGCCGGTGACCGTACCGGCGCGATGTTTCACGTGAAACATCGAAGGGGCCGACCCACACGGGTCGGCCCCTTCGCGCTCGCCGGGACGACTCTCACAGAGGCCGCAGCACCGGTTCCTTCTGTACGGCGCCGAGGAGCCGGTCCAGGGCCATCTCCACATCCTCCTTCCAGGAGAGCGTGGAGCGCAGCTCCAGCCGGAGCCGTGGGTGACTGGGGTGGGGCCGCACCGTCTTGAAGCCGACCGCCAGCAGATGGTCGACGGGCAGCAGACACGCCGGCTCCTTCCAGCGCGCGTCGCCGAAGGCCTCGATCGCCTTGAACCCCCGGCGCAGCAGATCCTTGGCGACCGTCTGCACCATCACCCGCCCCAGCCCCTGCCCCTGGTACCCCGGCAGCACGAAACCGGTGATCAACTGAACGGCGTCCGGCGAGACCGGACTGGTGGGGAACGCCGCGGAGCGAGGCACATAGGCGGGAGGTGCGTACAGCACGAATCCCACCGGGGCGTCGTCCACGTAGACGACGCGGCCGCAGGACCCCCAGTCCAGGAGGACGGCGGAGATCCAGCCCTCCTTCTCCAGGGCGGACGTGCCTCCCTGTATCGCGGCCTCACCGCTGACGGGGTCCAGCTCCCAGAAGACACAGGCGCGGCAGCGCTGGGGGAGGTCCTGCAGATTGTCCAGCGTGAGCGGTACGAGCCGACGCCCCATGAAAGCCGTTCCTCGCTTCCCCAGCCCGCTGCGCCACGGGCGGCCAGTGGATGCGCATACCCTCTTCGCATCGTAACCACGATGCGATTCCCTCAGTACCGCCGCAAAGCAAAGAGCGGACCGTGTTCCGGTATGCACCGGACACGATCCGCCCGAGCCCGGGTGGCGGCGGAACGAAACGTCCCTCCACCACCGGCCGGCTCAGTCCTGCGGCTGCTCCTCGCCGTTCTGCGGAGCCCTCTTCAGGACCGGACCCTCGCCTGGAGCCAGGCTTGCGAGGATACGTTCGAGGTCTTCCATCGAGGCGAACTCGACGGTGATCTTGCCCTTCTTCTGCCCCAGGTCCACCTTCACCCGCGTCTCGAAGCGGTCCGAAAGCCGGGTCGCGAGGTCACCCAGCGCCGGGGCGACCAACGAGCCCGCCCGGGGCTTCTTGGCGCGGGCAGCCGGTGCGGGGTCGGAGCCCGTCATCAGTTTGACGATCTCCTCGATGGACCGGACCGAAAGCCCCTCGGCCACGATCCGGTGGGCGAGCCTCTCCTGCTCCTCCAAGTCCTCAACGGGAATCAGCGCCCGCGCGTGACCGGCGGAGAGCACACCGGCGGCCACCTTGCTCTGGACCTTGGCCGAAAGCTTCAGCAGGCGCAGCGTGTTGGAGACCTGCGAGCGGGACCGGCCGATACGGTCCGCCAGCTGGTCGTGCGTGCAGTTGAAGTCCTTCAGCAACTGGTCGTAGGCGGCGGCCTCTTCCAGCGGGTTCAGCTGAGCACGGTGCAGGTTCTCCAGGAGGGCGTCCAGGAGGAGCTTCTCGTCGTCCGTGGCCCGGACGATCGCCGGAATGGCCGTCAGCCCCGCCTCATGACAGGCACGCCAGCGGCGCTCACCCATGATGAGTTC
Source organism: Streptomyces sp. NBC_00670 (assembly GCF_036226765.1). Classification (NCBI taxonomy): domain Bacteria; kingdom Bacillati; phylum Actinomycetota; class Actinomycetes; order Kitasatosporales; family Streptomycetaceae; genus Streptomyces; species Streptomyces sp. NBC_00670. Next base: position 3,704,252 of record NZ_CP109017.1, read on the forward strand.
GTACTCGGCGGGCGCCTCGTACACCCCAGGACCGACGCGCCGCACGACCACGGGCTGAAGCAACCCCACCTCCTTGATCGAGGTGATCAACTCGGCGAGCGCATCCTCGTCGAACACACTGCGAGGCTGCTGCGGGTTCGGGACGATGGAGTCCAAGGGCAGCTCCGCGAAGTGGGCCCCGACGGGCGGCCCAGGCATCCTGGGCACGACCGGCTCCTCCGGATGCGGCAGTGTCCCCAGCCCTCCGCTCGGGGGCGGAATCAACGCCCCCAGGCCCTTCCCCAACCCCCTCCGTCGCTCGCTCACTGGATCCCCTCCACCATGTTCTGGTTGTTCTCTGTGCCCAAGTGGGCGTGCTCGGCGTCGTAGGTCACCCCGACGCCGCGCAGTGCGATCTCGCGCGCCGCCTCGAAGTACGAGAGGGCTCCGCTCGATCCCGGATCGTAGGTCAGCACCGTCTGCCCGTAGCTCGGCGCCTCGGAGATGCGGACCGAGCGCGGGATGCTGGTCCGTAGTACCTCGTTGCCGAAGTGACTGCGCACCTCGTCCGCGACCTGGGACGCCAGCCGGGTCCGCCCGTCGTACATGGTGAGCAGGATCGTCGAAACGTGCAGCGCGGGGTTGAGATGCCCGCGCACCAGATCGACGTTGCGCAGCAGTTGGCCCAGTCCCTCCAGTGCGTAGTACTCGCACTGGATCGGGATGAGGACCTCCGCGCCGGCGACGAGCGCGTTGACCGTCAGCAGGCCGAGCGAGGGCGGACAGTCGATGAGGATGTAGTCCAGCGGCTGCTCGTACGCCTGGATGGCCCGCTGGAGCCGGCTCTCCCGGGCCACCAGGGAGACCAGCTCGATCTCGGCACCGGCGAGATCGATGGTGGCGGGGGCGCAGAAGAGGCCCTCTACATCGGGGACGGGCTGGACGACCTCGGCGAGCGGCTTACTCTCCACCAGGACGTCGTAGATGGACGGGACCTCGGCGTGGTGGTCGATGCCCAACGCGGTGGACGCATTGCCCTGGGGGTCGAGGTCGACCACCAGGACACGAGCGCCGTGCAGGGCCAGCGACGCGGCGAGGTTGACCGTGGTCGTGGTCTTCCCCACGCCGCCCTTCTGGTTGGCGACCACCATGACACGGGTCTGCTCCGGCCGTGGCAGGCCTTCGCCGGCACGTCCCAGTGCCTCCACCGCGAGTTGGGCAGCACGGCCGATGGGTGTGTCGTCCATCGGGGGCGGTGTTTCACGTGAAACATCCTCCCCGAGCGACTCGGTACGGGGACCGGGGACCGGATCGGCCATCGGTCCCGCGATGTTGGCGTCGGACCGCAAGGATTCACTCTCCTCGACTTCAGACTCGCGATGAACAGAGCCTGCCATGCCTTCGGGGTCATGAACCAGTGAGGCCTGGTGTTCTGTGGAGAAATCCACCTTTGTGGAAAACTCCGTGCCCCTTCCGGGGGATGCGGCACCGTCGACACACGACGGGGCACCGCTCGATGGGGTGTCTTTCTCCAAGGATCCGAGGGGCCGACGGTCCCGGGGCGCTGCCGCAGCCCGGTTGCGGCCGATGATGCCGTGCAGCAGTGAGCGATGTTTCACGTGAAACACGATGCACAGCGGCCGCAGGCAGACCCTCGCGACACTCCGTATTGCGGCGCTATGCCTGCTTGGGTGGAGTACGCCCTCAGAAACCCGCCACCGGAAGTCCGCCACCACATGGCCACTGCTGGATGGCCACCACCAGATGGCTGCCGCACCGTCCACGCCGCTGACGCTGCGCTGATGCGTCAGCGACGCCGACGCGCCCTTCCCGTCCGCGCCGCCTTGGCACGCTTGGCGGCGAAGCGGACCCCGCCGGGGCTTTCCCCGACCTCGACCCGCACGACGGTGGACCGGGGCTCCACCACGCCCTCGCCGACATGCAGGATGGAGGTCTCCACGGCGCCCAGCTTGGTCAGTGCCACGGCCGCGCTCTTCAGTTCCTCCTCGGCCGCGTCACCCTTGAGCGCCAGCATCTCCCCGTAGGGACGCAGCAGCGGAATGCCCCAGGTGGCAAGGCGGTCCAGCGGTGCCACCGCCCGCGCGGTCACCACGTGCACCGGCGGCAGCTGGCCCATGACCTCCTCGGCACGGCCGCGAACGACCGTCACATGGTCCAGGCCCAGCAGTTCGACGACCTCGGTGAGGAAGTTGGTGCGCCGCAGCAGCGGTTCGAGCAGCGTGATCTTCAGGTCCTCGCGGACCAGCGCCAGGGGGATGCCGGGCAGACCGGCGCCGGAGCCGACGTCGCACACGGTCACCGACTCCGGCACGACCTCCGAGAGCACGGCGCAGTTCAGCAGATGCCGCTCCCACAGACGGGGCACCTCACGGGGGCCGATGAGACCGCGCTGCACGCCCGCCTCGGCGAGCAGTTCCGCATAGCGCACCGCGTCCGCGAAGCGGTCGCCGAAGACCACGCGCGCCTCCTCGGGCGCCGGGGGGAGCTCCGCTGCCTCCGTCACGGGGGACCGTCCTTCCGTACCGCTTCAGCGCGCCGGGCGCTGACCATCAGGGATGTCAGGCTGACAAAATCCGGCCCCGTCTGCGCAACAGACGGGGCCGGAGGGACGTACGTACCGGATCAGGCGGGCAGCACGACGACGAAGCGCTGCGGCTCCTCGCCCTCGGACTCGCTGCGCAGTCCGGCGGCCTTGACCGCGTCGTGCACCACCTTGCGCTCGAAGGGGGTCATCGGCTTCATCTTCACGGCCTCGCCGCTGCTCTTCACCTCGGCCGCGGCCTTGGCGCCCAGCTCCGAGAGCTCGGAGCGCTTGTGGGCGCGGTAACCGGCGATGTCCAGCATCAGCCGGCTGCGGTCACCGGTCTCCCGGTGCACGGCCAGGCGCGTCAGCTCCTGGAGCGCCTCCAGCACCTCGCCGTCCCGGCCGACCAGCTTCTGCAGATCGCGGCTCGCGGTGTCACTGATGATCGAGACAGCGGCGCGGTCGGCCTCGACGTCCATGTCGATGTCACCGTCGAGGTCGGCGATGTCGAGCAGGCCCTCGAGGTAGTCCGCGGCGATCTCACCCTCCTGCTCCAGGCGGGTCAGGGTGTCTGCGCCCTCGGCAGCGGCGGAGGTGGTGCCTTCCGTCACGGGATGGACTCCTTCTTACTTCTTGGACGGGGACTTGGGCCGCTGTGGGCCGCCCTTGCGCTGCCCGGACTGCGCCTTGCTGCGGGCGCCGGAGCCGGACTTCGGGGTGGCCGCCTTCCGGGCGGCGGTCTGCGGAGCGTCCTGCGGCTGCTCCGCCTTGCTCAGCGACGTCGTCTCGGACGCGTCCGAGGCCGTGGAACCGGATTCCGTGGAGCCGGCCGCACCGGATCCCGCCGTGTCGCCGGCCGCCTTCGCACCGCCGCCCGACTGACGCTGGGACTTGGACTGCCGCTTGGGCTGCTGGCGCTTGGGAGCCGCGGTCGTCGGCGTGCCGTCCTCGGCGGTGAGGGTGGCGACCGCGCCCTCGCTCTTCACCACGTTGCCGTCGGGCTGGGCCGCGAGGCCCGCCTTGCTCAGACCGTTGATGAACTTGCGCTCGAACTCGTTGCGGTCGCGCCCCTTGGCGACGATCGCCTTGACGATCGTGCGCTCCCGGCGGTTGCGGGTCCTGCCGTGGTTCGTGACGTGCTTGTGCAGCCGCTCCAGGTAGGCCGCCTGGGCCTTGGAACCCGGGGTGGGGTTGTTGCGGATGACGTACATCTGCTGGCCCATGGTCCACACGTTGGTGGTCAGCCAGTAGACGAGGACACCGACCGGGAAGTTGATGCCGAAGACGGCGAACATCACGGGGAAGACGTACATCAGCATCTTCTGCTGCTGCATGAACGGCGTCTTGACCGTCGTGTCCACGTTCTTCGTCATCAGCTGGCGCTGCGTGTAGAACTGCGAGAACGACATCAGGACGATCATGATCGCCGTGACGACGCGGACGTCGGTCAGCGTGGCGCCGAGCGCCGCGACCTTGTCCGAGCTGTCCATGAACTTCGCCGCCAGCGGGGCGCCGAAGATGTGCGCCTTACGGGCGCTGTCGAGCAGGTCGCCGTCGATGACGCCGATCGTCTTGCCCGTCGCGATGCCGTTGAGCACGTGGTAGAGGGCGAAGAAGAACGGCGACTGCGCCAGGATGGGAAGACACGAGGAGAGCGGGTTGGTACCCGTCTCCTTGTACAGCTTCATCATCTCTTCGGACTGACGCTGCTTGTCGTTCTTGTAGCGCTCCTGGATCTTCTTCATCTCGGGCTGCAGCGTCTGCATGGCCCGGGTCGCCTTGATCTGCTTCACGAAGAGCGGGATCAGGCAGATGCGGATCAGCACCACCAGAGACACGATGGACAGGCCCCAGGCCCAGCCCGTGTCGGCACCGAAGAGGGCGCCGTACACCGTGTGGAACTGGACGATGACCCAGGAGACGGGTGTCGTGATAAAGCTGAAGAAGCTGGCAATCGTGTCCACTAATCATGCTCCTTGGGCATGGGACGAGGTCTTCGCGGCCGGGCTCGAGGAGACGAGGTGTCCCTCGAGGGCCGGTTCGGCGGCGGAGGTCCCGCCCTTGCGTGCGCGCCATGCGTTGCGCAGCATCTGGTGCCACCGCGGACGCTTGCGTTCGGGGACGTGGTCCACACCGCCGAGCGACCACGGGTTGCACCGCAGGATGCGCCAGGCGGTCAGCGCCGTCCCCTTGAGGGCACCGTGCCGGTCGACGGCCGTGTAGCCATAGTGCGAGCACGACGGGTAGTACTTGCAGACCGGGCCGAGCAGCGGACTGATCGTCCACTGGTACAGCTTGATCAGTGCCAGCAGCGGGTACTTCATCGCGCGCCCCCTCCCAGGAGCCGTCCCAGAGCGGCATCCAGGTCTCGGGCCAGCTGTGAGTGGTCGGCGTCGCCCGCACCGGGCAACGCTCGTACGACTACCAGGCTACCGGTGGGCACGAGGTCGACCCGGTCGCGCATCAGATGGCGAAGTCTGCGCTTCACCTTGTTCCGTACGACCGCTCCGCCGACTGCCTTGCTCACGACGAAACCCGCACGCGTCGGAGGAGCGCTCTCCCCAGGCGCGTGCGGGTCCGTGACACCGCTGCGAAGATGGACGACGAGTAGCGGGCGTCCGGCCCGACGTCCTCGGCGTACCGCGGTCGCGAAGTCCTCGCGCCGCCTCAGCCGGTTCTCGGTGGGCAGCACGTCATGACCTGTTCGCGATCAGGCGGACAGTCGGGCGCGACCCTTGCTGCGGCGGGACGCCAGGATGGCGCGGCCGGCACGGGTGCGCATCCGCAGCCGGAAGCCGTGGGTCTTCGCGCGACGACGGTTGTTCGGCTGGAAGGTGCGCTTGCTCACTCGGGGGCTCCAGTAATGAATCGATGGATGGCGGGTGTCGCCTGGCTGTCACCGTGCGCCCACGAGTAGCTCGCATTACGCCCGAGTGCACCGCTCCCGATCACCGCATGTGCCCTGGTGGGAGCGCTGTGGGTGATCTATGCCCATCGGAGGCAGGCGGCAGCAGCCATCGACAACTCGACCTGGTTACGGTACGCGCGGCGGCGCCATCGGGTCAAACCCGGCTGCCCTCGGGGACACTGTCCACAGGCTGGGGACAACAACTTGAACCGTACGGGCCGCGCTGACTACCGTGACTGGACTGTCGATTCGTTCCCTTCTCCCGCCGTTCACCCGGCGTGGTCCCGCGGCCGCCCCGGCCGACCCGAGTCGCAAACCGATCCGTCTCCCGAACCACACGTTCGTGGGACCCGTGAGAGAGCGTGCCCTGTGGCTGACGTACCTGCTGATCTTGCCGCAGTGTGGCCACGAGTACTGGAGCAGCTCCTCGGCGAGGACCGCGGTCAGGGCGTCGAGACGAAGGACGAGCACTGGATCCGGCGCTGCCAGCCGCTGGCGCTGGTCGCCGACACGGCCCTGCTCGCGGTACCGAACGAATTCGCGAAGAACGTCCTGGAGGGCCGGCTCGCGCCCGTCGTCAGCGAGACGCTGAGCCGCGAGTGCGGCCGCCCGATCCGGATCGCGATCACGGTGGACACCTCCTCCGCCGAGCCCGCGGCCCCGCAGCCGGCCGCCGCCCCGGCCCGTTACGAGGAGCCCGAACTCCCCGCACCCCAGGGCCGCGAGGCGTACGACGACCGCGGCGGCCGGGAGTCCTACGAGGACCGGGGCCGCGACGGCTACGAGGAGCGCGCCGGCCGGGAGCCGTACGACTACGACACGCCGGGGCGCGACGCCTACGACGGACGCGGCGGTCGCGAGGGATACGAGGGCCGGGGCCGGGACGGTCGCGACGGCTACGACGCGCACGCCCGCGAGAGCCGTGAGGGATACGAGAACCGGGACGCGTACGAGAACCGTGAGGGCTACGAGCCGCACTCCCGTGACGCCCGTGACGCACGTGACGTCAGGGATACGCGGGACACACGTGACGCACGCGAGCCCCGGGACCCCCGTGATCCGCGCGACTCCCGCGACTCCCGTAATGAATACGAGGGCTACGGCCGCCACCGCGCCGACGACCACCGGACGGCCCCCCGCCCCGAGCACCTCACCGGCGGCCCCGGAGGGCCCGGCGGCCCCGGTGACCAGTTGCCGACCGCACGCCCCGCCTACCCCGCCGAGTACCAGCGCCCCGAGCCCGGTGCCTGGCCGCGCCCGCAGGACGACTACGGCTGGCAGCAGCAGCGGCTCGGCTTCCCCGAGCGCGACCCGTACGCCTCACCGGCCCCCGACTACCGCACCCCTTCGCTCGACCGCCCGTCCTACGAGCAGCAGCGCCCGGAGTACGACGCCCCGCGCGGCGACTACGACCAGGCGCGCCCCGACCACGAGCAGCAGCGCCCCGACTACGGTCAGCGCCGCGAGCTGCCCGAGCAGCCGGCCGGCACCGGCCATGTGCACCGCGGCGGGCCGGTCGGCCCCCATCTGCCCACCACCGGCGCCCCCGGCCCGCTCGCGGCCCAGCCGGCCCCGGCGACCGGCCCGGGTGAGCCCACCGCACGCCTGAATCCCAAATACCTGTTCGACACCTTCGTCATCGGCGCCTCCAACCGCTTCGCGCACGCGGCCGCGGTCGCCGTCGCCGAGGCACCGGCGAAGGCGTACAACCCCCTCTTCATCTATGGGGAGTCGGGGCTCGGCAAGACGCACCTGCTGCACGCCATCGGGCACTACGCGCGCAGCCTGTACCCGGGCACGCGTGTGCGGTACGTGAGCTCGGAGGAGTTCACCAACGAGTTCATCAACTCCATCCGCGACGGCAAGGGCGACAGCTTCCGCAAGCGGTACCGCGAGATGGACATCCTGCTCGTCGACGACATCCAGTTCCTCGCGGACAAGGAGTCGACGCAGGAGGAGTTCTTCCACACCTTCAACACGCTCCACAACGCCAACAAGCAGATCGTGCTCTCCTCCGACCGGCCGCCCAAGCAACTGGTCACCCTGGAGGACCGGCTGCGCAACCGCTTCGAGTGGGGCCTGATCACCGACGTCCAGCCCCCCGAGCTGGAGACGCGCATCGCGATCCTGCGCAAGAAGGCGGTGCAGGAGCAGCTCAACGCCCCGCCGGAGGTTCTGGAGTTCATCGCCTCCCGCATCTCGCGCAACATCCGCGAGCTGGAGGGCGCGCTGATCCGGGTGACGGCGTTCGCGTCGCTCAACCGGCAGCCGGTCGATCTGGGGCTGACCGAGATCGTCCTCAAGGACCTGATCCCGGGCGGCGAGGACACCGCCCCGGAGATCACGGCCCCGGCCATCATGGCGGCGACGGCGGCCTACTTCGGCCTCACCGTGGAGGACCTGTGCGGCACCTCGCGCGGCCGTGCGCTGGTCACCGCCCGGCAGATCGCGATGTACCTGTGCCGGGAGCTGACGGACCTCTCGCTGCCGAAGATCGGCGCCCAGTTCGGCGGCCGCGACCATACGACCGTGATGCACGCCGACCGCAAGATCCGCGCGCTGATGGCCGAGCGCCGCTCGATCTACAACCAGGTCACCGAGCTGACCAACCGCATCAAGAACGGCGACTGACGCCGGCCGACGACGTACGAGGGCGCCCCCGGGACCGGTTCCCGGGGGCGCCCTCGTCGTCGTGCCGGACCGTTCCTCACCCCGCGGCCCGCGCACACCCCGGCTCCCGCACGGCTTGCCCCGCCCGCACCCGCGTTCGCGGTGTTCGAATCCGCCCCGGGGTTACGGCCTTCCTCCACAGATTCGGCGGGTTTTTCGCGTCCACACCCTGGGGACCGCGAAGTTGTCCCTACTGTGTCCACAGGCACCCCCGCCCGCAGTGGATCACCGCAGGTCAGTACCTTGTGGATTCGTGGACGAACGATCTCCACAGGCTGTGGACAGAGCGGGGATCCACAGGCTGGGGACACGGTTGTCCACGGGCAACCCACAGGCGCGGGCACGTTGTCCCCAGCGAACGGCGGTTTCTCCACATCCCTGTCCACTGTTCGGCAAGCCGACGGCGCCTCTCACCGTGTCGAGTGAAACAGGTCACAGGAAGCTGCCGGGTTGGGCTGTGGGTAACCCGGGTAAAACTGGGGACGCGTCTGGGGAGAAGTCGGCCCTCCCTGTGCACGGTGTGTGCAGAACTTTCTGTTCTCCACAGGGACCCCCGGTTTTCCACGGGTGCCACCCACAGGGGCAGTGGACAAAATTCCCGCTCTGAGCTGGGAAAACGAGGTTATCCACGGTATCCACAGGCCCTACTACTACTCCCAACCAGTTAGAGCGGGGAATCCGTTTCGAAGCGGGTCCTGTGCACAACTGCCCCTCGGCTGCCCGACCGCCCCTCGTCACGACTTGACCCCGAGGGGCACCTACTGTCAGTGCCGTGCGTCAGACTGTTCCCCGGTGCTCTTCCCCCGGCAGGGGCCGACGACACCGCGACCAGACGAAGGCCAGCAGGGCGACAGACGCCGGCAACAGCAGGAGGCGGCAACGGTGAAGATCCGGGTGGAACGCGACGTACTCGCGGAGGCAGTGGCCTGGGCGGCGCGCAGCCTCCCGGCCCGTCCGCCGGCGCCGGTCCTCGCGGGCCTGCTGCTGAAGGCGGAGGACGGGGCGCTGAGCCTGTCCAGCTTCGACTACGAGGTCTCCGCACGGGTGTCGGTGGAGGCGGAGGTCGAGGAGGAGGGCACGGTCCTCGTCTCGGGCCGGCTGCTCGCCGACATCTCGCGCGCCCTCCCCAACCGGCCGGTGGAGATTTCCACAGACGGTGTACGGGCGACGGTGGTGTGCGGCTCCTCGCGCTTCACCCTCCACACCCTGCCCGTGGAGGAGTACCCCTCGCTGCCCCAGATGCCCAACGCCACGGGCACGGTCCCGGGCGAGGTCTTCGCCTCCGCCGTGCAGCAGGTGGCCACCGCGGCCGGCCGCGACGACACGCTGCCGGTGCTCACCGGTGTGCGCATCGAGATCGAGGGCGACTCGGTGACGCTGGCCTCCACCGACCGCTACCGCTTCGCGGTCCGCGAGTTCCTGTGGAAGCCGGAGAACCCCGACATCTCCGCGGTCGCCCTGGTGCCCGCCAAGACGCTCCAGGACACCGCCAAGGCGCTCACCAGCGGCGACCAGGTCATCCTGGCGCTGTCCGGCTCGGGTGCGGGCGAGGGCCTGATCGGCTTCGAGGGCGCGGGCCGCCGTACGACCACGCGGCTGCTCGAGGGCGACCTCCCGAAGTACAAGACGCTGTTCCCGACGGAGTTCAACAGCGTCGCCGTGATCGAGACCGCCCCCTTCGTGGAGGCCGTCAAGCGCGTGGCCCTGGTCGCCGAGCGCAACACCCCGGTGCGGCTGAGCTTCGAGCAGGGCGTGCTGATCCTGGAGGCCGGCTCCAGCGACGACGCACAGGCTGTGGAAAGGGTCGACGCCCAGTTGGAGGGCGACGACATCTCGATCGCCTTCAACCCGACGTTCCTGCTGGACGGCCTGAGCGCGATCGACTCCCCGGTCGCCCAGCTCTCCTTCACGACGTCCACGAAGCCGGCGCTGCTCAGCGGCAAGCCGGCGCTGGACGCGGAGGCGGACGAGGCCTACAAGTACCTGATCATGCCGGTGCGGCTGAGCGGCTGAGTGCGGCTCAGTCACGCGGCCGACGGCTGGGGGTGTGGGGGTCGTCCCCCCACAAGACCGCAGTATGCCGGTGCGGCTGAGCGGCTGAGGCTCCCGGGCCGGGCCGCACCCGGCCCAGCGGCCCGGCCCGTCGCCCGCCGCCCCGCGCGGTCGGCTCCGGACTCCACCGGCGAAACCCCAGGTGACGGCTACGTCTGAGCGCGTATGCCCACGGATGTGCGGGCGCGTCCGGGTTTAGGCTCGGGCGCGGCACACGAGTGCCTCCCTGCCACGTCGCAACCTAAGGAAAACAACTGATGGAGCTCGGTCTCGTCGGCCTCGGCAAGATGGGCGGCAACATGCGCGAGCGCATACGCCGTGCCGGTCACACCGTCATCGGGTACGACCGCAACCCGGACCTCGCCGATGTCCACAGCCTCCAGGAGCTGGTGGGCAAGCTGGAGGCCCCGCGCGTGGTCTGGGTGATGGTTCCGGCCGGAGCCCCCACCCAGTCCACGGTCGACGAGCTGGCCGAGCTGCTCGACCCCGGCGACATCGTCGTGGACGGCGGCAACTCCCGCTGGACGGACGACGAGAAGCACGCCGAGGAGCTGGCCGCCAAGGGCATCGGCTTCGTCGACTGCGGCGTCTCCGGCGGCGTGTGGGGCCTGGAGAACGGCTACGCGCTGATGTACGGCGGCGACGCGGAGCACGTCGCCAGGGTCCAGCCGGTCTTCGACGCGCTCAAGCCGGAGGGTGACTTCGGCGCCGTGCACGCCGGCAAGGTCGGCGCAGGCCACTTCGCGAAGATGGTCCACAACGGCATCGAGTACGCGATGATGCAGGCCTACGCCGAGGGCTGGGAGCTGCTGGAGAAGGCGGACTCGGTCACGGACGTGCGCGAGGTCTTCCGCTCCTGGCAGGAGGGCACCGTCATCCGCTCCTGGCTGCTCGACCTCGCGGTCAACGCCCTCGACGAGGACGAGCATCTGGCGGAGCTGAAGGGGTACGCGCAGGACTCCGGCGAGGGCCGGTGGACCGTGGAGGCCGCCATCGACCACGCCGTGCCGCTGCCCGCGATCACGGCCTCGCTGTTCGCGCGGTTCTCCTCCCGGCAGGAGGACTCGCCGCAGATGAAGATGATCGCCGCGCTGCGCAACCAGTTCGGCGGCCACGCGGTGGAGAAGAAGTAGCACCGCCGGAACAGGCGCCCGGCGGACGCCGGAAGAGAAGCAAGCAGCACCCGAAGGCTGGGGAGGTCGGCGAACGACCATGCACGTCACGCATCTGTCGCTGGCCGACTTCCGCTCCTACGCGCACGTGGAGGTCCCGCTCGACCCGGGCGTCACGGCGTTCGTCGGCCCCAACGGCCAGGGCAAGACCAACCTGGTCGAGGCCGTCGGCTACCTCGCCACGCTCGGCTCCCACCGCGTCTCCTCCGACGCCCCCCTGGTGCGCATGGGAGCCGAGCGGGCGATCGTGCGCGCCCAGGTCCGGCAGGGCGAGCGGCAGCAGCTGGTCGAGCTGGAGCTCAACCCCGGCCGGGCCAACCGCGCCCGCATCAACCGGTCCTCGCAGGTCAGACCCCGCGACGTGCTCGGCATCGTACGGACCGTGCTGTTCGCGCCCGAGGACCTGGCGCTGGTCAAGGGCGACCCCGGGGAGCGCCGGCGGTTCCTGGACGAGCTGATCACCGCCCGCTCCCCGCGCATGGCCGGGGTGCGCTCCGACTACGACCGGGTGCTCAAGCAGCGCAACACCCTGCTGAAGTCGGCCGCGCTGGCCCGGCGGCACGGCGGCCGTTCCCTGGACCTGTCCACGCTCGACGTGTGGGACCAGCACCTGGCCCGCGCGGGCGCCGAACTGCTCGCCCGGCGACTGGACCTGATCGCCGCGCTGCGCCCGCTCACCGACAAGGCGTACGAACAGCTCGCGCCCGGCGGCGGCCCGGTCGGACTGGAGTACAAGCCGTCCGCGCCCGGCGAGGCGCACACCCGTGAGGACCTGCACGAACAGCTCCTCGCGGCGCTCGCCGAGGCCCGCAAGCAGGAGATCGAGCGCGGCGTGACGCTCGTCGGCCCGCACCGCGACGACCTGCTGCTCAAGCTCGGGCAGCTGCCCGCCAAGGGGTACGCCTCGCACGGCGAGTCCTGGTCGTACGCGCTGGCGCTGCGACTGGCGTCGTACGACCTGCTGCGGGCCGAGGGCAACGAGCCGGTGCTCGTCCTCGACGACGTCTTCGCCGAGCTGGACGTCCGGCGCCGCGAGCGGCTGGCCGAACTGGTCGCGCCCGGCGAGCAGGTACTGGTGACCGCCGCGGTCGACGACGACGTACCGCATGTGCTGGCGGGGGCGCGGTACGCCGTGTCCGGGGGAACGGTGGAGCGCGCATGACGACGGACGAGCCCGCCCCCGGCACACAGCCGGGCACACCACCCGGCGCACGGCCGGGCAGCATCCCCGGCCCCCCTGGGGCCCCCGGCACCTCTCCCGAACCCTCCGGCGTCGACCTCGCCCGCGTCGCCCTGCGCGCCGCCAAGGAGCAGGCCCGCGCGCGCGGCGAGGCGGCGGCGCAGCAACGGCGGAGCGGCCGGCGCCAGGGCGGCGCGCGCTCCGGCGCGCGCAGGGACGGCCGCGACCCCCTGGCGCTCGGCGCCGCCATCAACCGGCTGATCACGGAGCGGGGCTGGGAGGCGCCCGCCGCGGTCGGCGGCGTGATGGGCCGCTGGCCGGCGATCGTCGGCGAGGAGCTGGCCAGGCACTGCGTCCCGGAGCGGTACGACGAGGACGAGCGGGTGCTGACCGTGCGCTGCGACTCCACGGCGTGGGCGACCAATCTGCGGCTGCTCGCCCCCCAGCTGCTGGCCCGCCTCAACCAGGACCTCGGCCAGGGCACCGTCCGGCTGATCAAGGTGCAGGGTCCCGGCGGTCCCGCCCGCCGTTACGGGCCGTTGCGCGCCCCCGGGAGCACCGGCCCGGGCGATACCTACGGGTGAGCTGTGTCACGTCTTTCCGGCCGGGAGCGGGTCGTGCTCGTGGCCGGTGCTCGCACGCCCGCGCGGGCGCCCCGCGCCGGCCGAGCCGCCCGCCGGCGCGATCCGGCGGCCGTACGCCCTCCCCGACCCGGCACCAACCCGGTACCAATGCCGCGAAAGCGCACGTCAGGGCCCGGAAAACGGAACGAACGCGGTTGCGAACGGGCCCCTGCGGACCCTCTTGCGGAGGGTTGACACCCGGAAGCGCTGAGTGCCGCTGTGAGCCTCTTGGAGCCCCGTTCCGAATATGGGGAGTCGGCCGAGCCCGGTTGAGGGCGGCACATGCGAACCCAGGTACCGGCAAACCCCCATCACTGTCGGCGCTACCGGTAGACTGGAAGCAATCCCGCCCCACTTGTGGGACACACACCGAGCACACACCAGCACACACCGAGCAACGCTGAGCAAGGCTTACCAACGCAACATGCCGCAGCCGCTCCGGTCACCCGCCGAGAGTTTGGCTTGTGCTGTGCCAGAAAGGGCGCTTCGTGGCCGATTCCGGCAACCCCAACGAGAACATCCCGTCCACCGACGCCGGCGCGCACGACCCGGGCCCGACCTCTTCCCCCGGCTCCGCCGCCGGCGAGGTCCCGCCCGCGTACGACGCCAGCGCCATCACCGTGCTCGAGGGTCTTGACGCGGTCCGCAAGCGACCCGGCATGTACATCGGTTCCACCGGTGAGCGCGGTCTGCACCACCTGGTGTACGAGGTCGTGGACAACTCCGTCGACGAGGCGCTGGCCGGTCACGCGGACACGATCGACGTCACGATCCTCGCCGACGGCGGCGTCCGGGTCGTCGACAACGGCCGCGGCATCCCGGTGGGCATCGTCCCCTCCGAGGGCAAGCCGGCCGTGGAGGTCGTGCTGACGGTGCTGCACGCGGGCGGCAAGTTCGGCGGGGGCGGCTACGCGGTCTCCGGCGGTCTGCACGGTGTGGGCGTCTCCGTGGTGAACGCGCTCTCCACCAAGGTCGCCGTCGAGGTGCGCACCGACGGCCACCGCTGGACGCAGGACTACAAGCTCGGTGTCCCGACCGCCCCGCTCGCCAGGAACGAGGCGACGGAGGAGACCGGCACCTCGGTGACGTTCTGGGCCGACGGCGACATCTTCGAGACCACCGAATACTCGTTCGAGACGTTGTCGCGCCGCTTCCAGGAGATGGCGTTCCTCAACAAGGGCCTGACGATCCGGCTCACGGACGAGCGCGAGTCGGCCAAGGCCACCGCCGGGGCGGACGAGGCGGGCGCCGACGAGAAGGACGAGGTCAAGTCCGTCACGTACCACTACGAGGGCGGCATCGTCGACTTCGTGAAGTACCTGAACGCGCGCAAGGGCGACATCGTCCACCCCTCCGTGATCGACATCGAGGCCGAGGACAAGGACAGGATGCTGTCCGTCGAGGTCGCGATGCAGTGGAACAACGGCTACAGCGAGGGCGTGTACTCCTTCGCCAACACCATCCACACCCACGAGGGCGGCACGCACGAGGAGGGCTTCCGCGCGGCGCTCACCGGTCTGATCAACCGGTACGCGCGCGACAAGAAGCTGCTGCGCGAGAAGGACGACAACCTCACGGGCGACGACATCCGCGAGGGCCTCACGGCGATCATCTCGGTCAAGCTGGGCGAGCCCCAGTTCGAGGGCCAGACCAAGACCAAGCTGGGCAACACCGAGGCGAAGACCTTCGTCCAGAAGGTCGTGCACGAACACCTGACCGACTGGCTGGACCGCAACCCCAACGAGGCCGCGGACATCATCCGCAAGTCCATCCAGGCGGCCACCGCCCGCGTGGCGGCCCGCAAGGCGCGCGACCTGACCCGCCGCAAGGGCCTGCTCGAATCGGCGTCGCTGCCGGGCAAGCTGTCGGACTGCCAGTCCAACGACCCGACCAAGTGCGAGATCTTCATCGTCGAGGGCGACTCCGCCGGCGGCTCGGCCAAGTCCGGCCGCAATCCGCAGTACCAGGCGATCCTCCCGATCCGCGGCAAGATCCTCAACGTCGAGAAGGCGCGGATCGACAAGATCCTGCAGAACCAGGAGATCCAGGCGCTGATCTCCGCCTTCGGCACGGGTGTGCACGAGGACTTCGACATCGAGAAGCTCCGCTATCACAAGATCATCCTCATGGCCGACGCCGACGTCGACGGCCAGCACATCAACACCCTGCTGCTGACGTTCCTCTTCCGCTTCATGCGCCCGCTCGTCGAGGCCGGACACGTGTTCCTCTCCCGCCCCCCGCTGTTCAAGATCAAGTGGGGCCGGGACGACTTCGAGTACGCCTACTCCGACCGCGAGCGCGACGCGCTGATCGAGCTCGGCCGCAACAACGGCAAGCGCGTGCGCGACGACTCGATCCAGCGCTTCAAGGGCCTGGGCGAGATGAACGCCGAGGAGCTGCGGGTCACCACGATGGACGTCGACCACCGCGTCCTCGGCCAGGTCACCCTCGACGACGCCGCGCAGGCGGACGACCTCTTCTCCGTCCTCATGGGTGAGGACGTCGAGGCCCGGCGCGCGTTCATCCAGCGCAACGCCAAGGACGTCCGGTTCCTCGACATCTGAGTCGGTCTCAGCTGACCGCACAAGGAAGGATCTTCACCAGCAATGGCCGACGAGAACACTCCCGTCACCCCTGAAGAGGGCGGCGTCATCGCCCAGCGTGTCGAGCCCGTCGGGCTCGAGACGGAGATGCAGCGCTCCTACCTCGACTACGCGATGTCCGTCATCGTCTCGCGTGCGCTGCCCGATGTGCGGGACGGGCTCAAGCCCGTCCACCGCCGCGTGCTCTACGCGATGTACGACGGCGGCTACCGCCCCGAGCGCGGCTTCTACAAGTGCGCCCGCGTCGTCGGCGACGTCATGGGCAACTACCACCCGCACGGCGACTCCTCGATCTACGACGCGCTGGTCCGCCTCGCGCAGCCGTGGTCGATGCGGATGCCGCTGGTGGACTCCAACGGCAACTTCGGCTCCCCGGGCAACGACCCGGCGGCGGCCATGCGGTACACCGAGTGCAAGATGGCGCCGCTGTCGATGGAGATGGTCCGCGACATCGACGAGGAGACCGTCGACTTCACGGACAACTACGACGGCCGCTCCCAGGAGCCGACCGTCCTGCCCGCCCGCTTCCCGAACCTGCTGATCAACGGCTCGGCGGGCATCGCGGTCGGCATGGCGACCAACATCCCGCCGCACAACCTGCGCGAGGTCGCGGCCGGCGCCCAGTGGTGCCTGGAGAACCCCGAGGCCCCCCAGGAGGAACTCCTGGAGGCGCTGATCGAGCGCATCAAGGGCCCCGACTTCCCGACCGGCGCCCTGGTGGTGGGCCGCAAGGGCATCGAGGAGGCGTACCGCACGGGCCGCGGCTCGATCACCATGCGCGCGGTGGTCGAGGTCGAGGAGATCCAGAACCGCCAGTGCCTGGTGGTCACCGAGCTGCCCTACCAGGTCAACCCGGACAACCTCGCGCAGAAGATCGCCGACCTGGTGAAGGACGGCAGGATCGGCGGCATCGCCGACGTCCGCGACGAGACGTCCTCCCGCACGGGCCAGCGCCTGGTGATCGTCCTCAAGCGGGACGCGGTCGCCAAGGTCGTCCTGAACAACCTGTACAAGCACACCGACCTCCAGACCAACTTCGGCGCCAACATGCTGGCCCTGGTCGACGGCGTGCCGCGCACCCTCTCCCTGGACGCGTTCATCCGCCACTGGGTGACGCACCAGATCGAGGTCGTCGTCCGCCGGACCCGGTTCCGGCTGCGCAAGGCCGAGGAGCGGGCGCACATCCTGCGCGGTCTGCTCAAGGCGCTGGACGCGATCGACGAGGTCATCGCGCTGATCCGGCGCAGCGAGACCGTCGAGGTCGCGCGCGGCGGCCTGATGAACCTCCTGGAGATCGACGAGATCCAGGCCAACGCCATCCTGGAGATGCAGCTGCGCCGACTGGCCGCCCTGGAGCGCCAGAAGATCGTCCAGGAGCACGACGAGCTCCAGGCCAAGATCAACGAGTACAACGAGATCCTGGCCTCGCCGGTCCGCCAGCGCGGCATCGTCAGCGCGGAGCTCGCCGCGATCGTCGAGAAGTACGGCGACGACCGGCAGACCAAGCTGGTGCCCTACGACGGCGACATGTCCATCGAGGACCTGATCGCCGAGGAGGACATCGTCGTCACGGTCACCCGCGGCGGTTACGTCAAGCGGACCAAGACCGACGACTACCGGGCCCAGAAGCGCGGCGGCAAGGGGGTGCGCGGGGCGAAGCTGAAGGAGGACGACATCGTCGACCACTTCTTCGTCTCCACCACGCACCACTGGCTGCTGTTCTTCACCAACAAGGGCCGCGTCTACCGGGCCAAGGCCTACGAGCTCCCCGACGCCGGCCGGGACGCGCGCGGGCAGCACGTGGCCAACCTGCTCGCCTTCCAGCCGGACGAGGCGATCGCCGAGATCCTCGCCATCCGCGACTACGAGGCCACGCCGTACCTGGTGCTCGCCACCAAGGGCGGTCTGGTCAAGAAGACGCCTCTGAAGGATTACGATTCGCCGCGTTCCGGTGGCGTCATCGCGATCAATCTGCGTGAGCGGGAGGACGGAAGTGACGACGAACTGATCGGCGCCGAACTCGTCTCGTCGGACGACGATCTGCTGCTGATCAGCAAGAAGGCCCAGTCGATCAGGTTCACCGCCACCGACGAATCGCTGCGCCCCATGGGCCGCGCGACCTCGGGCGTCAAGGGGATGAGCTTCCGCGAGGGCGACGAGTTGCTCTCGATGAATGTTGTTCGACCCGGTACGTTCGTGTTCACTGCCACGGACGGCGGGTACGCGAAGCGCACCCCCGTGGACGAGTACCGCGTTCAGGGGCGCGGCGGTCTCGGCATCAAGGCCGCCAAGATCGTCGAGGACCGGGGGGAGCTCGTCGGCGCGCTGGTGGTCGAGGAGACCGACGAGATCCTCGCCATCACGCTGTCCGGCGGTGTGATTCGCACGCGAGTCAACGGGGTCAGGGAGACGGGCCGTGACACCATGGGCGTCCAACTGATCAACCTGGGCAAGCGCGATGCCGTCGTCGGCATCGCTCGCAACGCCGAGGCGGGACGTGAGGCGGAGGAGGTCGACGGCGACGTGGCCGTCGACGAGACCGCCGAAGGTCCCGCGACCACCGGCACGGACGAGGGCGAGGCGCCCTCTTCCGAGTAGCACGAGGAGTGAGTCATCGTGAGCGGAGCCACGGGCGCCGGATCGACCGGTACCCCCACGGGTACGGAAACGGACGGCGGCGGCCGTGGCTCCGCCGCGGATGCGGCCGACTCCCAGGAGACTCATGGACCCCAGGGGGGAACTGTGACGGAGACCCGGGGTCCGGGGACCCAGCCGTACGCGACGGGCGGCGGCCGGGCCGGACAGCCCGCCGGCGGCGCCGCGGGCAAGAAGAAGGGCAAGGGCCGGTCCGCCGGCGGTGCGGAGCAGCCCGCTCCGGCCGGCTCGCCGCTGCCGGGCGAACGGCAGCCGCAGCAGGGCGCCGGGGGCCCCTACCACCCCCCGCAGGCCTACCAGACGCCCCCCGCGGGCGCCGTGCGCCGCCCGCGCACCGGCGCGACCACGGCACCCCGCACCCGCAAGGCGCGCCTGCGCGTGTCGAAGGCCGACCCCTGGTCGGTGATGAAGGTCAGCTTCCTGCTCTCCATCGCGCTCGGCGTCTGCACGATCGTCGCCTCGGCGGTGCTGTGGATGGTCATGGACGCGATGGGCGTCTTCTCGACGGTCGGCGGCACGATCTCCGAGGCCACCGGCTCGAACGAGTCGAACGGCTTCGACCTCCAGGCCTATCTGTCGCTGCCGCACGTCCTGATGTTCGCGGCGATCATCGCGGTCATCGACGTCGTCCTCGCGACGGCGCTGGCCACGCTGGGCGCCTTCATCTACAACCTCTCGGCGGGCTTCGTCGGCGGCATCGAGCTGACGCTGGCGGAGGACGAATAGGCCGGTCGTGGCCCCACGTCCGCGGTGCGGGGCGGTCCCGGGCAATCGATTTTGGGACTGCCCACGTCGTGCGCTAATCTTCAGGAGTCAGCGCGCGGCACACCACCGCAGAGCGCGGCGGGGCTATAGCTCAGTTGGTTAGAGCGCATCCCTGATAAGGATGAGGCCACAGGTTCAAATCCTGTTAGCCCCACAGAAGAATCGAGAGAGCGGGCGCTTCCCAGGCGGGAGGCGCCCGCTCTTCGTTCTGGCCGCGGTGTGGGCAGGGGCGGGCGTGGGAGAGGCGGACGGGATGGGCGGGTACTTCTCCGAGGCGCTGGTGACCCTCGGGCGCCGGTACGTGCGGGACGCGCCGGGCGGCTTCGGGAAGGCGCTGCTGGCCGGGCGCGTCCTCAATCCGTATCTGCGGGAGCATCCGCGGCGCCGGCTCGTCGAGACGCGCTCGGGGGCCCGGTTCGCCGTCGACACGCAGGACCTGATCCAGCGCTATCTGTACCTCTTCGGGGAGTGGGAGCCGCACATGGCCCACTGGCTGCGGGGGCGGCTGCGGCCGGGGGACGGCTTCGTCGACGTCGGGGCCAACATCGGCGTGTACGCGGTGCTCGCCGCCCGGCTCGTGGGTCCTGCGGGGCGGGTGGTGGCCGTCGAGGCGTCGCCGGACTTCCACCGGCGGGTCCTGCTGCACGCCGGGCTCAACGGGTGCGCCAACGTGCGCGCCGTCAACGCCGCCGTCTCCGACCGCCGGAGGACGCTGACCTTCGTGCTCGCGAGCTCCCGCAACATGGGGGCGAACAGCATCGTGCCGTACGACGGGCCGGCCGAATCCACGTTCGAGAGCGAGGCGGTGCCGCTGGCGGACCTCCTCCGGCCCGAGGAGGTCGCCACCGCCCGCGTGATCAAGGTGGACGTCGAAGGGGCCGAGGGCGGCGTCGTCCGGGGCATGGAACCGCTCCTCGACCGCCTCCGGCCGGACGCCGAGGTCGTCATGGAGGTCACGCCGGAACGCATGGCCCAGCTCGGCGACAGCGCCGACGAGCTGAGGGCGATCATGCGGAACCACGGCTTCCATGCGTACCGGCTGCCGAACGACTACGCGGCGGAGAGCTATCCGCGCGCCCTGCGCAGGCCCGAGCCCCCCGTTCGCCTGCGCGGCGCCCTCACGGGCGAGACGGAGCTCGTCTTCTCGCGGGTGGAGGCGGAGAGGCTGGTCTGAGGGGGAGGGGCGCAGCGCCTGTCTCAAGGGGCGCAGCGCCCGTTTCAGGGGCGCGGGGCCGTGACGTCCGCGGCTTCGCCGCGCGGGCGCGGAAGGCCCCCGTGCCACCGCAGCCCCTCCAGCGCCCGCGCCCTCGCCGCGACGACCGCCGTCCGCGCGGCACGCTCCGCCGCGTCCGTGTGCGTGTCCTGGCCGGTCTCCTGGCCCTCCCACTTGCGGTAGAGCAGCCCGACCTCGGACGTGAACCAGCCCCGGGCGACGCAGTTGAGGGCCAGCAGGAGGCCGGTGTCCTCGGAGGCCGGCAGCGCCATCCAGCCGCCCAGCGCCAGCAGCAGGTCGCGGCGTACGCAGAGCGTCGCCGGGTGCACCTGCGCCCGGTGGTCGTGCGCCGCCCAGTGGTCGACGACGGCCCGCCGCTCGACCGGGCCGGGCGCGGGGTCGCCGGGGAAGCCGACGGTGGAGCCGTCGGGGAGGAGGTCGAGCGCCCGAGACGTGGCCCAGCCGAGCGCCGGGTCGGCCTCCAGGGCGGCCAGGTCACGGGCGAGGGCGCCCGGAGTCAACTGGTCGTCGGAGTCCAGGACCTTCACATACTCCCCGTCCGCGTGGGCCAGGGCCATCGTGCGGGTCACACCGGGGCCGCCGGTCCGGCCGCGGCGGCCCTGGCGGAACGTCACCCGCTCGTCGTCCGGGACGTGACGCCGGACCTCGTCCGTCGCGCCGTCCTCCTGGATCAGCCAGTGCCACTCCCAGCCGTCCGGGAGCCGCTGTGTGCGCAGCGAGGCGAAGGCGTCCGGCAGGAACCGGGCGGACGGGCCGTGCACGGCGGTGACGACGGTGATGCGCCGGACCCGGCGCGCGTCCGTCCGGTCCGCGCTCTCTTCGCTCGCTTCATGTGGCTGGGGCAAGGGTGCTCACCGCTCCAATACGAGCCGATCCGTCCGATCCGTCCAAGCCATCCGATCCAAACACAACGCGAAGACCCCCGACCGGCCTGGTCGGGGTCTTCGCGTTGCTGTGCGGGTACGCAGATCGGTGCGGTCGGTGGTCGGTGGTCGGTGTGCGGTGGTGCTGTCGGGTCCTGTGCGGTGGCTGCGCGTCGGGCTCAGCGCTGCAGCGGGTGCCGGGGCCGGACGGGCGGGGCGGCGTCGGCCGACGGGGCCGCGTGCGCGGCCGGGGACTCGGCGGTGCGGAGGGCGGCCGGGGCGTCGGCGGCCGTGTCGTCCGTGACCGTGGTGTCGGAGGGGCTGCGGTGGCGGCAGGACGGGGAGGAACCGTGCGCCTCGGCGCGGATGCGTTGCTTCATCGTGGGGGGCAGGGAGCTGTTCCAGGGCCTGGCCAGATGTGCCGGCTGCGGCACCGTCGCGACGGTCGTCGTGGCGCCGGTGTTGCGCGCCGGCTCGCTCCGGGGTACGGCCGCGGCGGCGGTCGTCGTGATCAGTCCGAGGGTCGTGCACAGCGCCAGGAAGGCGGTGACGACGGCGGTCCACAGCTTCATGACCGTGGTGCGGGCCATGGCCCCTCACTTTCGGGTCGGGCGATTTGCGTACTTTGCTCATGATGTGTATGCGGATCCCGAAGTGGGGGACCGACGCCCGTGGCGCGTCGATCGTCGGATGAACACCACCCGGTTGGCGGCAGAAGGACCGGGAACTTGCCCAAGAGGCCGAAAAACAGGCAGATGTGGGCGGCCGACGCAGGTCACCGATCGATATCGGTCGGTGTGTATAGTCGGGCGCCAGAGGTCCCCTACGTCAAGGAAAGACGAGGTCGCGCGGTGAAGAAGCTTCTCCTGGTCGCACTGGCCGCCATCGGCGGGCTCCTCGTGTACCGCCAGATCCAGGCGGATCGCGCCGAGCAGGATCTGTGGACGGAGGCGACCGACTCCGTGCCCACGGGTTCGTGAGGAGCAGTACCAGTACCGACTGACAGCAGTCGTACGACGGACAGCAGTCGTGAACAGGCCCCGACCGCCGACGCGGTCGGGGTTTTGTGCTGTCCGGGGGCTGCGGCCCGGGAAACCGACGCGGCGGCGCGGGTCCGGGGGACGGTTTCGGCCGCCTGTGCGAAATGCGGGGATGACCGGTGGCCGTGCGGGGCAGGATGGGCGGCGGTCCGGGGCCATGGTGAGGCACGCGGTGGGGCGCTCGACGAGGCCCACGGTGAGGCCCACGCCGGGGCCCACGGTGGGGCGCGACGACGAGGGGGCGTGGAATGCGGCGGCGTACGGAGAGCGGGCGGCTGCCCGTGGCGCCCCCGGCCCGCCGGCGCCGCGGTGCGTCGGCCGCCGTGTGCGCCGCCCTGACCGCCGCGCTGTGTGCGGCGGGTCCGTACGCGGCCGCGGTCCCGGCCGACGCCTCGTACCCGTACGCCTTCGGGGACGACGACCAGGTGGTCAGGGGCGCCACCGGTACCGGGGACGCCGTCCGGCTGGATGCCGGCCGCACCTACCGCAGCACCCTCCCCGACGACGCCACGCTCTCCTACCGGCTCGACCTCGACGCCAGTACGAACGCCTACGTCTCCGCCACCGCCGTCCCCCGCCCCGGCGCCCGCGTCTCGGCCGCGGACGGCCTGCGGGTCTCCGTGCAGGACGCCGACGGGCACGTCTGCTCCACCAACACCGTCCACTTCGGCCCCACCCGCAGCGCCCACCCCGTCGCCGCCTGGGCCGCGCGGCTGACCGGCGAGGGCGGCTCGTACCTGTGCCGGGGCGCCGGGGCGTACTACGCGGTCGTCGAGCGGCGCGGGGCCTCGACAACCGCCGGTGCCTCGTCCTCCCCCGACGACTGGGACCTCGAACTCGACTACGTGAGCGAACCCGCGCCCCGGGGGGCCGGCGGCACCGCGCCCGAGAGCTGGAACTCCGCCTCCCCCGAACCCGTGCTCGGTGACCCGGTACGGCGGGCGGGCGGCGCCGGGTTCGCGGAGGCCCGCGCCTTGGGCCGGGGCGTCTGGAAGGACGCTGTACGGCCCGGGCAGACGCTCTTCTACAAGGTGCCCGTCGACTGGGGGCAGCAGCTCTACGCCACCGCCGAACTCGGCAGCGGTACGGACGGCGGCGGCGAGGGCGGTTTCCTCGGCACCGCCCTCACGATGTCCCTGTACAACCCCGTGCGCGGCCGGGTGGACGACGCGGAGACCGGGTACGGCGGCGAGCAGACCACGGCCGCGCTGCGCCCGCTGCCGCCGGTCGCGTACGAGAACCGGTACGCCTCCGTGGACCGGGTCGGCGCGATGCGGTTCGCGGGCTGGTACTACCTGGCGGTGCACCTCGGCACCCCGGTCGAGGACCGGTTCGGCGACGGGCCGTTCGGGCTGACGCTGCGGATACGGGTGAGCGGGAGCGCGCGCCCGGGGCCCGCGTACGTGGGGCGCTCGGCGCCGGCCGGCGTCTTCGGCGTCACCGGCGGGGCCCGGGAGGAGACGGCGGCCGGAGCGGGCGGAGGCTCCGGTTCCGGCGGGGCCGGCGGCGGGGGGAACGGCACGATGCGGCTGGTCGCCGCGGGAGGCCTGGGCACGGGCAGCCTGCTCGTGCTGTGGCTCGCGCTGTGGACCGTGCTGAGCCGCAGGCGGCGGCCGTACGGGACGGGCTGAGCGAGAGGCTTCGGCGCCCCGCGTCCGAACGGGGTCGAGCTGTCAGATCCGGGTCAGGGCCCAGAACCCGACCGCGTAGCACACGAGCGCGAGGAGCAGCACCGGCACGGCGATCCGGGCCGGTGGGCCGGGCCGCCGGGCCGCGCGCCGGCCGTGCCGTCCGGGGCTCCGGTCCACCGGGGGGCGCTCGGCCGTCGGCGCCAGGACGGCGCCCGGGGCGCCGACCGCGACGCCGTACGCCTGGTGCACGGTCCGTACGCCGGCCGTCGGGACGTAGGTGTGTGCGAGGTGCAGAGGGGACGACGGGGGCGGGGGCGTCGGTTCCGGTGCGGGTGCGGGCTCGGGCCGGGGCTGTGGGGGAGGGAGGTGGAAGCTGCCGGTGTCCGACATGCCGTCCGGCGACGGCGACGCCGACGATGACGGTGAGGGTGACGGCGTCGACGGCTGCGGCGGGGGAGTCGGATCCGGCGCCTCGGCGGGAGGCGGCGGAACCTGCCGCGCCACCGCGTCCGGCGCTGCGGACGGTGTGACGGACGGCGTCGCGGACGGCGGGCCCGACGCCTCCGGCGCCCCCGGGGCCGGCAGCCGCGGCGGCGGCAGCGGCGGCAACGGAGGTACGAGCGGCCGCGCGGGCACCGGCCCACTCGCCCCGTCCGCCGTCGTCGCTCCGCTGCCGCCGCCCGTCGGCACGCCCTCGGCAGGGTGTACGGCCCCGCCCGCCGGTGTCCCCGCGGCGGGCCGCCCGCCCCGTCCCAGCGGCCCCTGCGGGCCGAACCCCTCCGGCAGTGGCCCGAGTTGGTCGAAGATCTCGATCTGTTCGTCGGGGCCGTCGTCGCCCGGCGCGGGCAGCAGCTCCGCTGCCGCCGCGAGCGCCCTGCGCGCCCCCGTGGCCGTGCGGAACCGTGCCGCGGGGTCCGGCTGGAGGAGGCTCGCCACGACCTGCCACAGCGGGTCGGGGACGCCCCGGGGGGCGCTGGGCGTGCCGTGCGCCACGAAGTGCTCCACGAGCGCCCGGGCGTCGGGTTTGGCGCCCTGGAGCAGATACAGCGCGACCAGCCCCACGGCGAACAGGTCGGCGGGGAAGTCCGGCTCGCTGCCGAGCACCTGTTCGGGCGCGAGGTAGCCCGGCGTCCCGACGACGTAGTCCGTCTCCGTCAGCCGGGGCTCGCCGAGCCGCATCGCGATGCCGAAGTCGGACAGCCGCAGCCGGGGGCGGCCGGTGCCGGTCGCCTCCAGCAGCACGTTGGCGGGTTTGATGTCCCGGTGGATGACGCCCTCGTCGTGCACCGCGGCGAGCCCGGACAGCAGCTGGTCCAGGAGCGTGCGGACGAACGCGGGCGGCAGCGGCCCGTAGTCGTTGACGAGGTGGACCAGGGAACCGCCGGCGACGAGGTCCATGGTGAACAGGACCTTGTCGTCGTCGGCGGCCCAGCTCGCCGGGGCCAGCACATGCGGGTGGTCGATGCGCACCGCCTGCTCGCGCACGAAGCGCAGCAGGGCGTGGGCGTCGCGCTGCTGGAGCACCTTGGCGGCCACGTACCGGCGCCGCCGGTGGTCCCAGGCGCGCCAGACCGCACCGACTCCCCCGTGGCCGATCGGGTCGGCCAGCTCGTACCGTCCGGCGAAGACCTCACCCATGACTGTGCGACGCGCTCCCTTCGGCCCGGCCCGCCGTCGGCGTGGCGGCCGGGCCGGCGGCGTCAGTTCTGATGGGACTGGTAGTGGGCGACCGCGTCGGAGGTGCGTCCGGCGCCGTACACCCGGAGGAACTCTGCCAGCTCGGGGTGGGTCGGGGCGAGGGTGTCGGCCGCTTCGATGATGTCGCCCGCGGCGGCCACCGAGCGCAGCAGCGACTGGATCTCGCGCACCACCCGCTTGACCGTGGGCGCACCCGAACTGTTCGTCGACTGCGTGGTGTTGTTGAGCACCGAGCCCCCCTGCGACTTCTTGATCTCCTCCATCCGCTCGGTCGCCTCCGCGGCGCTGACACTGCCGTCGACGACCTGTCCCGACAGGTCCTGCAGCAGCTGCACCCGCTGGACCACCGCCGGATTGCCGATCTTGGCCCGCTGACCGCTCATCAGCTGCGACAGCATCGGTGCGGACAGCCCCAGGACGCCCGCGAGCCGTGCCTGGTTGAGACCGAGATCGTCGATGAGCCTACGGAAGAGCGCCCCCAACGGCTCTCCGTACCAGTTCCGCTGAAGCTCCCGCGCTCTTGCGGTGGCTTCTTGTTGTGCGGCGTCCATTGCGTCTCCCCATCGCGCTTCCCCAAGGACTGCGGTTCGCTACAGCGAACCACGCCGAGCATCTTACGGAGCGTGGTCGTTTCCGGGGACCCCCCTCTTTTTGCGAGATACCCGGGGTGACCCGGTACTCTGGTCCCCGGCGCCCGTCGGCAGGTGCATTCCGGCGGCCGGACGCCACCCCTCCGGGGCCTTAGCTCAGTTGGTAGAGCGCTGTCTTTGCATGGCAGATGTCAGGGGTTCGACTCCCCTAGGCTCCACGCACGCGGCCGGCCGGTTGCCCTTTCGGGCAGCCGGCCGGTTCTTTTGTGCCCCTGCGGCCGCGTTCCGCGCTCACTGTTTGCTTTCTTTGCGCAAATACGGAACGCGGTGAACGGAAGCCGACTGGTCGGACCGGTGGCCCGGTCGGAGCCCGGGCGCCTCGACGGGGTCGGGCCCTCACCGTGTGAGCTGGATCAACGTGAAGCGCGTAACCAGAAGAGAGCACTCCGTTAGTGGTCTCCCTGTGGAACTCGCGCACTTGGGACGTTGCAAACGTCATCGCGCACCGAGGGCGTAAACGGGCCCGTGCGCACGTGGTTTCACGTGAAACGACGGCAGGGGTGTGGGGCGGAAGACCCGGAGGTCTTCCGCCCCACACCCCTGCCCGGAGAACCGGACCCGGGCGGAGCCGGATTCAGTGGCGGTCGTCGCGGTCCTTCGCCGCTTCGTCCTCCGCCTGCTTCGCCTGGACCTCGGGGTCCAGCACGGACTTGCCGCTGCCGTCGACCGCCGTCAGCGGTCCGCCGGCCGGGACCTCGGTCGCGGCGGGCGGCTCGACCAGCCAGTCCGGGTTGGCCTGCTTGTCCCACCACTTCCAGGCGGCGACGGCACCGCCGGACAGGACGCCGGCGATCAGCATGCCCTTGGCCAGCCGTCCGGCGCGGGCCCTGCGCTGCTGCTTGCGGACCAGTCGCCGGACGTCCTTGGGCGACACCTGACCGCGCAGCGCGGCGAGCGCGGCGACGGAGCGGGCGGCGGCCTCCTCGCGGACGGGGCCGGTCGCGGCCACCGCCTGCTCGATCCGAGGCCGTGAGTACTCGGCGGCCTGCCGGGCGGCCTTGCGGGTGCGCGCGGCGGCCTCCTGCGCGGCCTGGTCGACCTTCGGCGGCACATGGGCGAGGGCCTGTTCGAGACGGGGTGCGAGCTGGGCCTTGTACTGGACGCGGGCCTGTTCGGCGGCCTGCGACACCTTCGGCGCGAGCCGTACGCGAGCCTCGGTCGCGTAGTGCGCGGCCTTCTCCTTGGCCGTGTCGGCGTAGGGCGCCACCACTTCCGCGGCGTGCAGCACGCTGTCCTTCGCCGAACCGGTCGCGGCGCGCACGCTGTCGATGCGGGTCACGGGTTCCTCCTCCTCGGTGGCGTACGGTAATTCGACTTTCCACCCTTTTACGGATCATGCCTGCGGACGGGGCACCGGGCATGGCGGGGACGGGCATCCGGGTCACGGAAGACGGGCCGGAGCGGCGGACGCGGGGCGCCGGACGTGCGAGGATCGGACACGCACAGGAACACAACGGAAGGCACATCGTGGCCGAGCAGCTCTACGCCACCTTGAAGACCAGCCTCGGCGACATCGAGATCCGGCTGCTGCCGCACCACGCGCCCCGGACGGTCCGGAACTTCGTCGAGCTCGCCACGGGCGAGCGCGAGTGGACCAACCCCGCCACCGGCGAGAAGTCCACCGCCCGGCTCTACGACGGCACGGTCTTCCACCGCGTGATGAGCGGCTTCATGATCCAGGGCGGCGACCCGCTGGGCAACGGCACCGGCGACCCCGGCTACCAGTTCGACGACGAGTTCCACCCGGACCTGTCCTTCAACAGGCCGTATCTGCTGGCCATGGCCAACGCCGGGCCGAACACCAACGGCTCCCAGTTCTTCATCACCGTCTCCCCGACGACCTGGCTGACGCGCAAGCACACCATCTTCGGCGAGGTCGCGGGTCCGGCCGGGCAGAAGGTCGTGGACGCCATCGCCCTCACCGCGGTCAACCCCCGCACCAACCGCCCGGTCGAGGACGTCGTCCTGGAGACCGTCGTCGTGGAGACCCGGCAGTCCTGAGGAGACGGTTCCGGGGAACCGGGGGGACCGGGGGAACCAAGCGCCCCTTCCGTCCGTAGAGTCCGTAGGACCACGGGGGCGGGGAACGCCGTCGTACGGAGGACGAAGAGGACCCGAGAAGGGGAGTGGCATGGACCAGGCGCCAGGCAGCCCGCGGGGGCCGCGCGAGGAGAACCCGCACGGCTCCTCGGAACTGCCCGTCTGCTACCGGCATCCCGACCGCGAGACGGGGATCCGCTGCACCCGCTGCGAGCGCCCCATCTGCCCCGAGTGCATGGTCGAGGCCTCCGTCGGCTTCCAGTGCCCCGAGTGCGTCCGCCAGGGTTCCGGCACCGGTCACCCGCACGCGGTCACCCGCCCCCGCACCCTCGCGGGCGGCACGGTCACCGCCGATCCGAACCTGGTCACCAAGATCCTCATCGGGCTCAACCTCGCCCTCTTCCTGGTCCAGCAGAGCGTCGGCGACGACTTCACCAACCGCTTCGAACTGCTCGGCCAGGCCTCCTACACCGGTTACAGCCCGCTCGAGGGCGTCGCGGAGGGCCAGTACTACCGGCTGCTGACCGCGATGTTCCTGCACGGCGGATACGCGCACATCATCTTCAACATGCTGTCCCTGTGGTGGCTCGGCGCCCCGCTGGAGAAGGCCCTCGGCCGCGCCCGCTTCCTCGCGCTCTACCTGGTCTCGGGACTGGCCGGCAGCGCGCTCAGCTATCTGCTCGCCGCGCCCAACCAGCCCTCGCTCGGCGCCTCCGGTGCGATCTTCGGGCTGTTCGGCGCCACCGCGGTGCTCGTCCGCCGGCTCAACTACGACATGCGTCCGGTGATCGCCCTGCTGGTGATCAACCTGATCCTCACGTTCGGCTGGAGCGGCATCGCCTGGCAGGCGCACATCGGCGGACTGGTCGCCGGTGTCGTGATCGGTTACGCCATGGTGCACGCACCGCGTGAGCGCCGGGCGCTGATCCAGTACGGCACGTGCGCGCTGGTGCTGGCCGCCGTGATCGTCATGACGGTGGTCAGAACCGCGCAGCTCACCTGAGCCGTCGGCCCCCGGCGAGCGCACCCGGAGGGGGCGCGCACGGGGTGCCGCGCGCCGGGTTGTACCCAGCCTTGTCCACAGCGAGTGGCGAATCCTGTGCGGTCCGTGGAGAACAGCCGCGCCCCCTGTTACCGAACGGAGTTTCCGCAGGTGAGCCAGGGGGCGAACAGGTTTCCGGCTTCCGGTGTGTCTGTCACACCGGCGTCAACGGCCGAGGAGTTATCCACAGATCGTCGTTCTTTTTCCACTGGTCGCCGGGGTTGTGGAAAACTCTGTGGACAACCTCATTTCCACTGCGTGGAGACGCCGAACCCGGCGGCGATGAACCCGAAGCCGACCACGATGTTCCAGTTGTCGAGCGCGTCGATCGGGAGTGAACCGTCGGTGACGTAGAAGACGACGATCCAGGCCAGGCCGATGACGAACATCGCCAGCATGACGGGCGCGACCCAACCGCGGTTGGTCAGCTTGATGCTGGCCGCCTGCCTCGACGACGGGGGCGGCGTGTAGTCGGCCTTCTTGCGGATACGTGACTTCGGCACGAGGGTCTCTCCTGTCGATGCGCTGCGTGGCCGCGCAGGGAAACGGGGGCAGGTCCGGAGCAGCGTACAAGGGGTCGGACCAGGGCCCCTCAACACTCCCCCGGGCGTCCGTTAGCGTAGTGCTTCCATGGCGTCCAAGGAGATAAGGGTACGTTGAGCAATTCGGCCGACTCCCCCGAATCCGGTTCCGGCACCCCCGGAACGGGCCCCTCCGCGCCGTCCGCCGGTCCCGTCCCGCCATCCGCCGGACCGGCCGCGCCCTGCGACGGCTCCGCGGACTCAGTCCCCGCCCGCCCGCGCCGCTTCCCCCCGGCCCGGGTGCTCACGGTGGGTGTCTTCGCGCTCGCCGGGCTGCTCTTCTTCACCAGCTTCAACACGGCCAAGGGCACCAACCTCCGCACCGACGCCTCGCTGCTGAAACTCTCCGACCTCATCCAGGAGCGCAGCCAGAAGAACGGACGCCTCGACGAGTCCAACGGCAGCCTGCGCGACGACGTCGAGTCCCTCGCCAAGCGCACCGCCGGCGGCGACTCCAAGGCGGACTCCGCCCGGCTCTCCGCGCTGGAGAAGAACGCCGGCACCCGCCCGCTCAAGGGCGGCGCCGTCACCGTCACCCTCGACGACGCCCCGCCCAACGCCACGGCCAAGCTGCCCGGCTACCCCGAGCCGCAGCCCGACTACCTCGTCATCCACCAGCAGGACCTCCAGGCCGTCGTCAACGCGCTGTGGAAGGGCGGGGCCAAGGGGATCAAGGTCATGGACCAGCGGCTGATCGGCACCAGCGCGGTGCGCTGCGTGGGCAACACGCTGATCCTCCAGGGCCGCGTCTACTCGCCCCCCTACAAGATCACCGCGGTCGGCGACCCGGAGAAGCTCCAGGACGCCCTCGCCGCCTCCCCCGCCATCCAGAACTACATGGTCTACGTCAACGTCTACGGGCTCGGCTGGAAGGTCACCGAGGACGGAACCGTCACCCTGCCCGGCTACAACGGCACGGTGGACCTGCACTACGCCGAGCCCGTGGAGTGACGCCGGCCCCGTAAAACCGCACCCGTCGGCGGTGAAGTGGTCCCGAGGCCCGGAAACCCGGGCCCCCGCGCCGTTAGTCTGGTGCCGTGCGGCGTGAGTCAGGTGCCGTGGTACGAGGGAAGGGACGGCATGTACGGCTGGATCTGGCGGCATCTGCCGGGAAACGCGTGGGTACGGGCGTTCCTCTCGCTCGTACTGATTCTGGCCGTGGTCTACGTCCTGTTCCAGTACGTCTT
Organism: Streptomyces sp. NBC_00670; assembly: GCF_036226765.1. Lineage (NCBI taxonomy): Bacteria > Bacillati > Actinomycetota > Actinomycetes > Kitasatosporales > Streptomycetaceae > Streptomyces > Streptomyces sp. NBC_00670. Next base: position 3,735,370 of record NZ_CP109017.1, read on the forward strand.
CCCCTGGGCCGAGCCGCTGCTGCCCTTCAACGATGTGACGGTGGACAACCAGTGAGCGCGCGCATTCTCGTCGTCGACAACTACGACAGCTTCGTCTTCAACCTCGTGCAGTACCTGTACCAGCTGGGCGCGGAGTGCGAGGTGCTGCGCAACGACGAGGTGTCGACCGCGCACGCCCAGGACGGCTTCGACGGCGTGCTGCTCTCGCCGGGCCCGGGCAAGCCCGAGGAGGCCGGGGTCTGCGTCGACATGGTCAGGCACTGCGCCGCGACCGGTGTACCGGTCTTCGGGGTGTGCCTGGGCATGCAGTCGATGCAGGTCGCGTACGGCGGGGTGGTCGACCGGGCGCCGGAACTGCTGCACGGCAAGACCTCGCCGGTCGTGCACGGCGGCACGGGCGTCTTCGCGGGGCTGCCGTCGCCGTTCACCGCGACGCGCTACCACTCGCTGGCCGCCGAGCCGACGACGGTCCCGGCCGCGCTGGAGGTCACCGCGCGCACGGAGGACGGCATCGTGATGGGGCTGCGGCACCGGGAACTCCCGGTCGAGGGCGTGCAGTTCCACCCCGAGTCGGTGCTCACCGAGCACGGCCACCGGATGCTGGCCAACTGGCTGGCGGAGTGCGGCGACGAGGAGGCCGTGGCGCGGTCGGCGGGGCTCGCCCCGGTGGTGGGCAGGGCCACGGCGTGACCGCGCTGCGCCCCGAGCGGGACACCGGCACCGCGAGCGGCGCCGGCCCCCAGGGTTCCCCCTACGGGGCGGGGCAGCAGCGGTGGTACGGGGACGGGGCCCCGGCCACGTACGACGAGACGGCGGTCCTCCCGCCGTACGCCGCCGACGGTACGACGGTGCGGCCGTCGTACGCCGAGGACGGTACGGCCGTGTTCCCGCCGTACCCCGCCGACGAAACGGCGCTCCTGCCGCCGTACGGCGCCGATACGCCTCCGCACGGCACGCCCCCTTACGGCACGCCGCCGGGCCCCGGCGCGGCACCGTACGGAGGGCCGCTGCCCCCGGTCGCGGGGCCGGCGGGGCCGTCCGCGCCGGCGTACGGCCGGCCGGCGGGATCCACCCCCGGGTCCGGCTACGGCGGGCCGGGGGCCCCGTCCTCCGGGCGGACCGGTCCGGCCGGACCGACGGCGGACGGCCGGTCGGCCGGACCTGCCGGGCCCACGGGGCCCGTCGGGCCCGCCGCGGGTCTCGGCGGCTCGCACGCCTACGGCGGAAGCCCGGCCCCTGGACCGGCCCGCCCGGCGGGACCCGGCGCCCGACCCGGCGTCCCCGGACCCGGCGCCGCAGGGCCGGGAGCCGCGGGGCCGGGAGCTCTCGGGCAGGCCGGTCCCGCCGCCGGAGACGCCCTCCGCGCCCGTCCCGCGCGGCACGTGCGGCCGGTGGACGGTGGGCCCGAGTCGCCCGTGGGCGTGCGGGCGCCGGCCGAGGAGCCGGGGGTCGCCGACGGCCCCCGAGCCGCCGCCGGGGACGACGAGACCATGGCCCTGGGACCCTCCGCCGTCGCCGAGGCGCAGCGGCGGGCCGCCGCGGTCGGGGGCGCGGCCGTCGGCGGGCGGGCCGAGCGGCGCAAAGCCGCCAAGCGGCACGGCCGCCGCCCCGCGGAGCAACTGAGTAGGGGGCCCGACGGCGCAGCACCCCCGCTCTCCCGCGTGGAGGCACGTCGAGCCGCGCGGTCCCGGCGGCCGGGGACCGGTGTGCTCGTGAGCCGGGCCGTCGGGGAGCTGTTCATCACCGCCGGCGTGCTGATGCTGCTCTTCGTCACCTACCAGCTCTGGTGGTCGAACGTCCGTGCGCACCAGGAGGCCGGCAGCGCCGCCGAACACCTCCAGCAGGACTGGGCCAGCGGTAAGCGCGCCCCCGGCGTGTTCGAGCCCGGCCAGGGCTTCGCCATCCTGCACATCCCCAAGCTGGACGTCGTCGCCCCCATCGCCGAGGGCGTCAGCAAGACCAACGTGCTCGACAAGGGCATGGTCGGCCACTACGGCGAGGGCACGCTCAAGACCGCGATGCCCGACGCGAAGACGGGCAACTTCGGCCTCGCCGCCCACCGCAACACCCACGGCGAGCCCTTCCGCTACATCAACCGCCTCAAGGCGGGCGACTCGATCGTGGTGGAGACGCAGGACACCTACTACGTGTACAAGATGGCCTCGGTCCTCCCGGTGACCTCCCCCTCCAACACGGCGGTCCTCGACCCCGTCCCGGCGGGCTCCGGCTTCACCAAGGCGGGCCGGTACATCACGCTGACGACCTGCACGCCCGAGTTCACCAGCAAGTACCGGTTGATCGTCTGGGGCAAGATGGTCGAGGAACGCCCGCGCAGCAAGGGCAAGCCGGACGCGCTCGTCCAGTAGCGGCGGCCCGTCCAGTAGCGTGTGCGCGCCAAGCAGGACGTACGGACAACGGAACAGACGGAACAGACGGGGCGGATGCAGTGGGAGCGACGACCGGCCGCGACGAGGGGACCGACGTGCCGTCAACCGGACCGGACCCGGCCCCGGACGCGAACGCCGGTACGGGGAACGCCGGTACGGGCCGCGGCCGCGCCGACCGGCGCCGCCGCGGCGGACCGGTCGCCACGGCGGTCGGGGTCTTCGGCGAACTCCTCATCACCGGCGGCCTGGTGCTGGGCCTCTTCGTCGTCTACTCGCTGTGGTGGACCAACGTCATAGCGGACCGCCAGGCCGACAAGCGCGCCGACAAGGTCCGCCACAACTGGGCCGCCTCCAAGGACGGCAAGGGCCCCGGCGCCCTGGACACCGGGGACGGCATCGGCTTCCTGCACGTGCCGGCGATGAAGAACGGCGAGGTGCTGGTCCGCAGGGGCACGTCCACGAAGGTCCTCAACGGCGGTGTGGCCGGCTACTACACGGACCCCGTCAAGGCGACCCTGCCGACCACCGACAAGACCGGCAACTTCGCGCTCGCCGCGCACCGGGACGGCCACGGGGCGAAGTTCCACAACATAGACAAGGTGGAGAAGGGCGACCCGATCGTCTTCGAGACGAAGGACGACTGGTACGTCTACAAGGTCTTCGCGATCCTCCCCGAGACCTCGAAGTACAACGTCAAGGTCCTCGGGTCGGTGCCGAAGCAGGCGGGCGTGAAGAAGCCCGGCCACTACATCACGCTCACGACCTGCACCCCGGTCTACACCTCCACGTACCGCTACGTGGTCTGGGGCGAGCTGGTCCGCGTCGACAAGGTCGACGCCGACCGCACCCCGCCGAAGGAACTCGACTGAGGGCCCCGGCCCGGTCACGCATCGCGAAGCTCGAGGCACGAAGCAGTACGGCGAAGGCCCCGGCCACCCGCTCCCGGGTGCCAGGGCCTTCGCCGTACCGTGCGGGGCTCAGTCCTGCGTGCGGAACGCCGTGCCGGTGATTCCGCCGAAGAAGTTGGCGCCGCCGTTGCCGTTCCCGCCGCCGTTGTTGTTGCCCCCGCCGCCGCCGGCGGTGGTCAGGTTGACGGTGGTGCCCTTGGCGACCGTGTTGCCCTGTCCGGGGTCGGAGCTGATCACGAAGGCGTTGTCGTCCTGGGAGCCGTTGATCGTCCCGACGTTCAGACCGGCGTTCTGCAGGGCCTCCTTCACGGCCTTCAGACGCTGCCCGATCACGTTCGGCACCTGGACCTGCTCCTGCTCCTTCGCCTTGCCGATCTGGATGGTGACCTGGGAGCCCTTGTCGGCCTTGGTGCCCGCCTGCGGCGAGGTCTGGATGACCTTGCCGACCTTCGAGGCGTCGTCGGTCTCGACCTCGGTGCAGTTGCCGGTGAGGTCGTTCTGCTCCATCTGCCCCTTGGCCGTGTCGCAGTCCTGGCCCGTGACGTCCGGGACCGTCGACTTCGACTCCGCCTTGGCGATGGTCAGGGTGATCGTGGAACCCTTCTCGACCTCGGTGCCGAGCGCCGGGTCCTGGTCGAGGACGGTGTTCGGCTCCTCCGAGGACTCCTTGGTCTTCGTCTTGACGTTGAACTGGTACTTGTCGTCCTCGAGCTTCGACGTGGCGTCGTCGAGGCTGTCGCCGACCACGCTCGGCACCGCCACCTTGGGCGCGCCCGTGGAGACCACCACGTCGATGGTGTCGCCCTTCTCGGCCTCCGACTTGGCGTCCGGGGTCTGCGAGCAGATGTTGCCCTTGGGCTGGTCGTCGCAGGGCTTCTTGGTGGTGGACAGCTTCAGGTCGACGTTGTCGGCCTGCTGTTGCGCGTCGCTGAGGCTCTGTCCGACGAAGTTCGGGACGGTGACCTTGCCGTCGTTGGCGCCGTCGCCGGTGAACAGGTACTTGCCGATGAGGATCGCGCCGATCAGCACCAGCACACCGGCCACGACCAGCAGGATCGTCGAGGTGTTCGACTTCTTCTGGCGGCGCCGGTCGGGGCGGTCGTCGTAGCCGAAGCCGCCGTCGTCCGGGTTGACCGGCGGCAGCATCGTGGTCGGCGGGGCCTGATCCGTGCGCAGGGCGGTGGTGGCCTGGTCGTCGCCGTAGCCGGCGTAACCGACCGAGCCCATGGCGGCGGTGGCGGCGACGGGCTGGCCGTCGAGGCAGGCCTCGATGTCGGCGCGCATCTCGTCGGCCGACTGGTAGCGGTAGTCGGGGTCCTTGACCAGCGCCCGCAGCACGATCGCGTCCATCTCGGGCGTGATCTCGGGGTCGAAGACGCTCGGCGGCTGCGGCTCCTCGCGCACGTGCTGGTAGGCGACGGCGACCGGGGAGTCGCCGACGAACGGCGGCCGGACCGTCAGCAGCTCGTAGAGGAGGCAGCCGGTGGAGTACAGGTCGGAGCGGGCGTCGACCTGCTCGCCCTTGGCCTGCTCCGGGGAGAGGTACTGGGCGGTGCCGATGACGGCCGCGGTCTGCGTCATCGTCATGCCGGAATCACCCATCGCACGGGCGATGCCGAAGTCCATCACCTTGACCTGGCCGGTCCGGGTGAGCATGACGTTGGCGGGCTTGATGTCGCGGTGCACGATGCCGTTGCGGTGGGCGTACTCCAGGCCCTGGAGGATGCCGATGGTCATCTCCATGGACCGCTCGGGCAGCAGCTTGCGCCCGCTGTGCAGCAGTTCACGCAGGGTGGAGCCGTCGACGTACTCCATGACGATGTACGGGATCGAGACCTGGTCGACGTAGTCCTCGCCCGTGTCGTAGACCGCGACGATCGCGGGATGGTTGAGCGAGGCGGCCGACTGGGCCTCCCGGCGGAACCGGGCCTGGAACGACGGATCACGCGCGAGGTCCGCCCGCAGCGTCTTCACCGCCACGGTGCGGCCGAGCCGGGTGTCGTGCGCGAGGTAGACCTCGGCCATGCCACCACGGCCGAGCACCTGGCCCAGCTCGTACCGGCCGCCGAGGCGACGCGGCTCTTCCATGGTTACCTACCAGCCCTCTCCGTCGGTCCCGACCACACCCGCGTGCGGTGAGGCGGTGTGCTGCCGGGCCTACGGTACCCGGCTCGCTCTGCGTGACCTGGCCACTCCCGGCACCCGATACAGGACCGGTATCGCAACGTGCACCGATGTGAAGGGGACGTGACGGGGGTCACTTCTTGCTGTTGATGACCGCCTGCATGACGTTCTTGGCGATCGGCGCGGCCAGACCGCCGCCGGAGATGTCGTCGCGGTTGGCGTTCTCGTCCTCGACCACGACGGCCACGGCGACCGGCTTGCTGCCGTCGGGCATCTTGGCGTACGAGATGAACCAGGCGTACGGCTTCTCGCTGTTGTCGACGCCGTGCTGGGCGGTACCGGTCTTGCCGCCGACGGTGGCGCCGTCGATCTTGGCGTTGGTGCCGGTGCCCTTCTCGACGACGGTCTCCATCATCGACTGCAGGACCTGGGCGTTGTCCTCGCTGAGCGGCCGGCTCATCTCCTCCGGGTCGGTCTGCGACATCACGTCCAGGTTGGGCGCCTGGAGCTTGTCGACCATGTACGGCTTCATCAGCTTGCCGTCGTTGGCGACCGCCGAGGCGACCATGGCCATCTGCAGCGGGGTCGCGGCCGTCTCGAACTGGCCGATCGAGCTCAGCGCGGTCTGCGGGCGGTCCATCTTGGTGGGGAAGACGGAGGCGTTGGAGCGGGTCGGCGTGAACTGCTCCTCGTTGAAGCCGAACTTCTCGGCCTCGTCGGCCATCTTGTCCTTGCCGAGGTCGACGCCGATCTTGCCGAAGACGGTGTTGCAGGAGTACTGCAGGGCGACGCGCATGGTCGCGTCCTTGCAGGGGATGTTGCCCTCGTTCTTCAGCTCGGTCGTGGTGTCCGGCAGCGTGTAGGGCAGCGGGGAGTCGGTCTTCTGGTCCGCGGAGTCGTAGAGCCCGTTCTCCAGCGCGGCGGCGGCGGTGACGACCTTGAACGTCGAGCCCGGCGGGTAGGTCTCGCGCAGCGCTCGGTTGAGCATCGGCTCGGACGCGTCGTTCTTCTTCAGCAGCTTGCTCCACGCCTTGGTGTCGGAGTCGCGGTTGCCGGCGAAGGACGAGGGGTCGTACGACGGGTAGGAGGCCAGGGCGAGGATCGCGCCGGTCTCGGGGTCCAGGGCGACGGCGGCGCCCTTGCCGCCGACCTTCGACAGGCCCTGGTAGGCGGCCTTCTGCGCGGCGGCGTTGAGCGTGGTGACGACGTTGCCGCCCTGCTTCTTCTTGCCCGTGATCATGTCGAGCGTGTTGCGGAAGAAGAGCCGGTCGTCGTCGCCGGTGAGCCAGTCGTCGTCGATGGACTCCAGCTGCGTGGCACCGAAGGCCTGCGAGGCGAAGCCGGTGACGGGCGACCACATGGCGCCGTCCTTGTACGTGCGCTTGTACGCGAAGTCGTTGTAGTTGTCCCCGGAGGTCTTGGCCGACCCGGTGATCGGGGTGCCGCCGACGATGATGTCGCCGCGCGGGGTGGCGTAACGGGCTATGGCCACCCGGCGGTTGAGGGGATCGTCCTTGAGGCTGTCGGCCTTGACGTACTGGAGCCAGTTGTCGCGGATGAGCAGCGTGAGGACCAGCAGCCCGCAGAAGATCGCGATGCGGCGCAGGGGCTTGTTCACGGGCGGACCACCTGGGTCATCTCGGCGTCGGGGTTGGGAGCGGGGGCCGGGGCCGGGCGGCGCGCGGTGTCGCTGATGCGCAGCAGGATGCCGATGAGGGCCCAGTTGGCGATGACGGAGGAACCGCCGTACGCCAGGAAGGGCATCGTCATACCGGTCAGCGGGATGAGGCCCATCACACCGCCGGCGACGACGAAGACCTGCAGCGCGAAGGCGCCGGACAGGCCGACGGCGAGCAGCTTGCCGAACGGGTCGCGGGCGGCCAGGGCGGTGCGCACGCCGCGCTCCACGATGAGCCCGTAGAGCAGCAGGATCGCCATGAGCCCGGCGAGCCCCAGCTCCTCGCCGAAGGTGGCGAGGATGAAGTCGGAGTTGGCGGCGAACTTGATCAGGTCCGAGTTGCCCTGGCCGAGCCCGGTGCCCAGGGTGCCGCCGGAGCCGAAGGCCCACAGGGCCTCCATGGACTGCTCGGAGTGGCCGACCACGCCCTGCTGGCTGAGCTTGTACTCGTGCAGCGGGTTGAGCCAGGCCTGGACGCGCTGCTGGACGTGCGGTTCGAAGGAGGCGACGCCGACCGCGCCGGCGGCGGACATCAGCAGACCGAAGACGATCCAGCTGGTGCGCTCGGTGGCGACGTACAGCATGACGACGAACATGCCGAAGAACAGCAGCGAGGTGCCGAGGTCGGTCTCGAAGACCAGGACCAGGATGGAGATGATCCAGACGACGACGATCGGGCCGAGGTCGCGGCCGCGGGGCAGGTACAGGCCCATGAAGCGGCGGCTGGCCAGGGCGAGCGCGTCCCGCTTGACCATCAGGTAGCCGGCGAAGAAGACCGCCAGCACGATCTTGGCGAACTCACCGGGCTGGAGGGTGCCCAGGCCGGGGATGGAGATCCAGATCTTGGCGCCGTAGACGTTGGCGCCGAGACCCGGGACGAGCGGCAGGACGAGCAGGACCAGCGCGGCGACCATGGAGATGTAGGTGTAGCGCTGCAGGACGCGGTGGTCCTTGAGGAAGACCAGGACGGCCACGAACAGCGCGATGCCCAGCGCCGTGTAGAGCAGCTGTCTGGGGGCGGCCGACACGAAGGTGGGCAGTGCCTGGAGCCGCTTGGACTGGTCCAGACGCCAGATGACGACCAGGCCGAGCCCGTTGAGGAGCGTGGCCAGGGGCAGCATCAGCGGGTCCGCGTACGGGGCGAACTTGCGCACCACGAGGTGCCCGACGCCGGCCAGCAGGCCGAGGCCGACGCCGTAGCCGAGCAGCCCGGGCGGCACCTGGTCGTTGATGGCGAGGCCGACGTTGGCGTAGGCGAACACCGGGATGGCGACCGCGAACAGCAGCAGCGCCAGCTCGGTGTTGCGGCGGCTCGGCGTGCCGATCGAGCCGATCGTGGACGTGTGGTGCGTCGACGTGTTGGTAGTACTGCTCATCGTGTGACAGGGCCCCTCACGGCTTGCCTACTGCTGCTTACCGCACAGCGAGACGACCTTCTGCTCCTCCTCCGAGAGGCTGGGGCCGGGGTTGGGAGTGGGTGCGGTCTTGGACTTGTCCGGCGACTTGGTGTTCGACGGGTCGGGCGTCCCCTTGGACGCCGGCGAGTTCGTGGCGGTTCCCTTGGGGCTGCTGGTCTTGTTCTCGCTCTCGGCCTTCTCCCGGGCGGCCTGCTTCTCGCACGCCGAGGCCTGCACCGCGAGCTCGTCGATCTTCGAGGCGGCGTCCGGCAGTCCGCCCTCGGCGATCGTCGCCTTGACCTGCTTCTGCTGGTAGGGCGGCAGGTACTTGAGTTCGATCTCGGGGTGGTCCTTGTGCACCTTGGAGAGATTCACCCAGGCGAGGTCCTGGCTGATGCCGCGGTACAGCGCCACGTGGTCGCCGTTGGCACCGACGTAGTACTGCGTCTGGGTCCAGCGGTAGCCGCCGTAGGCGCCGCCGCCGATCACGGCGAGCACCAGCAGGGTGTAGAGGCTCCGCTTGACCCACCTGCGGCCCTTGCGGGGCTTTTCGAAGTCCTCGTCGGTGTAGTCGCCGAAGCTGCCGGTGGGCACGTAGCCGGTGGTGTCGCCGCTGCCGGGCGGGCCGAACTCGCCGCCGCCGCCCTGGCCCCGGCCCTGCCTGCCCAGGCCGGCGGCGCGGCCGGCGGGCGTCTGCATGATGCCGTTGTCGTGCGGGTGGTTCTGGTTCTCGGCGACGGCGCCGACCACGACCGGCGTGTCCGAGAGCTGCCCGGCCATGGTGTCCCCGGCGTCCAGGTCGAGGACGTCGGCGATGATCACGGTGATGTTGTCGGGGCCGCCGCCGCGCAGCGCGAGCTGGATCAGCTCCTGCACGGTCTCCTGGGGGCCCTGGTAGCTGGCGAGGGTGTCCTCCATCGTCTGGTGGGAGACGACGCCGGAGAGCCCGTCGGAGCAGATCAGATAGCGGTCGCCGGCCCGGACCTCGCGCACGGAGAGATCGGGCTCGACGTGCTCGGCGCTGCCCAGGGCGCGCATCAGCAGCGACCGCTGCGGGTGCGTGGTCGCCTCCTCCTCGGTGATGCGGCCCTCGTCGACCAGGCGCTGTACCCAGGTGTGGTCCTGTGTGATCTGGGTCAGCACGCCGTCGCGCAGCAGATACGCGCGCGAGTCGCCGACGTGCACCATGCCGAGCCGCTGCCCGGTCCACAGCAGCGCGGTCAGCGTGGTGCCCATGCCCTCGAGCTGGGGGTCCTCCTCGACCATGGCGCGCAGTTGGTCGTTGGCGCGCTGCACATAGGTGCCCAGCGAGGTGAGAATGTCCGAGCCGGGGATGTCGTCGTCGAGCCCGACGATGGTGGAGATCACCTCCGAGGAGGCGACCTCACCGGCGGCCTGGCCGCCCATGCCGTCCGCGATGGCGAGCAGGCGGGGACCGGCGTATCCGGAGTCCTCGTTGCCCTCCCGGATCATGCCCTTGTGCGATCCGGCGGCGAAGCGCAGTGACAGACTCATGCGCACCTCGCCCGTCGGCTCCGGGTACATCCGCACTGTGCCCACCCTCCGGTCGGGAGCGCGCCGGGGGCCGGTTCGCGGCCCGCCGCCGCATGCTCGCTCCGCTCGCGCTCATTCATGACGTAGCACTACTTCCGCAGCTCGATGACGGTCTTGCCGATGCGGATCGGCGCGCCCAGCGGAATCGGTGTGGGGGTCGTCAGCCGGGTCCGGTCGAGATAGGTGCCGTTGGTGGAGCCCAGGTCCTCGACGATCCACTGGCCGTCCCGGTCCGGGTAGATCCTCGCGTGCCGGCTGGAGGCGTAGTCGTCGTCCAGCACGATCGTGGAGTCGTGTGCCCGGCCGAGCGTGATGGTCTGCCCCTGGAGGGCGACCGTGGTGCCCGTGAGGGTGCCCTCGGAGACGACCAGCTTGGTCGGGGCGCCGCGGCGCTGCCGCCCGCCGCCGCCGGACTGCTGGCGCTGCGGCGGGGGCGCCGCCGCCTGGCGCTGGGCCTGCTGCTGCGGCTGGCGCCCGGCCTCCCGGCGCGACCCCCGCTGGGTGACGCGCGTACCGAACAGGTCGCTGCGGATGACCTGCACGGCCACGATCACGAACAGCCACAGTACGGCCAGGAAACCCAGCCGCATGACCGTGAGGGTCAGCTCTGACATTGCCCCCGCTTCACCCTTCGGCTTGCCGGTAAATGATGGTGGTGCTGCCCACGACGATCCGCGAGCCGTCGCGGAGCGTAGCGCGGGTGGTGTGCTGTCCGTCCACCACGATGCCGTTGGTGGACCCGAGATCCTGGATCGTCGAGGGCGTTCCGGTCCGGATCTCGCAGTGCCGGCGGGAGACGCCGGGGTCGTCGATCCGCACGTCGGCGTCGGTGCTGCGGCCCAGCACCAGCGTCGGGCGGGAGATCTGATGGCGGGTGCCGTTGATCTCGATCCAGTGGCGGGTGCGTCCGCCGCCCGCGGGGGCGGACGGCGGCCGGGAGCCGTAGGGCGCGGCGCCGGGACGTCCGCCGGGCGGCGGCGCGGACGGCATGGGGGGCGCTCCGGCGGGCGCGGCGGCCGGCGGGTAGCCGTAGCCGCCGGGGGCGGCGCCGGGGCGTGCGGCCGGGGCGGGCCGTCCGCCGGGGGCCTGCTGGTCGGTGGAGGAGGCGAGGGTGCGGCTGCGGACCCGGTACAGACCGGTGTCCAGGTCCTCCGCCTTCTCCAGGTGGACCTTGATCGGGCCCATGAAGGTGTAGCGCTGCTGCTTGGCGTAGTCGCGGACCATGCCGGCCAGCTCGTCGCCGAGCTGGCCCGAGTAGGGGCTGAGGCGCTCGTAGTCCGGTGCGCTCAGCTCCACGATGAAGTCGTTGGGGACGACCGTGCGGTCGCGGTTCCAGATCGTCGCGTTGTTGTCGCACTCGCGCTGCAGCGCGCCCGCGATCTCGACCGGCTGGACCTCCGACTTGAACACCTTGGCGAAGGTGCCGTTGACCAGACCTTCGAGACGCTGCTCGAACTTCTTCAGGACTCCCATGGGGCACCTCCTCCGTCGTTGCCGCTCTGCCCTGTCTCGTACCGCCCGAGCGGCTCGCGCCGCCCGTGTTGCTCGTACTGCTTACTGATCGTATCCACGCGCCGGGAAATCGGCTGGTTCCCCCTGTCGGCCCGGTCGAAGGGTGTCGGAACGTCCCGGCTCCCGGTGGTCCGGATTCCCGGTACGGCCCCGCTTCGAACTCCTTCCGGGACGGTGTCCCGCAGGGGGGATCGTAGAGGCGGCCGGAGACCAGTGTCCCGCACCCGGCTGTGGAGCCCGCCCGGCTTCCGGGGAGACGGGCGGGACCGGTACGAGGTTGATACGTGACGGGGGGCGCGTTGATACGGAAGGGGCCGGTACGGGCGCCGGCGGGAGGAGAGGCAGGGGGCGGCGGGGAGGGCGCGAGGTGCGGGGGACGTGCCGGACAGGGGTCCCGGGGCCGGGGAAAGCGAGGTGAACCCACCCTTCGCAGCGTGCTAATCTTCTGCATGTCGGAGGGCGACGGCGGCGAAAGACCGGCCGGAACCCGAGGACACACCCAATGCGCGGGTGGCGGAATAGGCAGACGCGCTGGATTCAGGTTCCAGTGCCCGCAAGGGCGTGGGGGTTCAACTCCCCCCTCGCGCACCACACGGAAGTCCCCCAGGTCTCGGACCTGGGGGACTTTCCCCGTTCCGGGGGCCTGCGCGGGGCGTGGTCGTGAGGTATCTCACGGGGTGGGCGCCCGGGGCGGTGATCACGGTTGTACGGTCGTGCCGCAATCGATGTGCGTCACGGGTGTGGGGGAGGCGGTCGGGGTGACCGGTACCGGAGTGGAAGCGGGCGCGGGAGCGGTGCGGATTCCGCACGTGGAGGGGTTCGCCGTGCGCTCCGCGCCGGGGTCGCCGAAGAAGGAGGGCAAGGCGCTGCGCCACCGGGTGCCCCGCGAGGCGCACGCCGCGTACACGCCCGCCCCGCAGCGGCCGGACCCGGTGAGCGCCGTGGAGGAGTCGGGGCGCGGCCGGCTGGCCGAGCTCACGCCGATACGGGTCGGCCGGATGGCCGCGTCGCCGTTCGCCTTCCTGCGCGGTTCGGCGGGCCTGATGGCGTACGACCTCGCCCGCACCCCCGCCACCGGCATCGACGCCCAGATCTGCGGCGACGCCCACGCGGCCAACTTCGGCCTGTACGCCGACGCGCGCGGCGGCCTCGTCATCGACCTCAACGACTTCGACGAGACCGTGTTCGGTCCCTGGGAGTGGGACCTCAAGCGGCTCGTCGCCTCGCTGGTGCTGGCCGGGCGCGAGGCGGGCGCCGGCGAGGACGCGTGCGCGGCGGCCGCGCGGGACGCGGCGGGCGCCTACCGGCGCACCATGCGGCTGCTGGCCAAGCTGCCGGTCCTGGACGCCTGGAACGCCATCGCCGACGAGGAGCTCGTCTCCCACACCGCCGCGCACGACCTGCTCGGCACCCTGGAGCGGGTCTCGGCCAAGGCCCGCGCCAACACCAGTGGACGGTTCGCCGCGAAGTCCACGGAGGACGACGGGGCGGGCGGCCGGCGCTTCACCGAGGCGCCGCCCGTGCTGCGCCGGGTGCCGGACGCGGAGGCGGCGGCCGTGGCGGCGTCGCTGGCGGAGTACCTGACGACGCTGCCGGAGGACCGGCTGCCGCTGCTCGCCCGGTACGCGGTGCACGACGTGGCGTTCCGGGTCGTCGGCACGGGCAGCGTGGGCACGCGGTCGTACGTCGTGCTGCTGCTCGACCACCGGGGCGAGCCGCTGGTGCTCCAGGTGAAGGAGGCGCGCCCCTCGGCGCTCCTGCCGCATCTGGCGACGGCGGGGCACGCCGTGCCGGAGGTGCCGCACGAGGGGCGGCGGGTGGTGCTCGGGCAGAAGCGGATGCAGGTCGTCAGCGACATCCTGCTGGGCTGGACGACGGTGGCCGGGCGGCCGTTCCAGGTGCGGCAGTTCCGCAACCGCAAGGGCAGCGTGGATCCCGCGGCGCTCGCCGCGGACCAGATCGACGACTACGGGCGGATGACCGGCGCGCTCCTCGCCCGCGCCCACGCGCACAGCGCGGACCCGCGGCTGATCGCGGGCTACTGCGGCAAGAACGAGGAACTGGACGAGGCGATGGCCGCGTTCGCCGTGGCCTACGCGGAGGGCGTCGAACGGGACCATGCGGCACTGGTGGCGGCGGTGACGGCCGGCAGGGTGCCGGCGGAGACGGGCGTCTGAGGGGCCGTGTCTTACGCTGGGTGGGTGACGACGCCCGAAGCCGAGCCCACCGCACCCGAACCGTCGGCGGACGGTTCGCCCGAACCGCGCCCGGAGGACCGGCTCGAGCAGGCCGTCAAGGCCGCCGAACACGCCCTGATCGAGTTCGAGATCGCCGTCGACACCTTCCGCATCGAGGTCGAGAACTTCTCCCGCCTGCACCACCAGAAGCTCGGCCCGATGTACACCCGCCTCGACGAACTCGACGCCGAGATCGCCGAGGCCAAGGCGGCCCGCACCGGCGATCCCGAGGACCGCCGCGCCGCCGACGAGGCCCGCGCCCGCGTGATGCCCATGCCCGGCGTGGAGGAGCTCTTCCACGGCTGGATGGACGAGAACGGCCTCTTCCCCGAGGCCGCCGCGATGCTCACCGACCAGCCCGTACGCCCCCCCGAGCGGGTCCGCCCCAGCGACGAGGCCCGCAAGCGGTACCGCGAACTCGCCCGCCGCGCCCATCCCGACCTCGCCCAGGACGAGGACGAGCGCAAGCGCCGCGAGGAGTTCCTCACCCGGGTCAACGCCGCGTACGCCCGCGGCGACGAGGCCCAGCTGCGCGAACTCGCCGAGGAGTGGGCCGCGGGCCCGGCCCCCGCGGAGCGCGGACCGAGCCGCAGCGAGGAGCTGTACGCCCGCCTTGAGTGGCTCGCCCGCCGCAAGGAGCTGCTCACGGTGGTCGCCCGTGAGCTGGAGGAGAGCGCGATCGGGTCGATGCTGAAGATCGCGCCCGACGACCCCGACCGCCTCCTGGACGAGGTCGCCGAGCAGCTCCTGGCCCAGGTCGCCGAGCGCGAGGCCGAACTGGCCCGCTGGCGCGACTGAGCGCGTACGGGTCCCCTACGGCCCCTGTGGGGACGGCGTACGCCCGGGGGCCCGGTCCGGTAGCGTCGGGGCCATGCCTTTCGGAGCTGGTGTACCCACGGTCGAGGTCGCGGACCTCAAGGACGACGACTTCCTGCTGGACGTCCGCGAGGACGACGAGTGGCAGGCGGGCCATGCCGCCGGGGCGCTGCACATCCCCCTCAGTGACTTCGTGGCCCGCTACGGCGAACTGACCGAGGCCGCCCCGCAGGACGGCCGGATTCATGTGATCTGCCGCTCGGGCGGGCGTTCGGCCCAGGTCACCATGTACCTCGCGCAGCAGGGCGTCGACGCGGTGAACGTCGACGGCGGCATGCAGGCGTGGGCGGCGGGGGGCCGCCCGGTCGTGGACGACAAGGGCGAGCCGGGCTTCGTTCTCTAGCCGGACGGTCGCCGTCGTGCTCCCGGAGCTGTGCGGGACGTGTGGGGCTGAGTACCGTTCCGGTGCGCACGACCGCGCGGTGACCGGGACGACTGCTGGGGAGACGGGGCGGAATGGACAGGTACGACGAGGGCGGGGCACCGACCGTGGCGGAGGACGCCCCGCCCCCCGACCGCGCCCCCGCCGGGATCACCGCGCTCTCGCCGCGCTACCAGATAGCCGCCGCGCTCGCGCTCGCCGTCGTCGCGGTGGGCACGCTCGTGCACCTGAGCATGGTGTTCCTGCACGTCGCGCCCGCCAACACGCTCACCAAGCAGCACGGCCAGGCCGTCGACGACTGGATCTACCCCGAGTTCGAGCAGAACTGGAAGCTGTTCGCGCCCAATCCGCTGCAGCAGAACATCGACGTCCAGGTCCGCGCCGACCTGCGCACCGACGGTGGCGCCGTGCGCACCACCGGCTGGTACGACCTGTCCGCGCTCGACGGGGCGGACATCCTGCACAACCCGCTGCCGAGCCACACCCAGCAGAACGAGCTGCGCCGGGCCTGGGACTTCTACGTCTCCTCGCACGACAACGCGGGTCGTCCGTCCGGCACGCGCGGTGACCTCTCCGAGAGCTATCTGCGCCGTATCGTCGCGCGCCGCCTGGACCGGCTGTCGGCGGACGTCCGCGAGAACACCGTGACCCGGGTCCAGCTGCGGTCCAGCACGACCAACGTCCAGCCGCCCGACTGGAGCGGGGAGAAGGTCTCCGACAAGCCGGTCTACCGGGTGCTCCCCTGGTGGACGCTGTCGAAGAACGACGACGGGACGGGGGCGGACGCGTGAGGGACCACGACGACATGCGCGGCGAGGACGGGGCCGACGGGGCCCACGGGAACGCGAACGGCGTTCCGGCTCCTGCCGCTCCCGCTCCCGCTTCCACCTCCACCCCTCCGCGGCGGCTCTCCGCCCCCCTCGCGCGCGGGATCGCCCGAGCCACCGCGGTCGCGCTCGGGCCGTACCAGAGCGCGGTGGTCCGGATCGGGTTCTCCCTGACCTGGCTGCTGTTCCTGCTGCGCGAGTTCCCGCACCGCGCTGAGCTGTACGGACCCGACGGGCCGTGGAGCTGGCATCTGGCCGAGCGGCTGATCGCGGAGAACCACGCGTTCACCGTGCTGATGTGGTCCGACAGCCGGGCCTGGTTCGAACTCGTCTACGCGCTGGCCGTGCTGTCCAG
Source organism: Streptomyces sp. NBC_00670 (assembly GCF_036226765.1). Lineage (NCBI taxonomy): Bacteria > Bacillati > Actinomycetota > Actinomycetes > Kitasatosporales > Streptomycetaceae > Streptomyces > Streptomyces sp. NBC_00670. The sequence continues at coordinate 3,751,607 of NZ_CP109017.1, forward strand.
CGTCGCGCTGCTGCTGGGCTGGCGCACCCGTGCCGCGTCCGTGCTGTTCATGGTGGGCGTGCTGTCGCTGCAGAACCGCAGCGTCTTCATGGGCGACGGCGGCGACAACGTCATCCATCTGATGGCGATCTACCTGGTGTTCACGCGGTGCGCCCAGGTGTGGTCCCTGGACGAGCGCCGGGAGCGGCGGGCCCGCGCCGCCCGCGCGCGGGGCTCCGCTCTCGCGCCGGACCGCGCCGGTCCCGCCCTGTGGGCCGTGCTGGGCGTCGCGCTGGCCGTGGCGAGCGGTGCGGGGGAGCTCACCGCGGGCTGGGCGGTCGTGTTCTGGGGCCTGTGGGCGGTGCAGGGCCTGTGGTGGTACGCCGGGCGCCGGGCGCCGGGCGGCGAGCCGCGCCTCCTGCTGGACGTCGTCGCCAACCTCGCGCACAACGCCGCGCTGCTCGTCGTCATGGCGGAGGCGTGCCTGATCTACTCGACGGCCGGCTGGTACAAGATCCAGGGCTCGCGCTGGCAGGACGGCACCGCCGTCTACTACCCGCTGCACCTGGACTACTTCTCGCCCTGGCCCGCGCTCTCGCAGCTGCTGGGCGCCGGCGGGGTCATGGTCCTGCTGGTGACCTACGGCACGGTGATCGTCCAGGTCGCGTTCCCGTTCACGCTGCTCAACCGGCGGGTCAAGAACGCGCTGCTCGTGGTCATGATGACCGAGCACGCGGCGATCGCCGTGCTGCTCGGGCTGCCGTTCTTCTCGCTGGCGATGATCGCCGCGGACGCGGTGTTCCTGCCGACGTCCTTCCTGCGGCGCGTCGGCGGCTGGGCGCTGCGGGGGCGGCGGGCGGTGTCCGCCCGCCTCGGCCGTGGCGCGCGGGGCGGCGGGGCGGTCGTGCCGGGGCCGCGGACGGAGGAGCCGGCCGCGGAGTCGCACGTAGGGTTCACCGCATGAACGATCCCGAGGTGGCGGCCTCGTCTTCCGGCCCCGGGGCGGCGGGCCCGTCGTCCGGCGCCGAGGCCGCTGTGCGGCTGTGGCGCCGTTGTGCCGACGGGGCCGTGCTGCTCGACGGCTTTCACGCGCTCAAGCACGCGCTGCGGTTCGGCGCCCGCGTGCCCGTGGCGGTCACCGCCGACCGGGCGGCGGCCCTCGCGCTCGCCGACGAGCTGGCGCCGGACGTGCGCGAGGGGCTGGCGGCGTTGCTGACCGAGGTCCCGGAGTCCGCCTACCGGGCGCTCGTCGCCCGGCCGCATCCCACGGGGGTGGCCGCCCTCGCGGAGCGGCCGGCGCGGGAGGCGAATCTGCGGGCGCTGGCGCATGCGCCGCGGCGTGCGCCGGTCGTCGTGCTCGACAATCCGCGCAACCTGGGGAACGCCGGGGCCGTCATCCGGCTCGCGGCGGGGTTCGGGGCGACGGGGGTCGTCACCACCGGGACGCTCGACCCCTGGCATCCGGCGGTGGTGCGGGGTGGGGCGGGGTTGCACTTCGCGACGGCGGTGGAGCGGCTGGGGGTCGAGGAGTTGCCAGACGGGCCCTTGTGGGCGCTGGATCCGGAGGGGGAGGACATCCGGGGGGTGCGGGTTCCGGACGATGCGTTGTTGGCGTTCGGGTCGGAGCGGAGTGGCCTGTCGTCGGAGGTGCGGGGGCGGGCGGATCGGTTGGTGGCGTTGCCGATGCGGGCGCAGGTGTCGAGCTACAACCTCGCGACGAGCGTGGGGATGGCGTTGTTCCACTGGAGCGCGGGGGCGGTGTGATGCGCCCCCGCCGCCCCTACCCTTCCCGTCCTCCAGGGGCTCCGCCCCTTCGACCCCGGGAGAGCTCGGGTGGGTGGGGCTGAGCGGGGAGTGCGGGTGGGTGGGGACTTCTCGCGCAGTTCCCCGCGCCCCTTTCGGGGCACGGTGAGTGCTCGGGCACACCGCGGCGGAGCCGCGCGAAAGATACGGCCCCGCGCCTTGTTTTTCAGGGGCGCGGGGAACTGCGCGATCAGCCACATCGGACCCGCACCCGCGAATGAACCCCACCCACCCGAGCTCTCAAGCGCCCAGGCCCGTGGAAGGGCGCCGTACCTCCACCACCCGGAAGCGGTTGGCCACGAATGCCGCGTCGCAGAGCGCCGCGCTCGCCGCGGGGTTGCCGCCCGACCCGTGGAAGTCGGAGAACGCGGCCGTCTGGTTGACGTAGACGCCGCCCGTCAGGTTGAGGGAGAGCTGGGCGCACTCCTCCAGGCAGACGTCCTCGACGGCCTGTTCGACCTCCGGGGAGGTCGTGTACGCGCCGACGGTCATCGCGCCCTTGTCGCGGATCGTGCGCCGCAGCAGGTCGAGCGCGTCGGCCGTGGAGTCGACGGCGACGGCGAAGGAGACCGGGCCGAAGCACTCGCTGAGGTACGCGGCCTCCGCATCCGGCTTGGCACCGTCCAGCTTCACCAGGACCGGCGTGCGGACCACCGCGTCCGGGAAGTCGGGGTGGGCCACCTCGCGCGAGGCGAGCGCGACCTCGCCGAGGCCGGACGCGGCCTCCAGCCGGGCCTTGACGTCCGGGTTGACGAGCGCGCCGAGCAGCGCGTTCGCCCGTGCGTCGTCGCCCAGCAGGCCCTCCACCGCCCTGGCCACGTCCGCGGCGACCTCGTCGTACGTCTTCGGGCCCGCGTCCGTGGTGATGCCCTCGCGGGGGATCAGCAGGTTCTGCGGGGTGGTGCACATCTGGCCGCTGTAGAGGGAGAGCGAGAACGCCAGGTTGGCGAGCATCCCCTTGTAGTCGTCGGTGGAGTCGACGACGACCGTGTTGACGCCGGCCTTCTCCGTGTAGACCTGCGCCTGGTGGGCGTGGGTCTCCAGCCAGTCGCCGAAGGACGTCGAGCCCGTGTAGTCGATGATCTTCACCTCGGGGCGGGTGGCGAGCGTCTTGGCCAGGCCCTCGCCGGGGCGTTCGGCGGCCAGCGCGACCAGGTTGGGGTCGAAGCCCGCCTCGGCGAGCACCTCGCGGGCGGTCCGGACGGTGAGTGCCAGCGGGAGCACCGCGCGCGGGTGCGGCTTGACCAGGACCGCGTTGCCGGTGGCCAGGGAGGCGAACAGGCCCGGGTAGCCGTTCCACGTCGGGAAGGTGTTGCAGCCGATGACCAGGGCGATGCCGCGCGGCACGGCCCGGAACGTCTTGGTGAGCACCAGTGGGTCCCGCTTGCCCTGGGGCTTGGTCCACGACGCGGTGTCCGGGGTGCGGGTCTGCTCCGCGTAGGCGTACGCGACCGCCTCCAGACCGCGGTCCTGGGCGTGCGGGCCGCCCGCCTGGAGCGCCATCAGATACGCCTGCCCGGAGGTGTGCATCACCGCGTGCGCGAACTCGTGCGTGCGGTCGCTGATCCGCTTGAGGATCTCCAGGCAGACCACCGCGCGCACCTCCGCGCCCGCGTCCCGCCAGGCCCGCTGACCGGCCCGCATCGCGGGCAGCAGCACGTCCACGTCCGGGTGCGGGTACGTCACGCCCAGCTCGATGCCGTACGGGGAGACCTCGCCGCCCACCCAGTCGTCGGTGCCGGGCTGGCCGAGGTCCAGCCGGGTGCCGAGCAGGGCGTCGAAGGCCGCCTTGCCCGCGCCCGCGTCCAGGCTGCCGTTCTCCCCGTAGGCCTTGGGGTGCTCGGGGTGCGGCGACCAGTACGCGCGCGTGCGGATCGCCTCCAGCGCCTTGTCGAGCGTGGGCCGGTGCTGCGTGATCAGCCGGTGCGCGACGGGTTCGGCGGTCATGCGGAACCAACTCCTCACCTGGGCGGGAACGTGGACGGAACAGGGGCGGGGACGGGCGGACACGGCTAGAGTAACCGAACGATCGGTCGGGACAAGGGGGTCCGCCGCATCTGTGGACAACTCCGTGCGGGAGGATCGCGCACATGACAGGACTCGACCTCAGCAGCCCCGTGGCCGTCGTCGGCACCGGCACGATGGGCCAGGGCATCGCCCAGGTGGCGCTGGTCGCGGGCCATGTCGTACGGCTGTACGACGCGGTCCCGGGCCGGGCCGAGGAGGCGGCCGCCGCGCTCGCCGCCCGGCTGGACCGGCTCGTGGCGAAGGAACGGATGCCGGCCGCCGACCGGGACGCGGCCGTGGCCCGGCTGCGGCCCGCCGCGGACCTCGCCGAGCTCGCGGACTGCTCCCTCGTCGTCGAGGCGGTCCTGGAGCGACTGGAGACCAAGCAGGAACTGTTCCGTGCCCTGGAGGACGTCGTCGACGACGACTGCCTGCTCGCCACCAACACCTCCTCCCTCTCCGTCACGGCCGTCGGCGGCGCCCTGCGCAACCCCGGCCGCCTCGTCGGGCTGCACTTCTTCAATCCCGCCCCGCTGCTGCCCCTGGTCGAGGTCGTCTCCGGGTTCGCCACGGACGTCACGTCGGCCACGCGCGCGTACGGCACGGCACGCGCCTGGGGGAAGACGCCGGTGGCCTGCGCCGACACCCCCGGGTTCATCGTCAACCGGATCGCGCGCCCCTTCTACGCCGAGGCGTTCGCCGTCCTGGAGTCCCAGGCCGCCGACCCGGCCACGATCGACGCGGTGCTGCGCGAGTGCGGCGGCTTCCGGATGGGCGCCTTCGAACTCACCGACCTCATCGGCCAGGACGTCAACGAGTCGGTGACGCACTCCGTGTGGCGGTCCTTCTTCCAGGACGTGCGCTTCACGCCGTCCCTCGCCCAGCGGCGGCTGGTGGAGTCCGGCCGGCTCGGCCGCAAGAGCGGCCACGGCTGGTACGACTACGCCGAGGGTGCCGAGCGCCCCGAACCGCACACCGCCGACAAGGCGGAGCCGCCCGCCCACGTCGTCGTCGAGGGCGACCTGGGCCCCGCCGCCGAACTGCTCGCCCTCATCCGCGAGGCGGGCATCCCGGTGCGCGAGGAGGACGAGGACCACGGCACCCGCCTGGTGCTGCCCGGCGGCGGCCAGCTCGCCCTGGCCGACGGGCAGACCTCGGTGGAGTTCCGGGACGTCGTCTATTTCGACCTCGCCCCGGACTACCGCAGGGCCACCCGCATCGCCCTGTCCGCCTCCCAGGACACCGCCCCGGCCACGCTCTCCGGCGCCATCGGGCTCTTCCAGGCGCTCGGCAAGGACGTCAGCGTCATCGGGGACGCCCCCGGCATGATCGTCGCCCGTACGGTGGCCCGGATCATCGACCTCGCGCACGACGCCGTCGCCAAGGGCGTGGCCACCGAGGAGGACATCGACACCGCGATGCGCCTGGGCGTCAACTACCCGCTCGGCCCCTTCGAGTGGAGCCGCAGGCTCGGCCGCAACTGGGCGTACGCCCTCCTCGACGACCTGCATCTGCGCGACCCCTCCGGCCGCTACGCGCCGTCCCTCGCGCTGTACCGCCACGCGTACGCCTCCGAGACGCGGGAGGGCACCTCATGACCACCGCCCGGCGCGACACGTACACCCCGGAGAGCCTGCTCTCGGTGGCGGTGCGGGTCTTCAACGAGCGCGGCTACGACGGCACCTCCATGGAGCACCTCTCCAAGGCGGCCGGCATCTCCAAGTCGTCGATATACCACCACGTCAGCGGCAAGGAGGAACTGCTGCGCCGGGCCGTGAGCCGGGCGCTGGACGGCCTCTTCGGCATCCTCGACGAGCCCCCCGCGCGCGAGGGGCGCGCGGTGGAGCGCCTGGAGTACGTGGTGCGGCGCACGGTGGAGATGCTCACCACCGAACTGCCGTACGTGACGCTGCTGCTGCGGGTGCGCGGCAACACCGGCACCGAGCGGTGGGCGCTGGAGCGCCGGCGTGAGTTCGACCACCGGGTGGCCGAGCTGCTGAAGGCGGCGGCGGCCGACGGGGACGTGCGCGGGGACGTGGAGGTGCGGCTGGCGACCCGGCTGCTCTTCGGGATGATCAACTCGATCGTCGAGTGGTACCGGCCCGACGGGCGCGGCACCGCCGAGCGGGAGGTCGTGGACGCGGTGGTCCGCATGGCGTTCGCGGGGCTGCGGGCGGGCTGAGCCGGGGTCCGGAAGCGGCTGGGGCAGCCGCCCCGTCAGCTCTGCGGTTCCAGGTCCTCCTCCTCGAAGACCAGCAGCGTGCGCGTGCCCAGCACCTCCGGGATCGCCTGCAACCGGGTCAGCACCAGCTCGCGCAGCGCCCGGTTGTCGGAGGTGTGGACGAGGAGCAGGACGTCGAAGTCGCCGCCGACCAGGGCGATGTGCGAGGCGCCCGGCAGCAGCCGCAGCTGCTCGCGGACCGTCCGCCAGGAGTTCTGCACGATCCGCAGCGTGATGTACGCGGACGTCCCGTGCCCGGCGCGTTCGTGGTCGACGCGCGCCCCGAAGCCGCGGATCACGCCGTCGTCCAGGAGCCGGTTGATGCGCGCGTAGGCGTTGGCGCGCGAGACGTGCACGCGTTCGGCCACCGACCGTATCGAGGCACGGCCGTCGGCCTGGAGCATCTGCAGGATGTCGCGGTCGATCGCGTCCAGCGGACGGGCGGGGGGACCGGTTCCGGCCGTCGTGGCCGGAGCCGACGGGTCGGTCCGGGGGTCGGCTCCGTCGGCCATTTGTTCAGATGACATGCACCCCCGCCTCTCCGCGATGGACGTCCTGCGTCCATCTCAGGCTGTGGAGAACCGTTTGTCCACAGCCTGGAGGCCCCTGTAGCCAAAATGTGCCGACGACCGAACAATCGGTAGGTGAGGCGCGTCACAACCGTGGCGCGTCGCGAAGCCGCTCCCACGAGGAGGTGCCGTCATGACGGTCATGGAGCAGCGGGGTGCCTACCGGCCGACCCCGCCGCCCGCCTGGCAGCCCCGTACGGATCCCGCGCCGCTGCTGCCCGACGCGCGGCCGTACCGCGTGCTGGGCACCGGGGCGGCCGGGGGGACCGATCCCGACCTGCTGCTCCGCCTGTACCGGCAGCTGGTCGCCGGCCGCCGCTACAACACGCAGGCGACGGCGCTGACCAAGCAGGGGCGGCTCGCCGTCTACCCCTCCAGCACCGGCCAGGAGGCCTGCGAGGTGGCCGCCGCGGCCGTCCTTCAGGAGCGCGACTGGCTCTTCCCCAGCTACCGCGACACGCTCGCCGTCGTCTCCCGCGGCGTCGACCCCGTCGAGGCGCTGACGCTGCTGCGCGGCGACTGGCACACCGGCTACGACTCCCGTGCGCACCGGGTCGCCCCGCTCAGCACCCCGCTGGCGACGCAGCTGCCGCACGCGGTCGGCCTCGCCCACGCTGCCCGCCTCAAGGGCGACGACGTGGTGGCGATGGCCCTGGTCGGCGACGGCGGCACCAGCGAGGGCGACTTCCACGAGGCGCTCAACTTCGCCGCCGTGTGGCAGGCGCCCGTCGTCTTCCTGGTCCAGAACAACGGCTTCGCGATCTCCGTGCCGCTCGCCAAGCAGACCGCCGCCCCGTCCCTGGCCCACAAGGCCGTCGGGTACGGGATGCCGGGCCGCCTGGTCGACGGCAACGACGTGGCGGCCGTGCACGAGGTCCTCGCCGACGCCGTGCGCCGCGCGCGCGAGGGGGGCGGTCCCACGCTGGTGGAGGCGGTCACCTACCGGGTCGACGCGCACACCAACGCGGACGACGCCGGGCGGTACCGGTCCGACGCGGAGGTCGAGACCTGGCGCGCGCACGACCCGATCGTGCTCCTGGAGGACGAACTGACGCACCGCGGGCTGCTCGACGACGACACCAGGGCCGCCGCGCGGGACGCCGCCGAGGCCATGGCGGCCGATCTGCGCGCCCGGATGCACGAGGACCCCGCCCCGCACCCCATGGACCTCTTCGCCCACACCTACACCCGGCCCACCCCGCAACTGCGGGAGCAGGCGGAGCAGTTGCGGGCGGAACTGGAGGCGGAGGCGTCCGGTTCCGAGGCCGACGCCGGTGCTGCCGCCGTACGGGAAGGGGACGGCCGATGACCACCGTCGCCGTCAAGCCCGCCACCATGGCGCAGGCGCTCACGCGCGCGCTGCGCGACGCGATGGCCGCCGATCCGGCCGTGCACGTGATGGGTGAGGACGTCGGCACGCTCGGCGGCGTCTTCCGGGTCACCGACGGGCTGGCCGCGGAGTTCGGCGAGGACCGCTGCACGGACACGCCGCTGGCCGAGGCCGGCATCCTCGGCGCCGCCGTCGGCATGGCGATGTACGGACTGCGGCCGGTCGTGGAGATGCAGTTCGACGCGTTCGCCTACCCGTCGTTCGAACAACTCGTCAGCCACGTCGCCAAGATGCGCAACCGCACACGCGGCGCGATGCCGATGCCGCTCACCATCCGTATCCCCTACGGCGGCGGCATCGGCGGGGTCGAACACCACAGCGACTCCTCCGAGGCGTACTACATGGCGACCCCGGGGCTGCACGTGTACACCCCCGCCACGGTCGCCGACGCCTACGGCATGCTGCGCGCGGCGATCGCCTCCGACGACCCCGTCGTCTTCCTCGAACCGAAGCGGCTGTACTGGTCCAAGGACACCTGGAACCCGGAGGACCCGCCGGCCGTTGAACCCGTGGGACGCGCGGTGGTGCGGCGCCGGGGCAGCAGCGCCACGCTCCTGACGTACGGCCCGTCGCTGCCCGTCTGCCTGGAGGCGGCCGAGGCGGGGCGGGAGGAGGGCTGGGAGCTGGAGGTCGTCGACCTGCGCTCGCTGGTGCCGTTCGACGACGAGACGGTGTGCGCGTCGGTGCGGCGCACCGGGCGCGCGGTCGTGGTGCACGAGTCGACCGGGTTCGGCGGGCCCGGCGGCGAGATCGCGGCCCGGGTGACGGAGCGCTGCTTCCACCACCTTCAGGCGCCGGTGCTGCGCGTCGCCGGGTTCGACGTCCCGTACCCGCCGCCGATGCTGGAGCGGCACCATCTGCCCGGCGTCGACCGGATCCTGGACGCGGTCGGGCGGTTGCAGTGGGAGGCGGAGAGCTGATGGCGCAGGTGCTGGAGTTCCGGCTGCCGGACCTCGGCGAGGGGCTGACGGAGGCGGAGATCGTCCGCTGGCTGGTCGAGGTCGGCGACGTGGTCGCCGTCGACCAGGCCGTCGTCGAGGTCGAGACGGCCAAGGCGATGGTCGACGTCCCCTGCCCGTACGCCGGCGTGATCACCGCCCGCTACGGCGAGGAGGGCACGGAACTGCCGGTCGGCGCCCCCCTCCTCACGGTCGCGGTCGGCACCCCCGACGCCACCGCCGACCCCGACTCCTCGGGCAACGTCCTGGTCGGCTACGGCACGAGCGCGGCACCGTCCCGCCGCCGCCGGGTACGCCCGGCGCAGGGCGCGCCGGGGCGCGTGGCGGCCGCGGATCCCGGGGCCTCGGCCGGAACCGGCCCGGGTGCGGCCGTCGAGGCCGACGCGTTCGTCGACGTACGGAGTGACGGGCCCGTGCCCGTCATCTCGCCGCTGGTGCGGCGGCTGGCGCGGGACAACGGCGTGGACCTGCGGCGGCTGGCCGGGTCCGGGCCCGACGGGCTGATCCTGCGCGTGGACGTCGAGGACGCGCTCCGCGCGGACGCGGCCCGCGCCCGCACGGCCGCGCCCGCCCCCGGCGTGCCGGACGAGGGCGTCGTGCACGGCACCCGGATCCCGCTGCGCGGTGTCCGTGGCGCCGTCGCGGACAAGCTGGCCCGGAGCCGTCGGGAGATCCCCGACGCCACCTGCTGGGTCGACGCCGACGCCACCGAACTGCTGCGCGCCCGCACGGCGATGAACGCCGCCGGGGGCCCGAAGATCTCCCTCCTCGCCGTGCTCGCACGGATCTGCACGGCCGCGCTGGCCCGGTACCCGGACCTCAACTCGACCGTGGACACGGAGGCCAGGGAGGTCGTCCGGCTCGACGAGGTGCACCTCGGGTTCGCCGCGCAGACCGCGCGCGGACTTGTCGTCCCCGTCGTCCGGGACGCCCACGCACGCGACGCGGAGTCGCTCACCGCCGAGTTCGCCCGGCTCACCGAGGCCGCGCGCACCGGCACCCTCACCCCCGCGGAACTCACCGGTGGCACCTTCACGTTGAACAACTACGGCGTGTTCGGCGTCGACGGCTCCACGCCGATCCTCAACCATCCCGAGGCCGCCATGCTCGGCGTCGGCCGCATCGCCCCCAAACCGTGGGTGCACGAAGGGGAGCTGGCGGTCCGGCAGGTCGTCCAGCTCTCCTTCACCTTCGACCACCGGGTGTGCGACGGCGGCACGGCCGGCGGCTTCCTGCGGTACGTCGCGGACTGCGTGGAGCAGCCGGCGGTGCTCCTGCGCACGCTGTGAACGCGGAAGCGGCCGCCGCCACGGGTGCCCCCGTGACGGCGCCGGGGCCGTGGGAGCCCATACTCGGGGGGTGACCGCGTACCAGCCCGCAGCCGCCGCTGCCGGTGCCTTCGACGCCGTCGTGCTCGCCGGGGGCGCCGCCCGGCGGCTCGGCGGCGCCGACAAGCCCGGCGTCCGGGTCGGCGGCCGGGCGCTGCTCGACCGGGTGCTGTCCGCCTGCGCCGGCGCGGCCGTCACCGTGGTGGTCGCCGACCCCCGCCCGACCGCCCGCCCCGTGTGCTGGGCGCGCGAGGAGCCGCCCGGCGGCGGCCCCGTCGCCGCGCTCGACGCGGGGCTGCGGCACACCACGGCCCCCGTCGTCGTCGTCCTCTCCGCCGATCTGCCGTTCCTCGACGCGGCGACGGTACGGCGGCTGACGGCGGCCCTCGAGGAGAGCGGCGCCGAGGGCGCGCTGCTCCGCGACGCCGACGGCCGCGATCAGCCGCTCGTCGCCGCGTACCGCGCCGACGCGCTGCGCCGCGAACTCGCCCGGCTCGCAGCCGGGAACGGCGAGCACACCGAGCACACCGGGCCCGCCGACCGCGGTGGACTCGGCGGGCTGCCGCTGCGCCGGCTCACCGGCGCGCTGCGTCTCACCCGCGCCGACCACCCCGTCGCGTCCTTCGACTGCGACACCTGGGACGACATCGCCGCCGCCAGAGCACGGATCAGGGAGCATGGGCACGTGTTGGATGAATGGATCTCCGCAGTCAAGGACGAACTGGGCATCGACCTCGACGTCGACACCGGCGTCCTGCTCGACCTCGCCCGCGACGCCGCGCACGGCGTGGCCCGCCCGGCGGCCCCGCTGACCACGTTCCTCGCGGGTTACGCGGCCGGCCGCGCCGGCGGCGGCCCGGAGGCGGTCGCCGAGGCCGCCCGCACGGCCGCGGCCCTCGCCCTGCGCTGGGCCGACGAGGCCCGGGGGGCCGACGCGGCCAACGCGGCCGCCCCCGCCGCCGAGGGCATGGGCAACGCCACCGGCATCCCGGCCGCCACCGGCACCGCACCCGCCGCCGGTGACGCGGGTCCGACCGCCGCCGACACCGCCCCGACCGCCACCGGCGCCCCCGGCGCCGCGACCGGCGGCAGCGGCCCGGTCGGCGACCGCGACGGCACCGGACCGGACGCCGGATGACCGGGCGCGGAGCCCGGGAGACCGAGGACGGCGGCGAACTCTACGTCGAGGAGGCCCTGGCCATGGCCCGCGGCGACGGTGGTCCCCACTCCGGTGGAGCCCGCACGCGCCCCGCCCTGCCGCAGGACCCCGACATCGAGGAGGCCCTCGCCCTCGTCCGCGGCGAGCCCGACCGGCCCGCCCCTCCCACGGACCCCCGAGGCACCCACCTCGCCCCGTCCCCCTCCCCCGCCGGAACCGCCGGAACCGCCGGAACCGCCGGCTCCGGCGCAGCCCCCGCGCACCGCCACCGCCCGGCCACCCCCTGGCCCCGCGCCCGCGCCCTGGCCGAGCGCGCCGCCCGCTCCGTCCCCGCGCGGGCCCCCGTCACCAGGCCGCTGGACAAGGCGCTCGGCCTCGTCCTCGCCGCCCCGCTGCCGGCCCTCACCGACCTGCCCTCCTTCGACACCTCCGCCATGGACGGCTGGGCGGTCGCGGGACCCGGCCCCTGGGACGTGCGCGAGGAGGGCGTCCTGGCGGGCCACGCCGGTCCCGGCCCGCTGGCCGACGGCGAGGCGGTCCGCATCGCGACCGGCGCCCGCATCCCACCGGACACCACCGCCATCCTGCGCAGCGAGCACGGCCGCACCGACGACAAGGGACGGCTGCACGCCTCCCGCGACCCGGCCCACGGGCAGGACATCCGGCCGCGCGGCCAGGAGTGCCGCAGCGGCGACCATCTGCTGCCCGCCGGCACCGTGGCCACCCCCGCCGTGCTCGGCCTCGCCGCGGCCGCCGGGTACGACACCCTCGCCGTCCTGCCGCCGCCGCGCGCCGAGGTCCTCGTCCTCGGCGACGAGCTGCTCACCGAGGGCCTGCCCAAGGACGGGCTCATCCGGGACGCGCTCGGCCCGATGCTTCCGCCCTGGCTGCGTGCGCTCGGCGCCGAGATCGTGGCCGTGCGCCGGATCGGCGACGACGAGAAGGCGCTGCGCAAGGCGGTCACCCGCTCCGTCGCCGACCTGATCGTCACCACCGGCGGCACCGCCTCCGGACCGGTCGACCACGTCCACCCCACCCTGGCCCGGATCGACGCCGAACTCCTCGTCGACGGCGTCCAGGTGCGCCCCGGCCACCCCATGCTGCTGGCCCGCACCGGCGAGAACCAGTACCTGGTCGGCCTGCCCGGCAACCCCCTCGCGGCGGTCTCGGGCCTGTGCACGCTCGCCGAACCGCTGCTGCGCGTCCTCGCGGGGCGCCCGGCCCCGGAGCCGTACACACTGCCCGTCCGGGAGGCCGTCCAGGGGCACCCGCACGACACCCGGCTGGTGCCCGTCACCGTCCGCGGCGAGTACGCGGTGCCGCTGCATTTCAACGGCCCGGCGATGCTGCGCGGCATCGCCGCCGCCGACGCCCTGGCGGTCGTACCGCCCGGGGGGACGGGGCCGGGCGCGGAGCTGGAACTGCTGGATCTACCCTGGGCCCTGGCGGGGATCGGGGTATGTCTCGCTTGAGGCCCCCGCGGGCCGACCGAGGACCGCACCTCACGTGCAGCGAAACGGGGAGTGTTTCACGTGAAACTTCCGGGCCGGGACGCCATCGCCCGCCAGCCGGACGAGCATCTCGCCACCGCACAGGTGCGGCTGCCGCGGCGGGTCGTCGACCGCCCGATCCGCCAGGTCGGCAAGCGGCTGCTGCTGGCGCTGCTCGTCCTCGTCGTCACGGCCATGACCGTCTGGCTCGACCGGGACGGCTACCACGACAACGTCGGGGACGGCGTCGACCTGCTCGACTCCTTCTACTACGCCACCGTCACCCTCTCCACCACCGGCTACGGGGACATCACCCCGGCCGGCGACGGGGCCCGGCTCACCAACATCCTCGTCATCACGCCGCTGCGCGTGCTGTTCCTGATCATCCTGGTCGGCACCACTCTCGAGGTGCTCACCGAGCGCACCCGGGAAGAGTTCCGGCAGAACCGCTGGAGGGCGGCCTTGAGGGACCACACCGTCGTGATCGGCTTCGGCACCAAGGGACGCTCGGCCATCCAGACCGTGTGCGCCACCGGCCTGGGCAAGGACCAGGTCGTCGTGGTCGACCCCAGCGCCAAGTCCATCGAGGCGGCCACCGCCGACGGCTACGCGGGCGTGATCGGCGACGCCACCCGCAGCGATGTGCTGCGCCGGGCCGAGGCCCACCGCGCCCGGCAGATCATCATCGCCACCCAGCGCGACGACACGGCCGTCCTCGTGGCGCTCACCGCCCGCCAGATGAACCGGGGCGCCAAGATCGTGGCCGCGGTGCGGGAGGAGGAGAACGCGCCGCTGCTGCGCCAGTCCGGGGCGGACGCCGTCATCACCAGCGCCAGCGCGGCCGGCCGGCTGCTCGGGCTCTCGGTGCTCAGCCCCACCGCCGGTGTGGTCATGGAGGACCTCATCCAGCAGGGCAGCGGCCTCGACATCGTCGAACGGCCCGTCATAAAGGCCGAGGTGGGGCGCGGGGTGCGGGAGACGGACGATCTGGTGGTGAGCGTCGTCCGCGGACACCGGGTGCTCGGCTACGACGACCCGTCCATCGGCGGACTCCAGGTGACGGACCGGCTGATCACGATCGTCCGGTCGTCGTCCGGCACCCGGCTCACCCCCGACCTGCGCAGGCTGCCGCAGGAATAGCGTCCGCCGCCTCCGCGAGGCCCGGGCAGCGGTGTCCGCCGCCTCGGCACGGGCGGGGCCGGGGCCCGGGGAGTAGCGTCGGCCCCATGTACGCGATCACGATTCCCGAACCCGGTGGACCCGAGGCGCTGGTGTGGGCCGAGGTCCCCGAACCCGAGCCCGGCGAGGGCGAAGTGCTGGTCGACGTGGTGGCCAGTGCCGTCAACCGCGCCGACCTGATGCAGCGGATGGGCTTCTACGCGCCGCCGCCCGGCGCCCCCGCGTACCCGGGCCTGGAGTGCGCGGGGCGGATCGCCGCGCTCGGCCCGGGCGTGTCCGGCTGGGCCGTCGGCGACGAGGTGTGCGCGCTGCTCGCGGGCGGCGGCTACGCCGAGAAGGTGGCCGTCCCGGCCGGCCAGCTGCTGCCCGTGCCCGCGGGTCTGGAGCTGCGGCAGGCGGCCGCGCTGCCCGAGGTGACCTGCACCGTGTGGTCCAACGTGTTCATGGTGGCCCAGCTGCGCCCCGGCGAGACGCTGCTCGTGCACGGCGGCTCCAGCGGCATCGGCACCATGGCGATCCAGCTCGCGAAGTCGGCCGGCGCGAAGGTCGCGGTGACCGCGGGCAGCAAGGAGAAGCTCGACTTCTGCGCGGACCTGGGCGCCGACGTGCTGATCAACTACCGCGAGCAGGACTTCGTGGAGGAGGTCCGCCGGGCCACCGACGGGGCGGGCGCCGACGTCATCCTCGACAACATGGGCGCCAAGTACCTGGAGCGCAACGTGGACGCCCTCGCGGTCAACGGGCGGCTCGCGATCATCGGCATGCAGGGCGGCACGAAGGGCGAGCTGAACATCGGCACGCTGCTCGGCAAGCGGGCCGCGGTCAGCGCGACCTCCCTGCGCGCCCGGCCGCTGGGCGAGAAGGCGGCGATCGTGGCGGCCGTACGGGAACACGTGTGGCCGCTGCTCGCGGACGGCCACGTGCGGCC
This sequence comes from Streptomyces sp. NBC_00670, assembly GCF_036226765.1. Taxonomy (NCBI): domain Bacteria; kingdom Bacillati; phylum Actinomycetota; class Actinomycetes; order Kitasatosporales; family Streptomycetaceae; genus Streptomyces; species Streptomyces sp. NBC_00670. The sequence goes on from NZ_CP109017.1 coordinate 3,766,619, forward strand.
GGTCGTCGACCGGGAGCTGCCGATGAGCGAGGCGGCCGAGGCCCACCGGGTGCTGGAGGAGAGCGGGCACATCGGCAAGGTGCTGCTGGTGGCGCCGTAGGGCCTGCCGCCGCCCGGCAGGCGGCCGCGACAGACCCCAGGCCCCTTACGGGGCGCGGCGGACGCGGACGGCGAGCAGGGCGAGGGCGAGGCCCAGGCCGATGAGGATCAGTCCGCCGCCGAGCGGCAGGATCCGCGTCATGCGCGCGGCGGCGGACCGGCGGGGCGCGGCGAGCGGCTGCTCGGCGGCGGCCTCGTCGGAGGCCCGGGGGGTGCGGCTCGGGTCGCCGGTGGCGGTTCCTGTGCCGGCGCCCGTGCCGGACTGGTCACCGTCCCGGCCACCGGTGCCGGTGGTCGGGACGGGGCCCGAGTCGTGGGAGCGGTGGGGGGTGTGCGGATGCTCCTTGTCCGCGGCGTCGGCGGGGGGTTCCGCGCCGGGGGATTCCTCGGGTGGGGACGCGGGCGCCGTGCCCGTGGGTCCGGTGGATCCTGTGGGGCGGGGGGTGGGTGCGGGGGGTTCGGGGCTGCGGGTTCCGTTTCCGGTGCCGGGGTCCTCGTCGTTCTCGTTCTCGTTCTTGTCCTTGTCCTCGGCCCCGGGAGGTCCGCCGGGGTGTTCCGGGTGGTCGTGGCCGTCCGGGCGGTCTGGTTTTCCGGGATGCGGGGGGTCCGGTGGCGTGGGGCGGTCCGGTGCCGGGGCGTGCGGGCGGGCGGGGGCCTGGTGGCCGGGGTGCGGGTGGTGGGGGGTGGCGTCCGGTCTCTCCGGCTCCCGGGGGGTGGCGGTGTGCGCGGCCGTCCGCAGGTGGGGCGGGGCCGGGGCGGCGTACGCGGGCCCGGCGGGCCGTGCGGCGAGGAGTGCGGCCGTCGTGAGGGCCAGCGGCAGGGCCGCGGTGCGGAGGGTGTGGAGGGTGTGGAGGGTGCGGGGCGGTGTGTGTCGCGCGTGGGGTGCGCGTCGGCTGCGGGACCACTGAGTCACCCGCAGGACCCCCTCCCGTGCTCGTCGGGCGCCAAGATCGACGTCCTCAGCGTCACACGGGGCGTGCGGTACGGCACTCCGGCGCCGCCCGTTCGGGCACGGGGGCCCGGCGGGGCGCCCGGGGGTGGGGGCGGCACGGTGGGGTGCCGGGTCCGTGCGAGACAATGGCGGTATGGAGATGCCGAGGAACGAACGGTCGCCGGAGAACCCTCAGATCCTGGTCGTCGGCCAGGACGGCATGGCGCTCGGCGGCACCGGGGACGACGACTCCCGCGAGATCCCGGTGACGGAGATGGTGGAGCAGCCCGCCAAGGTCATGCGGATCGGGAGCATGATCAAGCAGCTGCTCGAGGAGGTGCGGGCGGCTCCTCTGGACGAGGCGAGCCGGCAGCGGCTGCGGGAGATTCACGCGAGTTCGGTGAAGGAGCTGGAGGACGGGCTCGCTCCCGAGCTGGTGGAGGAGCTGGAGCGGTTGTCGCTGCCGTTCACGGACGAGGTGACGCCGAGCGATGCGGAGTTGCGCATCGCGCAGGCGCAGTTGGTGGGGTGGCTGGAGGGGCTGTTCCACGGCATTCAGACGACGTTGTTCGCGCAGCAGATGGCCGCAAGGGCGCAGTTGGAGCAGATGCGGCGGGCGTTGCCGCCGGGGGTGGGGGGTGAGGGGGAGGAGGATCCCCGGCAGGGGGGCCGGTCCGGGGGGCCTTATCTCTGACCTGCGGTCGGCCGTAGGAGGGGGCAGGGTTCGGGCGAGTTTCTCGCATCAAACACAGCCCCGCCCCTTGTGGGGCGCCCCTCACGGGGCGCCCCCAGCCCCCTACGCCGGGTCGCCCGTGGAGACCGTCAGCTTCAGTTTGGGCATGTTCTTGGGGTCGGCGTCCGTGTCGGCGGCGGGGTACTGGTCCATGACCGTGTCCTCGCCGTAGGTGTTCTCGTCCGTGTCGATGATCTCGTACTGCCAGCCGGCGGCCTGAAGGCATTCCTTCACCGACGCCAGGTTCTTGAACTGGAAGTTCGGGATGACGATCTTGTCCGCGTCGTCGTACGACGTGCCCGGCTCCGTGCACTTCGTCTTCTCGATCGTCTTCGTCGTGTCCGGGCCCTTGTGCCCGGCCTTGCGCGACGCCTCCGCGGAGGCCGAGGCGCGGGCGCGGTCGGCCTTGCCGTCGTCCCCGCCGCCGTTGTTCACGACCAGCGCGATCACCAGTCCGAGGACGGCGACGACCGCCACGGTCACCGAGCCGATGATCACGCCCCGGTTGCCCTTCTGACCGGAGCCGCCGGAACCGCCCGGACCACCGGCGCCGGACGCCGGCCCCTGCGGCGAGATCGCGTACGGCGGCGGCGTCGAGGCGCCCTGCTGCGGCGCGTACCCGCCGGTGTGCTGCGGCGGCGGTGCCCCGTAACCGCCCTGCTGCGGATAGCCGTACGCCGGGGACTGCGGTCCCGGCACCGGCGACGGGCCCCCGTACGGGTTCGGCTGCGGCGTCGGCGGCTGGTACGGCGTCTGCACCGGCCCCGTCGGACCGGCCGACGCCGCCCCGTCGACCGGCGGGAACACCGCGGCGCCCACCCCCGCCCCGGACTGCGACTGCGTACCCGGCACGATGCTGGGCGCGGACGACGTGACCGCCGCCGCCACCCGCAGACACTCGTCGCGCATCGCCTCGGCGCTGGGGAAGCGTTCGTTGGGGTTCTTCTTCAGCGCGCGGGCGACCAGCGCGTCCACCGCCGGCGGCAGCGAGCGGTTGATCGACGAGGGGACCGGCGGTTCCTCCTGCACATGCGCGTAGGCGATCGCCAGCGGCGAGTCCGCGTCGAACGGCAGTCGTCCGGTGACCAGTTGGAAGAGCATGATGCCGACCGAGTACAGGTCGCTGCGCGCGTCCACCCCCCGGCCGAGCGCCTGTTCGGGCGAGAGGTACTGCGGGGTGCCGACGACCATGCCGGTCTGCGTCATCGACGTCACGCCGGACTGCATGGCGCGGGCGATGCCGAAGTCCATCACCTTCACCACGCCGCGCTTGGTCACCATCACGTTGCCCGGCTTGATGTCCCGGTGCACCAGCCCCATTTCATGGCTGATCTCCAGGGCCGCCAGCACGTCCGCGGTGACCTTCAGGGCCTGGTCGGCCGGCATCGCGCCGTACCGCTGGATGTCCGACTCCAGGACCGAGCCCAGGGGGCGGCCCTCGATGTACTCCATGACGATGTACGGCGTCGGCGTGCCCGTGCCGCCGGCGGTGTCGCCGAGCGAGGTGTCCTCGCCGGTGTCGAAGACGGAGACGATGTTGGTGTGCGTGAGCTTCGCCACGGCCTGCGCCTCGCGCCGGAACCGCTCACGGAAGGCCTGTTCCCGGCCGAGCTCGGTGTGCAGCGTCTTGATCGCGACCTGCCGGTCGAGCACGGAGTCGTAGGCGAGGTGCACCGAGGCCATGCCGCCCTCGCCGAGCAGGTCGCGCAGCTGGTAGCGGCCTCCGGCCACCGATCGCCCCGCGTACCGGCTCTGGCCGTCCTGGCTCATGTTCTGCGTCCCCCATCGGCGTCGCGACAGCAGGGGAAACCCCTGCTCCCGCGTTCCCCGCCCGCCTCCGACCGGTGCGCTCCCGACCGGGCGACTGGCTGATAACTGATCGACTGGCTCATTCCCGGCCAAGTCTGCCCCAGGGCACCGACACGTCAAGCTCGGTGCCCGATCCGTGACCCTACGCGAAGGAAGCGTCGCGCAAGCGTTACAGGTGGCCTACCCCCGGTACACAGAATTTGCACGGAGGGACCCGTGCCGGGTTTCATGGCCGGTCCACTCGAAATCCAACGGGGACCGTCGCTTCGCGCGGAGCCTGTAGCGTGACCCGACGGAAGACCGTGACAACCACCGCGCAGACCGCGGGAAGACACGACGGCGAGGACTGATGGCACAGACGCAGCGCGCCCAGGGCCCGTCCGACCCGGAGGCGAGTGGCGGCGGCATGTCGGAGACACCGGAGAACTGGGGCAACGGCGGACTGGTCGGCGACGGCCGGTACCGGCTGACCCACCGGCTCGGCCGGGGCGGCATGGCCGAGGTGTTCGCGGCCGAGGACGTCCGCCTCGGGCGCACGGTCGCGGTCAAACTGCTGCGCGCCGACCTCGCCGAGGACCCGGTCTCCAAGGCCCGCTTCACGCGCGAGGCGCAGTCGGTCGCCGGCCTCAACCACCATGCCATTGTGGCCGTGTACGACTCCGGCGAGGACGTCGTCGGCGGCCAGTCCGTCCCGTACATCGTGATGGAGCTGGTCGAGGGCCGCACCATCCGGGACCTGCTGCTCAACGCCGAGGCGCCCGGCCCCGAGCAGGCGCTGATCATCGTCTCCGGCGTCCTGGAGGCGCTGGCCTACTCGCACCAGCACGGCATCGTGCACCGCGACATCAAGCCGGCCAACGTCATCATCACGCACAACGGCGCCGTGAAGGTCATGGACTTCGGCATCGCCCGCGCGCTGCACGGCGCGTCCACGACGATGACGCAGACGGGCATGGTCATGGGAACCCCCCAGTACCTCTCGCCCGAACAGGCGCTCGGCAAGGCCGTCGACCACCGCTCCGACCTGTACGCGACGGGCTGTCTGCTCTACGAACTCCTCGCGCTGCGGCCCCCGTTCGTCGGCGAGACCCCGCTGTCGGTGGTCTACCAGCACGTCCAGGACATGCCGGTGCCGCCGTCCCAGACCTCCGACGGCTGCCCGCCGGAGCTCGACGGACTGGTGATGCGCTCGCTCGCCAAGGAGCCGGACGACCGGTTCCAGACGGCAGAGGAGATGCGCGGGCTCGTCCAGTACGGGCTTCAGATGCTCTACGACGAGGGCGGCCACACCGGCACCTGGAACACCGGCCCGGTCGGCGCCCCCGACGGCCGGCACACTCCGGCGGCCGGTCTGGCCGGTACGACCGTGCTGCCGCACCCCGGCGACTCGGGCACCGCGGCCGTCCCGCAGCCGATCCTGCCCCCGTACGGCGGCGGGGACGACGGCGGCTTCGAGGGGCGCGGCAACCGGGGCAGCGGCCGCGGCAAGCTGTGGATCCTCGCGGCGCTCGCGGTCATCGCCGTCGTGGCGGGGGTGGCGCTGGCGCTCAACAGCTCCGGGGGCGGCGGGGGCGGTGGCGGCACCAAGGAGTCGCCGACGACGTCGCAGTCGACCAAGGAGAAGGACGACAGCACGACGCCGAGCGCGACGCAGAGCGACGACTCCTCGGACGAGGACACCGGGTCGAACTCGGGATCGAACTACGAGCCGGCCAAGCCGCCGTCGAACGACTACACCCGGAAGCCGTCGAACACGGCGACCACGCCGGGCGACGACGAGTCGACGGGCGAGGGCGACGGGGACGGGGACGGCGGAGCCGGTGGGGCGGCGTCCACCCCTGCCGGGCAGAACACACCGTCGGGGGGCGGCCAGACTTCGGAGGCGTCCTCGGCCGGGAACGCGGCCGCCGGCGGGGACGACGGCGGCGACGAGGACAACCCCGCCGGGCCGTAAGCGGCACAAGGAACGGGCCCCGGCTCGCGGCATGATCGCCGCGGCCGGGGCCCGTTCGCGTCCGCCCTGCGCACGCAACGGGTGGGAACGGGTGGAACGGGTGATTTTTCCGGGTTTCCGGGGGACATCCGCCGCGACCGCGATCATCGCCCCCACCGGCGGCGAACTCTTCACGTGACGCGGCTCACCGGGATAACGTGCCCTTGTTCCGGCCCCCTGCAAGGCTGTGACCAGCATCTGTTCCCGACTTCTCGATTTACTTGGAAGCCCAAGCAAAATCGCAGGTCAGAAGGGGTTTCACAGAAATGTGGAGCACTGGGTAACGTGCTGTCCCGCAGGGCGCTCGCCGGGGCACCTGTCACGCCTGTTCCCGACCGGGCCGCACCCACCCCGTGCGCCCCACAGGAGCGGGCGAGCCGCTCTCCCGGGCTCGGAACGGGCCGGGGAGACCCCAGGCACCCGGCGAACCCGGGGGCCGGACCGACGGAGGAGCACACGTGACCGTGGAGAGCACTGCCGCGCGCAAGGCGCGACGCAGCGCCGGAGGCAAGGCCGGCGCCACCGGCACCGAGCGGGCCGGCTCGGCCGGCGGGGCCGGCGAGCGCGCCGGCTCGGCGGACGAGCAGACCGGCGCCACCGGAACCAAGCGCACCACCCGCACCACCCGCACCACCGCGAAGACCGCGGGCGCCGCCGGTACCGGCGGCACCAAGCGCGCCGCCGCGAAGCCGCGCGCCGCCAAGCAGACCGCCGCGAAGTCCGGCCCGAAGGGCGCCGCACCGGCCGCCGCGGGCGAGACCGACCTCGTCCAGCTGCTGACGCCCGAGGGCAAGCGGATCAAGAACGCCGAGTACGACCCGTACGTCGCCGACCTCACCCCCGAGGACCTGCGCGGGCTGTACCGGGACATGGTCCTCACCCGCCGGTTCGACGCCGAGGCCACCTCGCTGCAGCGCCAGGGCGAGCTGGGCCTGTGGGCCTCGCTGCTCGGCCAGGAGGCCGCGCAGATCGGCTCCGGTCGCGCCACCCGCCCGGACGACTACGTCTTCCCGACCTACCGCGAGCACGGCGTCGCCTGGTGCCGCGGGGTCGACCCGACCAATCTGCTCGGCATGTTCCGCGGCGTGAACAACGGCGGCTGGGACCCGAACAGCAACAACTTCCACCTCTACACGATCGTCATCGGCTCCCAGGCGCTGCACGCCACCGGCTACGCCATGGGCATCGCCAAGGACGGCGCCGACGCGGCCGTGATCGCCTACTTCGGGGACGGCGCCTCCAGCCAGGGCGACGTCGCCGAATCGTTCACCTTCTCCGCGGTCTACAACGCCCCCGTGGTGTTCTTCTGCCAGAACAACCAGTGGGCGATCTCCGAGCCGACCGAGAAGCAGACCCGCGTGCCGCTCTACCAGCGCGCCCAGGGCTACGGCTTCCCGGGCGTCCGCGTCGACGGCAACGACGTCCTGGCCTGCCTCGCGGTCACCAAGTGGGCGCTGGAGCGGGCCCGCCGGGGTGAGGGCCCCACGCTGGTCGAGGCGTTCACCTACCGGATGGGCGCCCACACCACCTCCGACGACCCCAGCCGCTACCGGCACGACGACGAGCGGGCCGCCTGGGAGGCGAAGGACCCGATCGCCCGGCTGCGTGCCCACCTCGCCGCCGCAAACCACACGGACGAGGGATTCTTCGCGGAACTCGAGGCGGAGAGCGAGGCGTTGGGCAGACGAGTGCGCGAAGCGGTCCGTGCCATGCCGGACCCGGACCACTTCGCCATCTTCGAGAACGCCTACGCGGACGGACACGCGCTGGTCGACGAGGAACGCGCCCAGTTCGCCGCCTACCAGGCGTCGTTCGCGGACGCGGAAGGGGGCATGTGAAATGACCGAGAAGATGGCGATCGCCAAGGCGATCAACGAGTCGCTGCGCAAGGCCCTGGAGGCCGACCCGAAGGTTCTCGTCATGGGCGAGGACGTGGGCAAGCTCGGCGGCGTCTTCCGCGTCACCGACGGGCTGCAGAAGGACTTCGGTGAGGAGCGGGTCATCGACACCCCGCTCGCCGAGTCCGGCATCGTCGGCACCGCGATCGGCCTCGCCCTGCGCGGCTACCGCCCGGTGGTGGAGATCCAGTTCGACGGCTTCGTCTTCCCCGCGTACGACCAGATCGTCACGCAGCTCGCGAAGATGCACGCCCGCTCGCTGGGCAAGGTCAAGCTGCCGGTCGTCGTGCGCATCCCCTACGGCGGCGGCATCGGCGCGGTCGAACACCACTCGGAGTCCCCCGAGTCGCTGTTCGCGCACGTGGCGGGCCTGAAGGTGGTCTCCCCGTCGAACGCGTCGGACGCCTACTGGATGATGCAGCAGGCCATCCAGAGCGACGACCCGGTGATCTTCTTCGAGCCCAAGCGGCGCTACTGGGACCGCGGCGAGGTCAGCGCCGAGGCGATCCCCGGCCCGCTGCACAAGGCCCGGGTGGCCCGCGAGGGCAGCGACGTGACGCTGGTGGCGTACGGCCCGATGGTCAAGCTCTGCCTGGAGGTGGCCGACGCCGCCGCGGAGGAAGGCAGGTCCCTGGAGGTCCTCGACCTGCGGTCCATCTCCCCGCTGGACTTCGACTCGATCCAGACGTCGGTGGAGCGGACCCGCCGCCTGGTCGTGGTGCACGAGGCGCCGGTGTTCTTCGGTTCGGGCGCGGAGATCGCCGCCCGCATCACCGAGCGGTGCTTCTACCACCTGGAGGCCCCGGTGCTCAGGGTCGGCGGCTACCACGCCCCCTACCCGCCGGCCCGCCTGGAGGAGTCCTACCTCCCGGACCTGGACCGGGTGCTCGACGCCGTCGACCGCTCGCTGGCGTACTGAGGAGAGGGTCGTGACGACGATGACTGACGCGTCCGTACGCGAGTTCAAGATGCCGGACGTCGGCGAGGGGCTCACCGAGGCCGAGATCCTCAAGTGGTACGTCCAGCCCGGCGACACGGTCAGCGACGGCCAGGTGGTGTGCGAGGTCGAGACGGCCAAGGCCGCCGTCGAACTGCCGATCCCCTACGACGGAGTGGTGCGTGAGCTGCACTTCGCCGAGGGCACCACCGTCGACGTGGGCACGCCGATCATCGCGGTGGCGGTGGCCGGAGCCGCCGCCGAGGCCCCCGTCCAGGAGGCGCCCTCGGCGGCCGAGGAGCCGGCCCCCGAGGCGTCGGAGGGCAAGGGCCGCAAGCCGGTCCTGGTGGGCTACGGCGTCGCCGAGTCCGCCACCCGCCGCCGCCCCCGCAAGCCCCAGCCCGGGCAGCAGCCGGCCGCCCCGGCACAGGAGGCGCGGGCCGTCCCCGCCCCGGCGGCGGAACCGGTCGCCGAACCGGCACCGGCTCCGGAACCCGCGCCGGAGCAGCCCGGATCCGGGCTGAACGGGCACGGCGGACCGCGCCCGCTGGCCAAGCCGCCGGTGCGCAAGCTCGCCAAGGACCTGGGCGTGGACCTGACGGCGGTGACGCCCTCGGGCCCCGACGGCGTCATCACCCGCGACGACGTGCACAGGGCGGCGGCCCCGTCCCCCGCCGAGGCGCCGACGCGGGCCCCGGCCGCTCCGCAGGCCGTCCCCCAGGCCGCGCCGCCCGCCGTCGCCGTCTCGTACGACGCCGCGCGGGAGACCCGGGTCCCGGTCAAGGGCGTCCGCAAGGCGACGGCCGCGGCGATGGTCGGCTCCGCGTTCACCGCCCCGCACGTCACGGAGTTCGTGACGGTGGACGTGACGCGCACGATGAAGCTGGTCGAGGAGCTCAAGCGGTCCCCCGAGGAGTACGGACTCCAGGGGCTGCGGGTCAACCCGCTGCTGCTGATCGCCAAGGCGCTGCTGGTCGCCATCCGGCGTCACCCGGAGATCAACGCCTCCTGGGACGAGGCCAACCAGGAGATCGTGGTCAAGCACTACGTCAACCTGGGCATCGCCGCCGCCACCCCGCGGGGTCTGATCGTGCCGAACATCAAGGACGCGCACGCCCGGACGCTGCCGGAACTGGCCGCGTCCCTCGGCGAACTGGTCGCCACGGCCCGCGAGGGGAAGACGTCCCCGGCGGCCATGCAGGGTGGCACGGTGACGATCACCAACGTCGGCGTCTTCGGCGTCGACACCGGTACGCCGCTGCTCAACCCCGGCGAGTCCGCGATCCTGGCGGTCGGCGCGATCAAGCTCCAGCCGTGGGTCCACAAGGGCAAGGTGAAGCCGCGCCAGGTCACCACCCTCGCCCTGAGCTTCGACCACCGCCTGGTCGACGGCGAACTGGGCTCCAAGGTCCTGGCCGACGTGGCCGCGGTCCTGGAGCGCCCGAAGCGGCTGATCACCTGGGGCTGACCGGTCGTACGCGGCAATGACCGCGGAAGGGGCCCGCCGGCGATGCCGACGGGCCCCTTCCCGGTGTCCGGGCCGGTCCCGAGCGTTCCGGTCCCGGCCGGGTGCGGCTGTCAGACGGCGAAGCCGTAGTTGAGCAGCTTCTTCGCGTCGGCGGTGCGGTTGGCGACGGAGGTGGAGGCCAGGACCGTGCCGATGACCGTCTTGCCGTTCCGGGTCGCGGCGAAGACCAGGCAGTACTTGGCCTCCGGGCCCGAGCCCGTCTTGACGCCGATGGTGCCGCTGTAGCCGCTGAGCAGCGGGTTGGTGTTGCTCCAGTTCATGTAGCGGTAGCCACCGCTCTTGGTGGTCACCTTCTGCTTGGTGGACTTGGTCTTGACCACCGAGCGGAAGGTGGAGCTCTTGAGCGCGCTGCTCGCGAGCTTGGTCAGGTCGCGCGGCGTGGAGTAGTTGCTGCCGTTGCCGATGCCGTCGAACGAGTCGAAGTGGGTGTTGGTCAGCCCGAGGCTCTTCGCGGTCTTGTTCATCTTGGAGATGAACGACTTCACGCGCGCCGAACGGGTCGAGCCGGAGCCGAACTTGTCGGCGAGCGCGTAGGCCGCGTCACAGCCCGAGGGCAGCATCAGCCCGTACAGGAGCTGACGGACGGTCACCTTGTCGCCGACGATCAGATGGGCGGAGGAGGCGTTGTTGCGGACGATGTAGTCGCTGTACGCCTTCTGGATCGTGACCTTGGAATTCAGGTTCAGGTTGGACTGCGCCAGCACCACCTTCGCCGTCATGATCTTGGTGGTGGAGCCGGTCGACAGCTTCGTGTCGGCCTTCTTGGTGTACAGGGACTTGCCGGTGCCGTTGTTCATCACGAACCCGCCCTTGGCGGTGATCGAAGGCTTGGTGACGGCCTGCGCGGGAGCCGCGGTGAGGGCCCCGGTGGCCAGCACGGCGCCGGTGGTGACCACGGCGGCGGTGACCCTGCGGAGCCGAGCGCCCCTAATGGCGGTAATCAACGTGAACGCTCCGATTGCGTCGTCTTGCATCGCTGTGCGCCGCATGGGCTGCGACTGCACCGTGATGCGGTGAAATGCCCCTGGAGGGCGGCGAGATGAAAAAGCCGCCACTTCGTCAGACGAGTAAGTAGCACAGAAGGATGCACCGTTGCCGGGAAGTCCGTCACACCGGGTCTCCGGAAGATCCGTCACACCGGGTCTCCGGAAGATCCGTCACACCGGGTCTCCGAAGGATCCGTCACACCGGGTCTCCGGGAAATGCGCCGCACCGGTCTCCGGGAGGTATGTCACACCGGCCCGGCGCTCGTCCACACTCTGGACGCGGCACGGCATGCGTACGTGTTGTATCTATGCTGTGCGCATGCCTTCGCCGTCCGCCGCCACCGTCCCCGACACGCCACCCGAGCGGCACCCCGCCGCACCGACCGCCAAGCGGCCGCCGGCCGCCGACCGTGTGTACGCGCACGTCAAGAAGGGTGTCCTGGAGCGCCGCTACGAGGGCGGGACGCTGCTGACCGAGGGAGGCCTGGCCGAGGAGGTCGGCGTCTCGCGCACTCCCGTGCGCGAGGCACTGCTCCGGCTCGAGGTGGAGGGCCTGCTGCGGCTCTACCCGAAGAAGGGCGCCCTCGTGCTGCCCGTCTCCGCCCAGGAGATCGCGGACGTCGTCGAGACCCGGCAGCTCGTCGAGGCGCACGCGGCCCGCAAGGCGGTGCCCGCGCCGCCCGCGCTGCTCGCCCGGCTCGAGGAACTGCTCGCCCGGCAGCGGGAGCAGGTCGCCGCCGGTGAACTGGCCGAGGCCGCGGTCACCGACCGCTGCTTCCACGCCGAGATCGTGCGCAGCGGCGGCAACGAGATCCTCTCCCGCCTCTACGACCAGCTCCGCGACCGGCAGTTGCGCATGGGCGTCGCCGTGATGCACGCCCACCCCGACCGGATCACCAAGACGCTCACCGAGCACGGGCAGATCCTCGACGCGCTGCGCGCCGGGGACGCCGACCGGGTCGTCGGCCTGCTGCACGGCCACGTCAGCTGGTTCTCCCACCTGGCCCGGGGGGAGCTGCGATGAGTACCGCCTCCGGCGCCTCGCTCCGCCTGCCCGGCGATCCGCCCGGCGGTCGGCGCGCGATGGCCGTCTGGTCGATCGGCGTCTCCGTCTACTTCGTCGCCGTCATCTTCCGTACGTCCCTCGGCGTCGCCGGCCTGGACGCCGCGGACCGCTTCCATGTGAACGCCTCGGCGCTGTCCACCTTCTCGATCCTTCAGCTGCTGGTCTACGCGGGCATGCAGATACCCGTCGGCCTGCTGGTCGACCGGCTCGGCACCAAGAAGGTGCTGACGATCGGCGTGGTGCTGTTCACCGCGGGCCAGCTCGGCTTCGCGTTCTCCCCGTCCTACGGCACCGCGCTCGCCTCCCGGGCGCTGCTGGGCTGCGGCGACGCGCTGACCTTCATCAGCGTGCTGCGGCTCGGCACCCGCTGGTTCCCGGCCCGGCGCGGTCCGCTGGTCGCCCAGCTCGCGGGGCTGGCCGGCATGGCGGGCAACCTGGTCTCCACGCTCGTCATCGCCCGGCTGCTGCACGGGATCGGCTGGACGGCGGCCTTCGCGGGCAGCGCGCTGGCCGGCGTCGTCGTCCTCGTCCTGCTGGTCCTCTTCCTCAAGGACCACCCCGAGGGCTTCGAGCCGGAGCCCGTCCCGCACCAGGGCGCCGCCTACGTCCGCCGGCAGATCGCCGCCTCCTGGCGGGAGCCCGGCACCCGGCTCGGCATGTGGGTGCACTTCACCACGCAGTTCCCGGCGATGGTGTTCCTGCTGCTGTGGGGGCTGCCGTTCCTCGTCGAGGCGCAGGGGCTGTCCCGGGCGACGGCCGGTGAGCTGCTGACCCTGGTGGTGCTGTCCAACATGGGCTTCGGACTGGTGTACGGGCAGCTCGTGGCCCGGCGCAACGCGGCCCGGCTGCCGCTGGCGCTCGGCACGGTGGGTGCGACGGCCCTGCTGTGGGCGGCCACGCTGCTGTACCCGGGCGACCGGGCGCCGATGTGGCTGCTGCTCGTGCTCTGCGTGGTGCTGGGCGCGTGCGGACCGGCGTCGATGATCGGCTTCGACTTCGCCCGGCCCGCCAACCCGGCCGAACGTCAGGGCACGGCCTCCGGAATCACCAACATGGGCGGTTTCGTGGCCTCGATGACGACGCTGTTCGCGATCGGCGTGCTGCTGGACGCGACCGGCGACGACTACACGGTGGCGTTCTCCGCGGTCTTCGTCCTCCAGGCGCTCGGCATCAGCCAGATCCTGCGGCTGCGCGGCCGCGTGGCGGTCCGCGAACGGGAGCGGCTGGTGGCGAGCCGGGTGGAGACGGTGCACGTACCGGTGGTGTGAGGGGTGCCGCGCCCCGGCCGGGGCGCGGGCCCGTCCGCTACGGCGTGACCGCGAACGCCAGCAGGATCGCCGCCGTCAGTTCCGGGTCGCCCTCGGCCTTGATGCGGTCGGCGACCGCGTCCGCGGTGACCCGGCCGCAGGCCAGTCGTACGTAGGTCTCCCAGTCCAGCGTCAGGCTCACCACCGGGCCCAGCGAGGGCGCCCCGTCTATCGACCCGCGGCCCTCCTCGTCCACCCGGACCGTGCGCAGGAACTCCACCGGGCCGTGCACGTCGACGACGACCGCCGAGCCGGGCGGCAGCCCCGCGTCCTTGGCGACGACCTTCGGCAGCGCGGCGAGCAGCAGGTCCCGGGCGACGTGGGCGCCGGGGGAGTCCAGGTTGCCGGGGCGGCCGAGCGCGGCGCGCAGGTCCTGCTCGTGCACCCACACGTCGAACGCCCGGTTCCGCATGGCCTCCTCCAGCGTCGGGTCGCTGCCGAGGGGGCCGCGCACCCGGGTGCCGGGCTCCCGCGTCTCGTTCCGCAGCTGACGGTTGCGGCGGATGACCGTGTACTCCAGCTCGGAGGTCATCTCCGGGCCCGTGTGGTGCCGGCGGACGTCGACCTGCATCTCCATGTACCGCTGGTGCTCGTTGGTGACGTGGAACAGGTCGCGCGGCAGGGTGTGGATCGGCCGGGGGTCGCCGAGCATCTCGCACTCCATCCCGATGACGTGCGAGACGACGTCGCGGACCGACCAGGCCGGGCACGGGGTCCGCCGGTTCCACTCGCCCTCCACGAGCGGCTGCACCAGCTCGGATATCGCGTCGATCGAGTGGGTCCAGGCGTCGGCGTAGGGCTGGAGGGTGGGATGCAGACTCACGGAACGGGACCCCTCGGGCGGTCGGTGCGCGGGCAGTTGTGGCGGCGGCGGTCGCCGACGGCGTTGTCGGTGGACGGAGTGCTGCTGCGGTGGCCCCCAGCGTCGTGTCAACGTCTGTCAGCGGGTGTCCAGGGACGTTAAGTTACGCTGCTGTGGGGCACCCCGGCAGTGCTTTCGTGTGACGATCGTAGGCCCGGACGGACGGGTCGAATGCCAGGACGGTGGTAGTGTGCGCGCCTCCCTCATCCAGATCGGTGCAGAAGAGGGCGAATCGGTCGAATCGCGCCGCGCCCGCGTCGCCTCGCTCGTACGGGAACAGGCGGGTGCCGATCTGGTCGTCCTGCCGGAGCTGTGGACCACCGGGGCCTTCGCCTACGAGGTGTTCGCCGCCGAGGCGGAACCGCTGCGCGGCCCGACGTACGAGGCGATGACCCGGGCGGCGCGCGAGGCGGGCGTCTGGCTGCACGCGGGCTCGGTCCCCGAGCGCGGCCCCGACGGGCGGCTGTACAACACCTCACTCGTCCTCTCCCCCTCCGGCGAACTCGCCGCCGCCTACCGCAAGATCCACCGGTTCGGCTTCGACAAGGGCGAGGCCGTACTGATGGGTGCGGGCGACGCCCTGGTGACCGTGGCCCTGCCGGAGACCACGCTCGGCGTGGCCACCTGCTACGACCTGCGGTTCCCCGAGCTGTTCCGCGGGCTCGTCGACGCCGGCGCCGAGACGCTGGTGATCCCGGCGGGCTGGCCGGAACGCCGCCGCTCCCACTGGACGCTGCTCGCCCGGGCCCGCGCCGTGGAGAACCAGTCCTTCGTCCTCGCGTGTGGAACGGCCGGGACGCATGCCGGGGTTCCGCAGGCGGGTCACTCGATCGTGGTGGATCCGTGGGGCGAGGTCCTGGCGGAGGCCGGCCCGGACGAGGAGATCCTCACGGTGGAATTCGACCCGGCGAAGGTGGCGAAGACGCGGGACCAGTTCCCGGCACTGAAGGACCGGGTCCTGGGCCTGAACCCGCCGGCCCGGTAGCCCCCTCCCGCGCGGAAGAGCGGGAGGGCCTCAGTCCTCCCCCTCCCGTTCCTTCTCCGCGAGATGGATCACGCACACCGCCACCGCGATCAGCAGCGCCGGGTCCGCGTCCTCGCGGACGACGTCCACGCCGTACGTCTCCCGGAGGTGCAGCCAGCGCCGCGAGATCACCGCCAGCAGCTCCCCGTCGTACTCGACGGCGAACTCCCGGTCGAGGATCTTGCCGCTGACGTCCAGCTCGCTCCCGTCGGCCAGCGCCACGCGGTAGTGGTTGCGCAGCAGCGACAGCCGCTTGCGGCGGATGGTGGCGAGGGGTTCGCCGCACCGTTCGATCACCATCGTGTCGCGCAGCGCGAACATCTTCTGGTGGATGTCGATGAGGACGGTGCCGTGGGTGTCCTTCAGCTCGAAGGTGTCCCGCAGCCGCATCGCCTTGCCGTCGACGAGGAAGGCCTTGGAGCCGTGCTCGTCCTCGATCCAGTAGTCGTCACCGATGCCGAGAAGCCGGTCGCGTACGAGGAATCTCATGCTCCTACGGCTTCCCCGGCGCCCCGCCCCGGAACGCCGCCAGTGGGCGGACGGACCGGGGGCGCCGAAGTTATCCACAGGCTCCGAGGCTTTCCGCGCGGTCGTGCCACCCTTGACGCATGAGTGAGAGCACATCCCGGCGCGTCCGGGTCCGGGCCCCCGAGCTGGTCGGCAAGGGCGGCTGGCTGAACACGGGCGACACCTCGTACACCCTCGCCGACCTGCGGGGACGCATCGTCGTCCTGGATTTCTGGACCTTCTGCTGCATCAACTGTCTGCACGTCCTGGACGAGCTGCGGGAGCTGGAGGAGAAGCACCGGGACACGGTGGTGATCATCGGGGTGCACTCGCCGAAGTTTGTGCACGAGGCGGAGCACCAGGCGGTGGTGGACGCCGTGGAGCGGTACGGGGTGGAGCACCCGGTGCTCGACGACCCCGAGCTCGCCACGTGGAAGCAGTACGCGGTGCGGGCCTGGCCCACGCTGGTGGTGATCGACCCCGAGGGGTACGTCGTCGCCCAGCACGCCGGTGAGGGGCACGCGCACGCGATAGCGAAGCTGGTGGAGGAGCTGGAGGCCGAGCACGCGGCCAAGGGCACCCTGCGCCGGGGCGACGGCCCGTACGTGGCGCCGGAGCCGCAGCCCACCACGCTCCGCTTCCCCGGCAAGGCGCTGCTGCTGCCGTCGGGGAACCTCCTGGTCAGCGACACCACCCGGCACCAGCTGGTGGAGCTCGCGGCGGACGGCGAGAGCGTGGTGCGGCGCATCGGCGCCGGCGTGCGCGGCTTCGCGGACGGCCCGGCCGACGCGGCGACGTTCAGCGAGCCGCAGGGCCTGGCGCTGCTGGCGGACGGCGCGGTGGTCGTCGCCGACACCGTCAACCACGCGCTGCGCCGCCTGGACGTCGCCACCGGCGAGGTGACGACGCTCGCGGGCACCGGCCGGCAGTGGTGGCAGGGCTCGCCCACCTCCGGCCCGGCGCGCGAGGTGGACCTGTCCTCACCGTGGGACGTGGCCGTGTTCGGCGGCCGGGTGTGGATCGCGATGGCGGGCGTGCACCAGCTGTGGACGTACGACCCCGAGGCGGGCACGGTCCAGGCCGCGGCGGGGACGACCAACGAGGGGCTGGTGGACGGGCCCGGCGCCGAGGCCTGGTTCGCGCAGCCCTCGGGCCTCGCGGCGACAAAGGAGCGGCTCTGGCTCGCCGACTCCGAGACCTCCGCGCTGCGCTGGGTCGACCCCGAGGGGGCGGTCCACACGGCGGTCGGCACCGGTCTGTTCGACTTCGGTCACCGGGACGGAGCGGCGGACCAGGCCCTGCTCCAGCACCCGCTGGGGGTGACGGCGCTGCCGGACGGCTCGGTGGCGGTCAGCGACACCTACAACCACGCGCTGCGCCGCTACGACCCGGCGACGGGCGAGGTCACCACGCTCGCCACGGATCTGCGCGAGCCCAGTGACGCGGTGGTCGTCGGCGAGGACATCGTGGTCGTGGAGTCGGCGCGGCACCGGCTGACCCGGCTGCGGCTGCCCGAGGAGGCGGTCCGGGTGGACGCGGTGGCGCACCGCACGCAGCGGGCGGCCACGGAGGTCGCGCCCGGCGCGCTGCGCCTCGACGTGATCTTCCAGGCGCCGGCCGGCCAGAAGCTGGACACGCGCTACGGTCCGTCGACCAGGCTGCTGGTCTCCTCGACGCCGCCGGAGCTGCTGCGGGCGGGCGAGGGCGCGGGCACGGACCTGGCCCGCACGCTGGAGCTGGATTCGTCCATATCCGAGGGCGTGCTGCACGTCTCGGCGATGGCTGCCTCCTGCGACACGCCGTCCGACAGCGGCTCCGCCGCGGGTCCGGCCAACGAGTACCCGGCGTGCCACGTCCACCAGCAGGACTGGGGCGTCCCGGTGCGCGTCACCGAGGGCGGCGCGGACCGGCTGCCGCTGGTGCTGGCGGGGATGGACACCGCCGGGACCGACTGAGCGCCGCGCGCGGCGCACGCGGCGGGCACGGGGGCCCGGCGGCCGTCAGACCCCGTACCCGTCGCTGTAGCCGTCGCCGGTGTGATGGTGGTGGTGCCGTTCCTCCTCGACGACCGTCGTCGTGGGCGGCACCATGACGCGGCGGCGCCTGGCGATGCTGCTGAACGTGGTGACCCCGATGAGTCCGACGATCATGAAGATGAGTCCGACGAGATCGAGGTTGACACCGTTCATGTGCCAGTCGGTCGCGAACGTGAGTATGGCCCCCACGGCGATGAGGATGATGCATCCGCCCAGGCCCATGAGATTGCCCTCCCTGTCGTGCCGGAACCTCCGGCCCCGTTCGGGTACCCCCGGGGCGCACCGGCATGCGGAACCCCGGCTCCCGCCCGTCGCGAGGGGGCGGAAACGGGAGCCGGTGGAGGGGTTCTGACGGGGTGTGGGGAGGCGGTCCCGGCGGCCCGAGCCTGGGCCGGGCGCGGCGGCTCAGTCCTCCAGAAACGCCGTCAGGGCGCTCGCCAGCAGGTACGGGTCGGCGGCGGCGCACATCTCGCGGGCGCTGTGCATGGAGAGGATGGCGACGCCGATGTCCACGGTCCGGATGCCGTGGCGGGCGGCGGTGATGGGGCCGATGGTCGTGCCGCACGGCATGGAGTTGTTCGAGACGAAGGACTGGAAGGGCACGCCGGCCCTCTCGCAGGCCGCCGCGAACACGGCCCGCCCCGAACCGTCGGTGGCGTAGCGGTTGTTGGCGTTGACCTTGAGGATCGGTCCGCCGCCGGCCCGGGGGTGGTGCGTGGGGTCGTGCCGCTCGGCGTAGTTGGGGTGGACGGCGTGGCCGACGTCGGAGGAGAGGCAGATCGTCGCGGCCAGGGCGCGCGCCCGGTCCTCGTAGGAGCCGCCCCGGGCGAGCACGGAGCGCTCCAGGACGGAGCCGAGCAGCGGTCCGTCGGCGCCGGTGTCGGACTGGGAGCCGGTCTCCTCGTGGTCGAAGGCGGCGAGGACGGGAATGGAGGTGAGGTTTTCCGGCGAGGCCGCGGCGGCGGTCAGCGCGGCGACGCCGGCGTGCACGGAGAGGAGGTTGTCCAGGCGGGGGGAGGCGAGCAGTTCGCGGTCGCGGCCGAGGTAGGCGGGCGGTTCCACGGGATACGTCATCAGGTCCCAGCCGGTGACCTCGCCGGCGGAGAGCTCCAGCTCGTGCTCCAGGAAGGCGATCAGGTCGCCGTCGCGCACGTCGGTGCCGAGCCCCCACACGGGCTGGAGGTGGCGCTGCTTGTCGAGCTGGAGGCCGTCGGAGCTGACGGAGCGGTCCAGGTGGATGGCGAGCTGGGGGACGCGCAGCAGCGGCCGGTCGACGTCGACGAGGCGGGTGGAGCCGTCCCGCAGGACGACGCGTCCGGCGAGTCCCAGGTCGCGGTCGAGCCAGGAGTTCATCAGCGGGCCGCCGTAGATCTCGACGGCGACCTGCCGCCAGCCGTGCGCGCCGCTGTCGGGGAGCGGCTTGACCCGCAGGTTGGGGGAGTCGGTGTGGGCGCCGAGGATGCGGAAGGGGGTGTGGGGGGCGGCGCCCTCGGGGACGTACCAGGCGATCAGCGCGCCACCGCGCAGCACGTAACGGCCGCCGGTGCCGGCGGGGGACGCCGCCGGGGTCTCCGCGTCCCAGGCGTCCGTCTCGGCGACCTGCCGGAATCCGGCCTTCTCCAGCCGCTCGGCGGCGCTCGCCACCGCGTGGTACGGCGACGGGCTCGCCGTCACGAAGGACATCAGGTCGTCGGTGTGGCCGCGGTCGAAGCGGGGGGATGTGCGCATGGGTTCACCTTAACGACGGCGAAGGGCCCGCTCCCGGGGATCAGGAGCGGGCCCTGGTGAGGACGGTGTGGAGGTCGGACAGGCCGGGCCGTGCGGACCCCGGACGGACCGGGGCGAAGTTACCCGCGTAGCACGGTCGCTGCCTGCTGCGGACGGTCCGTCAGAAAGCGGACTCGTCCAGCTCCATGAGGTCCAGGTCGACGCCGGAGGCCAGCTTGCGGGCCAGGGTCAGACCGGGCAGGACATTGGCCGCGAAGAACTTCGCTGCCGCGATCTTGCCCTGGTAGAAGGCCCGGTCCCGGGAGGAGGCGGTCTCCAGCTTCTCGACGGCGACCGCGGCCCCCTTGAGCAGCAGATAGCCGACGATCACGTCACCGGAGGCGAGCAGCAGGCGGGTGGTGTTGAGGCCCACCTTGTAGATGTTCCTGGTGTCCTGCTCGGTGGCGGCGAGGTCGGTGAGCATCAGGCCGACGACCGACTCCAGCTCGACGGCGGCCTTGGCCAGGTGCTCGCGGGCGCCCGCCAGCTCCTCGCCGCCGGTGCCCAGCTCCAGGAACTTCTTGATGTCCCCGGCGAGCGAGTTCAGTGCCGCGCCCTGGTTGCGGACGATCTTCCGGAAGAAGAAGTCCTGGCCCTGGATCGCGGTGGTGCCCTCGTACAGGGTGTCGATCTTGGCGTCGCGGATGTACTGCTCGATCGGGTACTCCTGGAGGAACCCGGAGCCGCCGAAGGTCTGCAGCGACTGGGCGAGCTGCTCGTAGCCCTTCTCGGAGCCGTAGCCCTTGACGATCGGCAGGAGCAGGTCGTTCAGGGCGTGCTCGGCGGTGGCGTCCTCGCCCTCGGCCTCCTTCACCGCGATCGTGTCCTGCACGGAGGCGGTGTACATGACCAGCGCGCGCATGCCCTCCGCGTACGCCTTCTGCGTCATGAGCGAGCGGCGGACGTCGGGGTGGTGGGTGATGGTGACCTTGGGCGCGGTCTTGTCCATGAAGTTGGCGAGGTCCGGACCCTGCACGCGCTCCTTGGCGTACTCCAGCGCGTTGAGGTAGCCGGTGGAGAGCGTGGAGATCGCCTTCGTGCCGACCATCATGCGGGCGAACTCGATGATGCGGAACATCTGGCGGATGCCGTCGTGCTTGTCGCCGATCAGCCAGCCCTTGGCGGGGTGGCGGTCACCGAAGGTCATCTCGCAGGTGTTGGAGGCCTTCAGGCCCATCTTGTGCTCGACGTTGGTGGCGTAGACGCCGTTGCGCTCGCCCAGCTCGCCGGTCTCGAAGTCGAACAGGTACTTCGGGACGAGGAAGAGGGAGAGGCCCTTGGTGCCGGGTCCGGCGCCCTCGGGGCGGGCGAGGACGTAGTGGAGGATGTTCTCCTCCATGTCGTGCTCGCCGGAGGTGATGAACCGCTTCACGCCCTCGATGTGCCAGGAGCCGTCCTCCTGCTGGACCGCCCTGGTGCGGCCGGCGCCCACGTCCGAGCCGGCGTCCGGCTCGGTGAGGACCATCGTGGAGCCCCACTGCTTGTCGACGGCGATCTTCGCGAGCCGCTTCTGCTGCTCGGTGCCCTCCTCGAAGAGGATGCGGGCGAAGGCGGGGCCGGAGGAGTACATCCAGATCGCCGGGTTGGCGCCCAGGATCAGCTCCGCGTAGGCCCAGATCAGGGACGGCGGGGCGGTGGTGCCGCCGATCTCCTCGGGCAGGCCGAGCCGCCAGTACTCGGAGTCCATGAAGGCGCGGTAGCTCTTCTTGAACGTCTCGGGCAGGGGCGCGGTGTTGGTCTCCGGGTCGAAGACCGGGGGGTTGCGGTCGGCGTCGGCGAAGGACTCGGCGAGCTCGTTCTCCGCGAGGCGGGTCAGCTCCTCGAGGATGCTCCGGGCGGTGTCGACGTCCATCTCCGCGAACGGGCCGGTCCCGTACAGCTTGTCGCGGCCGAGCACCTCGAAGAGGTTGAACTCGATGTCGCGGAGATTCGGCTTGTAGTGGCCCATGGCGACGGCTCCGTTGCGGGATCGGCGAGGTGCGGACTCCTCGCGGTTGCTTCACGTACCAATAAGTAGCTCCGATGATGCTACCCGTCGGTAATAAGAAGCAACCCCCGAACCCGTGGTGTGGCCGACCCCTCTCCGTCCGTTTCCCGTCCGTTCCCCGGTTCGCGGGGCGGGGGCGCCCATTACGCTGTGGGGCATGTACGGCTACCAGAACACCGGTGCGCAGCAGTACGCCTCGCCGCAGGACATCCCCGGACAGATGCCGGGGGGCCAGATGTCCGGCGGGCAGATGCCCGGCGGCTACGGCCAGACGCCGCCGCTGTACCCCGAGCCGTCGCCGCCCTCGCTCGCCGAGGCGGTCCGCGCGTTCACCACCGGCCAGGTGACCGCCGAGGACTTCCAGCAGATCTTCGCCACCTCCAAGGTGTACTGCCCGCGCGGCGACAACCCCGGCTTCCTCGCGTTGCACAACACCCAGCAGCCCGTGATCCCGATGTTCACCTCGCTCAAGGAGCTGCGGCGGTACGCGGGCAAGGAGTCCAAGTACTTCGTGATCACCGGAGCCGAGGTGATCGACCTGCTGCCGACCGGGTACGGCTTCGTCCTCGACATGGAGGGGGAGCACCGGATGGTGTTCGACGCGAAGTCGGTCGAGCAGATGGTCGAGTTCGCGATGCGGCGGATGTATGGCTAGACGCCATCGCTGCGCGGACGGATAGAGGGGCCCGCGCCCCGTACGGGGCGCAGGACCACCCGGAGCCCGGAGGGAATGCCCTCCGGGCTCTCCGCGTTCCGGGTGGCAGGAAGTTCAACGTTCAACTAGACTTCGAGCACAAGGAGGTACCGACATGCCTGCAGTGACCGTCGAGAACCCGCTCACCCTCCCGCGTGTGGGCGCGCCGGCCGACGCCGTGGCCCGCCCCGTGCTCGCCGTGACGACCGCGCCCAGCGGCTACGAAGGGGAGGGCTTCCCGGTCCGCCGCGCGTTCGCAGGGATCAACTACCGCCATCTCGACCCGTTCATCATGATGGACCAGATGGGTGAGGTGGACTACGCACCGGGCGAGCCGAAGGGCACGCCCTGGCACCCCCACCGCGGCTTCGAGACCGTCACCTACATCATCGACGGCACCTTCGACCACCAGGACAGCCACGGCGGTGGCGGCACCATCACCAACGGCGACACCCAGTGGATGACGGCCGGCTCCGGCCTGCTGCACATCGAGGCGCCGCCGGAGTCCCTGGTCGTCTCGGGCGGTCTCTTCCACGGCATCCAGCTGTGGGTCAACCTCCCGGCCGCCGACAAGATGATGGCCCCGCGCTACCAGGACATCCGCGGCGGCCAGGTGCGGCTGCTCACCACTCCCGACGGCGGCGCGCTGCTCCGCGTCATCGCCGGTGAGCTGGACGGGCACGAGGGCCCCGGCATCACCCACACCCCGATCACCCTCGTCCACGCCACGGTCGCGCCCGGCGCCGAGGTCACCCTGCCCTGGCGGGAGGACTTCAACGGACTGGCCTACGTCCTGGCCGGACGCGGCAGCGTCGGCACCGACCGGCGCCCGGTGCACGTCGGGCAGACTGCGGTCTTCGGCGCGGGTTCCGCGCTGACCGTCCGCGCCGACGAGCGGCAGGACTCGAACACCCCCGACCTGGAGGTCCTGCTCCTGGGCGGCCGCCCGATCCGGGAGCCGATGGCGCACTACGGGCCGTTCGTCATGAACACCCGCGAGGAGCTCCAGCAGGCGTTCGAGGACTTCCAGAAGGGCCGCCTCGGCACGGTCCCGGCGGTCCACGGGATGACCGAGCAGGGCCCGGCCGGGGAGTAGCGGGCACGCGGGAGTGAGGCAGGGGGCGGTTCCGGCGGAACCGCCCCCTGCCTCGTGTCCTGCCCGGTCACCCGGGCGGGTGTCCGGGCGGGCAGGGCCGCCGGCCGCGTGATCGGCTGGGGGCGTGCAGGTGCTTCCCGACTCCGTGCGACGGCTCGCCGCCTGGTGCGTCGTGGCGCTGCTCGTCGCCGGGGTCGGCTGGGTGGTGGTGGAGCTGTGCGCGGTGTTCCGCCCGGCCGTCGTCCCCGTGCTGCTCGCCCTGCTGGGCGCGGCCCTGCTCGCGCCGCTGCACCGGCGGCTGGTCAAGGTGGGCGTGCACCGCTCGCTCTCCGCCTTCGTGACCTGCGTCGCCGTCGTCGCCGTGGTGGGCGGCGCGCTCTACATCGTCGTCTCCGCGCTGATCGACAACGGCGCCCAGATCATCGACTCCGTCCGCAAGGCCGCGCAGGACGTCGCCGGGCACTTCGGGTCGTCCGGGGCCTCCGTGGACTCGCTCGCCGACGAGGCGCGCAAGCTGCTCGGCAGGTTCAGCGGCAGCGCGGTCTCCAGCGTCGTCACCGGGGTCAGCTACGTCGGCGAGACCATCGCCACGGCCATCCTCGCGCTGCTGCTCGTCTTCTTCTTCCTGCGTGACGCCGACCGCGCCGTACGGGGGCTGCGCGCGCTCTCCCCGTACGACAGCGCCGACACCGTGGAGGCGGTGGCACGGCGGGCCTTCGGCGCGGTGGAGGGGTTCATGCGGGGGACCACGTTCATCGCGCTGATCGACGCGGCCCTCATCACCGCCGGGCTCCTCGGACTGCGGGTGCCGGGCGCGGTGGGCCTGGGCGCGCTGGTGTTCGTGGGCGCTTACATCCCCTACCTGGGCGCGTTCCTCTCCGGTGCGGTGGCGGTGCTCGTGGCCTTCGCCGACCGGGGGTTCGCGGTGGCGGTGTGGGCGCTCGGGGTGATCGTCGCCGTGCAGCTCATCGAGGGACATGTGCTCCAGCCGGTGATCCAGAGCCGTACGGTGCGGATGCACCCGGCGGTGGTCCTGGTGGCCCTCGCGGCCGGCGCGTCGGTGGCCGGCATCCTCGGCATGCTCCTGGCGGTCCCGCTCACGGCGGCGGCGTTCGGTGCGGCGCACGAGGTACGGGACGGTCAGAAGTAGGCACGGCAGTCGGTCCGGCTACGCCGGATCCGGCCGCTCCCGCAACTCGAACCAGATCGTCTTCCCCTCGCCCCGCGGATCCACCCCCCACCCGTCCGCGAGGAACTCCATCAGCACCAGCCCCCGCCCGGAGGACGCCAGCTCCCCCGGATCCCGCTTGTGCGGCAGATCGTCACTCACGTCGGTGACTTCGACGCGCACCGTGCGGCCGCGGTCGCGGAGGCCGGTGCCGCCGCGGCCACCGACCTCCGCCACCAGCAACGCATCCGCGTCCGTGTGCACGAGCACGTTCGTCAGCATCTCGGAGAGCAGCAGCACCGCCGAGTCGACCTGGTCCGCCGAGGACCAGTCGTGCAGCAGCTCCCGGAGCTGCTGCCGGGCCCCGGCGATCCGCTCGGGCTCGGCCTGCGCGACGGTCAGCGCGGTCCGCCGCACCGCCCGCCGTACGCCGGGCCGGGCGCCGGCGACCGCACCGCCCGCACCGTCCGCCGCGTCGCACTCGCAGCCCGGCCCGAGCCGGCACAGCAGCAGGACCGCGATGTCGTCCTCGCGCCGGTCGGCCAGCGGGCCGGTGGCGTGGTGGGAGGAGGGCCCGTGCACGCCCTGCACGAGGGCGTCGGCGAGCTCCTCCATGTCGCCGTCGTGCTCCTCCAGGATGCGGCGGATGCGCCGCCACCCCGTGTCCAGGTCGTGCCCGCCGGTCTCGATCAGGCCGTCCGTGCAGATCAGCATGGTCTCGCCGGGCTCCAGGACGAGCCGGGTGGTGGGGTAGTCGGCGTCCGGGTCGATACCGAGCGGCAGTCCGCCCGAGGTCGGCCGCAGCAACACCGTGCGGTCGGCCATGCGGATCGCGGGGTCCGGGTGACCGGCCCGGGCGATCTCCAGCATCCCGGTCGCCGGGTCCACCTCGACGTACAGACAGGTCGCGAAGCGCAGGTCGGAGCCGTCGTCGCCGTACGTCATCCCGTGCAGGAACCGTGAGGCGCGGGTGAGGACGGCATCGGGGCGGTGGCCCTCGGAGGCGTAGGCGCGCAGGGCGATGCGGAGCTGGCCCATGAGCCCCGCCGCCCGTACGTCGTGCCCCTGGACGTCGCCCATGACCAGCGCGAACCGGCCCCCGCCGCCGGGCAGCGGGATCATGTCGTACCAGTCGCCGCCGACCTGGAGCCCGCCGCCGGTCGGTACGTAGCGGGCGGCGATCTTCATGCCGGGGATCTGCGGGCCGAGCCGGGGGAGCATCGAGCGCTGCAGCCCCTCCGTCAGCTCCCGCTCCGACTCGGCGACCTCCGCGCGGGACAGCGCCTGGGCGAGCATCCGGGCCACCGTGGTGAGCACCGAGCGCTCGTCGGGGGTGAAGGTGACGGGGTAGGTGAAGCCCGCCATCCAGGTGCCCATCGTGCTGCCCGCGACGGTGAGCGGCAGGAAGGCCCACGACTGGCGGTTGAAGCGGGCGGCGAGCGGCCAGGAGGCGGGGTAGCGGGCCTTGTACTCGGCAGGCGAGGAGAGGTAGACGGCGCGGCCGGTGCGCACCACCTCGGTGGCCGGGTAGTCGGTGGCGAGCGGCATGTCGACGAAGGGGCTCTCGTCGCCCGGGGACTGCCCGTGGTGGCCGACGACGGTGAGATGGTCGCCCTGCACGCCGAACACGGCCTGCCCGTCCGGGGTGAAGCCGGGCATCGACAGGCCCGCCGCGACCCGCAGCACCTCCTGGGTGGAGCGGGCCTCGGCGAGCGCGCGCCCGGCGTCCAGCAGGAACGCCTCGCGCGAGCGGCGCCAGTCACCGGTGACGGAGGTGCGTACGGCGGCGCCCGGGCCGGGCTCGGTGACCTCCTGCATGGTGCCGACCAGGCGGTACTCGCCGGTGGCCGGGTCCAGGGAGGGGCGGGAGCGGCTGCGGACGACGCGCAGGACCCTGCCGTGCTCGTCCATCACTCGCAGCCGCATCTCGGCGATGGTGCCCTCGCTGAGGGCGAGCTGGACGACGGCGTCCACCTCGCTCCAGTCCACCGGGTGGAAGCGCGCCCGCATCCCGGCCTCGCCGAGCGTGGCCGGCTCCGCGGGCAGCCCGACCAGTCGCGCGGCCTCGGCGTCCAGGATGACGAGGCGCTCGGCCTCGTCCCAGCGCCACAGCCCGGTGGCGAGGGAGGCCAGGACCTCCCCCACGGCGGGCAGGGGCTCACCAGTGCGCATTGTCCCACTGTAGGAACGAGTGATCGGACGCTGCCACCGCTGCCGGGCCGGGTGCCACAGCCGCCTCCCGCCGGTGCTGCCGTCCGCGCTCCCGCGCGGGAAGGGGGGAGAGCGGGCTTCGGGTGCCCGGTACGCTGGGGGTGTTTCACGTGAAACATGCACCGTGCGCCCACGGCGAAGACCGCGGGGCAGGGACGCCTCACAGACCCCGATCCGCGAAGGCTGGATGAACGACGATGCATCGGTACAGGTCCCACACCTGCGGCGAGCTCCGCGCCTCTGACGTCGGCTCCGACGTCCGGCTGAGCGGCTGGCTGCACAATCGGCGCGACCTGGGTGGCATCCTCTTCATCGATCTGCGCGATCACTACGGCATCACCCAGCTGGTGGCCCGCCCCGGCACCCCCGCCTACGAGGCCCTGGACAAGCTGTCCAAGGAGTCCACCGTCCGGGTCGACGGCAAGGTCGTCTCGCGCGGCACCGAGAACGTCAACCCCGACCTGCCGACCGGCGAGGTCGAGGTCGAGGTCGGCGAGGTCGAGCTGCTCGGCGCCGCCGCCCCGCTGCCGTTCACGATCAACACCGAGGACGGGGTCAACGAGGAGCGGCGCCTGGAGTACCGCTTCCTGGACCTGCGCCGCGAGCGCATGCACCGCAACATCCTGCTGCGCACGTCGGTCATCTCCGCCATCCGCCACAAGATGGCCGCGATGAACTTCAACGAGATGGCGACGCCGATCCTCACCGCCACCTCCCCCGAGGGCGCTCGCGACTTCGTCGTGCCCTCCCGCCTCAACCCGGGCAAGTTCTACGCCCTGCCCCAGGCGCCGCAGCAGTTCAAGCAGCTGCTGATGATCTCCGGTTTCGACCGCTACTTCCAGATCGCGCCCTGCTTCCGCGACGAGGACGCCCGCGCGGACCGTTCGCCGGGCGAGTTCTACCAGCTCGACGTGGAGATGAGCTTCGTCGAGCAGGAGGACGTCTTCCAGCCCATCGAGAAGCTGATGACGGACCTCTTCGAGGAGTTCGGCGGCGGCCGGCACGTCACCTCGCCGTTCCCGCGCATCCCCTTCCGTGAGGCGATGGCCAAGTACGGCTCGGACAAGCCGGACCTGCGGGCCAAGCTGGAGCTGGTCGACCTCACCGACATCTTCGCGGGCTCGGAGTTCAAGGCGTTCGCCGGCAAGCACGTGCGCGCGCTGCCGGTGCCGGACGTCGCCGCCCAGCCCCGCAAGTTCTTCGACCAGCTCGGCGAGTACGCGGTCGAGCAGGGCGCGAAGGGCCTGGCCTGGGTGCGCGTCGGCGAGGACGGCTCGCTGACCGGTCCGATCGCGAAGTTCCTCACCGAGGAGAACGTCGCGGAGATGACCAAGCGGCTCTCGCTGGCCGCCGGGCACGCGGTGTTCTTCGGCGCGGGCGAGTATGACGAGGTCTCCAAGATCATGGGCGCGGTGCGGGTCGAGGCCGCCAAGCGCGCCGGGCAGTTCGAGGAGAACGTCTTCCGGTTCTGCTGGATCGTCGACTTCCCGATGTACGAGAAGGACGAGGAGACCGGGAAGATCGACTTCTCGCACAACCCGTTCTCGATGCCGCAGGGCGGCATGGACGCCCTGGAGAACCAGGACCCGCTGGACATCCTCGCCTGGCAGTACGACATCGTCTGCAACGGCGTCGAGCTGTCCTCCGGCGCGATCCGGAACCACGAGCCGGACATCATGCTCAAGGCGTTCGAGATCGCCGGCTACGACCACGAGACGGTGGAACGCGAGTTCGCCGGCATGCTGCGCGCGCTGCGCTTCGGCGCCCCGCCGCACGGTGGCATCGCCCCGGGCGTGGACCGCATCGTCATGCTGCTCGCCGACGAGCCGAACATCCGCGAGACCATCGCCTTCCCGCTCAACGGAAACGCCCAGGACCTGATGATGGGCGCGCCGACGGAGCTGGAGGAGAACCGGCTGCGGGAACTGCATCTGACGGTGCGCAAGCCGCAGCCGAAGTAATTCGGCGGCGCGACGCGGTAACGCGGAATTCCGCTTTTCCGGCGTACGGACTTCCGCTTCTCCGGCGTACGCAATTCCGCTTCTCCGGCGCGCGGGAAATCGCGCGCCGGTGCACGCGGCGAAGGGGCGGTCCGGCCGGACCGCCCCTTCTTCCTGCCCGTTCCGTTTGCCTGCCGCGGCGTCAGAAGCCGCAGTACACCCCGCTGCCGTAGTCGCTCAGCAGGTCGTCGCGGACCCAGCCGTACACACCCGTGCTGTCGTTGCGCAGGTACGTCCAGGTGTAGTCGCCCGCGATGGTGAAGCAGTGGTAGTCCAGCCGCTGCGTGTTGTAGGCGATCCCGTTGATCGCACAACCGGTGCTGGAGCCGCTGCGCTCGTTGGCCCCGTCGGCCGTCTTGTTCCAGGAACTGCCGTCCTTGTCGGAGACGGTCTTGCCGCAGGACGCGGCGGCCGACGCCGGCGTGGTGGCCAGAGCGATCGGCAGGCTCGCGGCCACGGCCACGAGGGTCGGCAGAACGACTGCGAATCGACGCTTCATTGTTCCCCCATCGTCGTTTTTCTTCTGTCGTTTCCTCTGTTGTTTCTTCTGTCCTTGTTGCTGCCGTTACGATTCGACACCGCACGTGCTGAAGAAATGATTCCGGCGCGGGATGTCTGTTTCTTGCCGTTGCGTGTCCGGAAACATGGGCCTCCCTGCCCACCTGGATTCACGGATTCCGGAATTCCCCTTCTGGTACGTTGTGGAATCCCGAGGAATGGCCGTCGAAGGAGTCGCGTTGCCCGCTCGCATACTCGTCGCCGAGGACGACGTGAAACAGGCGCAACTGATCCGCATCTACCTGGAGCGGGAGGGCCACGACGTCCAGGTCGTGGCCGACGGACGCTCCGCGATCGACCGCGCCCGCGCCTCCCGGCCCGACCTGCTCGTCCTCGACGTGATGATGCCGCACGTCGACGGGCTCGACGTCTGCCGCGTCCTGCGCGCGGAGTCCCGGGTGCCGATCCTGCTGCTGACCGCGCGCAGCACCGAGGAGGACCTGCTGCTCGGCCTCGACCTGGGCGCCGACGACTATCTGACCAAGCCGTACAGCCCCCGCGAACTCACCGCCCGGGTGCGGGCGCTGCTGCGCCGGGCGCGGCCCGCGGAGGGGGAGCGGCCACCGGTCCTCACCGTCGGCGACCTGGTGATCGACACCGCCCGCTTCGAGGTGACGGCGGCGGGCGCGCCCGTGCCGCTCACCGGCAAGGAGTTCGCGA
Organism: Streptomyces sp. NBC_00670; assembly: GCF_036226765.1. Classification (NCBI taxonomy): domain Bacteria; kingdom Bacillati; phylum Actinomycetota; class Actinomycetes; order Kitasatosporales; family Streptomycetaceae; genus Streptomyces; species Streptomyces sp. NBC_00670. Next base: position 3,796,476 of record NZ_CP109017.1, read on the forward strand.
TCCTGGCCCTCCTCGCGGCCGAGCCGGGCCGCGTCTTCACCCGCGCCCAGATCATCGACCGCGTCTTCGGCTTCGACCAGCAGGTACTGGAGCGCACGGTCGACGCCCATGTGATGAACCTGCGCCGCAAGCTGGACGGGGGCGGCGGGCGCGGGGGCACCCGGCACGTCGAGACGGTGTACGGGCGCGGCTACCGGCTGACCCCGCGACCGGCGGCAGGGCCCGGGCCCCGTACCGCCGGGGAGGCACCGTGAGCTTCCGGCTGCGCGTCCTCGCGCTGCTGGCGCTGATCGCGCTCACCGCCACCGGGGCGACCGCCTGGCTGACGCTGCGCCAGGCCACCAGCCAGGTCAAGGAGTCGGTCGCGGCCGGCCGGCAGGACGTCAGCCGGATCACCGAGGCGCTCCGGAGCTACGGTTTCGCGCACGGGACCTGGGACGGCGTCTCCCCCACCGTGCGCACGCTGGCCAAGGACACCGGGCAGCGCATCCGTGTCGTCACCGACAACGACGTCCTCCTCGCCGACTCCGACGCCCTCACCGGCCGCACCCCGCGCGAGCCCGGCGGGCAGCCCCCGGTCGTCGTCGACCCCCGGCCCCAGCTGCGGATACCCGCCGGACCGGTGCGGCGCGCCTCGGTCAAACGGACGGTGACCGCGCTCGCCGAGTACCGCTCCGCCGTCACCTACGCCGCCTGCCTCACCCGGGCCGGCGCCACCGTCACCGCCCGCCCCGACGCCCTCGGCATCCCCAGGGTCACCGCCGACCGGCCCCCGGCCAGCTGCGCCGCCCCGGACCCCGGCGCCGACCCGCACGCCGGTCAGGACCACGAGGCCCTGACCCCCTGCGCCGACGAGTCCACGGACAAACGGTTCACCGCCTGTCTGCGCCGCGTCTTCACCGAGCGGACGGCCACGCTCGCCCCGCCCCGCCTCCAGGTCGCCCTCGGCTTCCGCGGCGAGGCGCCCGCCGGGCTCGCCGCCGCGCCCACCGTGGCCGTCGCCGCGGGCGTCGCCCTCGTCGCGGTCCTCGGCGCGCTGCTGCTCAGCCGGGCCGTACTGCGTCCGGTGCGCGCCCTGACCTCGGCCGCCCGGGGGCTGGGCGAGGGCGAGTTGGCCCGCCGGGTGCCGGTCTCCGGGCGGGACGAGATCGCCGAGCTCGGCCGGGCCTTCAACCGCATGGCCGAGTCCCTGCAGTCCGCCGAGGAACGCCAGCGCCGGCTCACCGGCGACATCGCCCACGAACTGCGCACCCCGCTGGCCAATCTGCGCGGCTATCTGGAGGCGCTGCGCGACGGCGTCGTCGACGCCTCGCCCGAACTGCTCGACTCCCTGCACGAGGAGGCGCTGCTCCAGCAGCGCATCGTCGACGACCTCCAGGACCTGGCGCTGGCCGAGGCGGGCGCGCTCACCTACCACCGCGCCGACGTCGGCCTCGGCGACCTGCTGGAGGCCGCCCGCACCGCGCACGCCGCGCAGGCCGAGGCCGCGGGGGTGACGCTGCGGACACGGGTGCCGTATCCGGTGCACGTCCACGCCGACGCCGACCGGCTGCGGCAGGTCGTCGGCAACCTCGTCGGCAACGCCCTGCGGGCGACCCCGGCCGGGGGCACGGTGACGCTCTTTGCCGAGCGGCGGGACGGGGCGGCGGTGCTGCGGGTGACGGACACGGGCAAGGGGATCCCGGCGGAGCAGCTCCCCCACCTGTTCGACCGGTTCTGGCGCGCGGACGCGGCGCGGGGGCGGGCGACGGGGGGCAGCGGGCTGGGGCTGTCCATCGCCCGGCAGATCGTGCGGGACCACGGGGGGAGGGTGGAGGTGGAGAGCGAGGTGGGCGCCGGCACGACGTTCACGGTGACGCTGGCTGCACTTACCTAGGGGCGCCCCCACCCCACGAGGCGCCCTACGGCCCCGCCAACGCCTGCGTAGGGGCCAGGCGCCCCGCCCGTACCGCCGGGTACAGCCCCGCCACCGCACCGATCAGCAGCGTCACCCCGAGCCCCGCCCCCGTCGCCCACACCGGCACCTCCGTCGGCCACCCCCGCACCGACGCGAACACCCCCGTGATCGCCGTGCCGAGGACCGTTCCGCCCAGTCCGCCCAGCGCGGACAGCAGCAGTGACTCCGACACGAACTGCCCCCGGATCTGCCCGCTGGTCGCCCCCAGGGCGCGCCGCAGGCCGATCTCGGGCCGGCGCTCCAGCACCGAGATGACCATGGTGTTGCCGACCCCGACCCCGCCCACCAGCAGTGCCACCGAGCCCAGGCCGAGCAGCAGCCCGGTCAGCGTCGACTCCGCGGCCTCGCGGGCGGCGAGCGCGTCCGAGGGCCGGGAGACCAGCACCCCGCTCGGCTTCTCCGGGTTGGCGGTGGCCGCCAGGACGTCGCGCACGGCGCCGACCCGGTCGTCGCGGGTCCGTACGTACACGGTCGACGGATGCCCGTCGAAGCCCAGGTAGGTGCGCGCGGCCTGCCGTCCGACCAGGGCCGAGCCGTCGATCTCCGGTGCGAGCGGCACCGGGTCGAGCACGCCGACCAGGGCGAACCACTGGCCGCCGAGCCACAGCCGGGTGCCGGGCGTGTAGACGTCGAGCCGGCGGGCCGCCTGCGCGCCGAGCACCACCGCCGGGTACTCCTCGGTCGCCTCCGTCAGCCACCGCCCGGTCCGCAGCTCGCCGCCGACCGCGGGCAGCAGCCCGGACCAGGCCGCGGCCACCTGGACGCTGCTGGTGCGGCCGACGGGGATGTGCCGGTTGCGGTAGACCGCCGCGTCCTTCAGGACGCCGGTCGCCGCGACCCGCTGGACCGGTCCGATGCGCCGGATCATCGGCACGGACTCGGCCGGCAGCCGGGTCGTCGTCCCGTCCGGCGCCTGACCGGGGGCGACGCGCAGCATGTTGGTGCCGAGCGCGTCGAGCCGGCGGTCGACCTCGGCCCGGCTGGAGGAGGAGATGCCGACGACGGCGACCATCGCGGCGACGCCGATGGCGATGCCGAGCGCGGAGAGGAAGACGCGCAGCGGCCGGGTGCGCAGGCCGGTGCCGCCGAGCCGGACGAAGTCGGCGGGGCGCAGCCGGGCGGGGCGCAGCGGGCCCCTCTCCGGCGCCGTCATCGCCCGGCCTCCGTTCCCACGGGCGCCGGGTGCGCGCTGTCGGCGACGATCCGGCCGTCCCGCAGCTCCACCCGGCGGTCGAACTCCCGCGCCATCTCCCGGTCGTGGGTGATGACGACGACCGTCGTGCCCGCCGTGTGCAATTCGCGCAGCAGCGCGAGGACGGCGGCGCCGGACGCGGAGTCGAGGTTGCCGGTGGGCTCGTCGGCGAGCAGCAGCGCCGGTTCGCCGATCACGGCGCGGGCGACCGCCGCGCGCTGCCGCTCACCCCCGGAGAGCTGGTGCGGGAGATGGCCGAGCCGGTGGTCGAGCCCGACCCGGGCCAGCGCCCGCGCGGCCCGTCGCCGCCGCTCGCGCGCCGGGACGCCGGCGTACAGCAGCCCGTCAGCGACGGTGTCGAGCACGGGCACGCCCACGGCCAGGTGGAACTGCTGGAAGACGAACCCGATGCGCTGCGCCCGCAGCGCGGACAGCTCGCGGTCGGACAGCCCGGCGACCTCGTACCCGTCGATCGCGATACGGCCGGCGGAGGGCCGGTCCAGGGTGCCCATCAGATGCAGCATCGTGGACTTGCCCGAGCCGGACGGGCCGACGAGGCACACGAGTTCGCCGTACCGGATGCTCAGATCGACGCCGGCGACGGCGGTGACGCCGCCCGGGTAGCTCTTGGCCACGCCCTCGAACGCGACGACGGTCTCCGGGGGTTCCTGGTACCCCTGGGCCGTCACTTGGGGATCCTCACCTTCATGCCCTCGTGCACGTCGGGCCCGCTGACCTCGACCCGCCCCCCGGCGAACAGCCCGGTCTTGACGGCGACGAACCGCCCGGCCCCGGAGCCGCCCTCCTTCGTGCCCTCTTCCGTCCCGTCGTCGGCGAGTTCGAGCCCGTAGCCGCCCTCGGCGAGCGCGGTGAGCGCGGCGACGGGGACGGCCAGCACGTTCTTGCGCTGCTTCTCCGTGTGCCGGACGGTGACCGGGCCGCTCTGCAGCCGGCCCAGGGCGTCCTGGTCGTCGAACGTGATGACGACGGAGACGGTGGCGGCCCTGCCCCCACCGCTCGAACCCCCGTCCGAGCCGCCGCTCGTGGACCCTCCGTCGTCCCCCTCGCCGCCGCCGGACGACGAGGAGGCTGCCGAGCCGAGGCTGGCGACGGTGCCGGTGACCGTGTGCCCGTCGGGCAGCTCGACGGAGACCTCGCTGCCGCGCCGGGCCCAGTCGGTGTCGTTGGCGGGGGCGCTGACGGTGACCATGCGGGAGGTGCTGGTGTAGCTGACGGGGTTGCCGGAGGCGGCGTCCCCGACCCGGGCGCTGGTCCCGGAGATACGGACGGGCCCGGGCGCGTACACGACGTCACCGGCGTCGACGCGGCCGGTCCCCGGCAGCCCCAGATCCTTCTGCCAGCGCTTGACGGCGTTGGCGGTGAGCGTGGTGTACGACTCGTCGACGGTGAACCCGGAGTACCCGAGCGCACTGAGGTTCGACTCGAACTGCTTGACGTCCATGCCGTGCAGGGGGGCGGGATCGGCGGCCGGGGCGGCGGGGGCGGAAGGGGAAGCGGCCGGGGAGGCGGCCGAGGAGGCCTTGGCACCGTTGGCCGGGGCGGATGTGTCTTCGTTACTGGCGGTCGGCTGCCGCACCCCCAGCTCCCGGTACATCGGCAGACTGCCGTACAGCAGCACCACCGGCCGGTCGTTCACGCGCAGCACCTGCTGCCCCCGCCGTACGGTCTTCCCGGTGGCCGGCAGCCAGGTCACCGTGCCCTCGGCCTTGACCGGGAAGGGCACTTGGGGCCCGTGGCCGAGCTGTCCGTCGATCTCGGTGCGGTCGGTGAGGGTGGCGCGGGTGACCGCGACGACCTGACTGCTGCGCCCGGGCGCGGCGGCGTCGTCGTCCGGGCCGCCGCCCCCGCCGAGCCCGAGCGCGCCGACGACACTGACGACGGCGACGACGAGCACGCCGGCACCGATCAGCAGGGGCTTGCGCCGCCGGGGCGGAACGTCGTACGCACCGCCCCCGGCGTCGACGTCGCCGTCCTTCGTGAGCTGCTCCATGACCCCCGCCCCGTCAGCCCTGAGCGGAGGGGGCGTCGGCCGGGACGCCGATGACCGAGGCGCACGCGCGGGTGGCGCGCTTGGCCCCGGCGGAGGTCGAGTCCCAGGTGACGTCACGGAAGTGGCCGCTGTCGTCGGTGTCGGGGAAGTCGGGGGCGCCGTGCTCCTGCATGCAGGTGGCGTACTCCTCGTTCTTGCGGATCTCGTCCTTGGACAGCTCGGGCTGCTGCGCCTTCTCGACGCTGTCCGGGACGGGCACGCTGAGGTCGGCGCACTTTTCCTGCGCCTTGAGCGCCTTGGGGTCGCGCTTCCACTTGGACTGGTCGCCGAGGTCGACCTTGCCGTGGGCGTCGGGGTCGGGCGCGTCGAGCCCGGCCTCGCGCAGGCAGTCGACCCACTTGCGCTGGGCGTCGACGTAGTCGGCGAGCTCGCTGGAGGAGTCCTTGGAGGCCCCGGCGGAGGTCTTGCCGCCTCCGGCCGAGGCGACCTCCCCGTCACCCCCGCCACCCCCACCGCACCCGGCGACGACCACGACCGCCACCCCGGCCGCCCACACCCCGAACCACCGCGCACCCATCCCCACGACCCCCTCCGCACCGTCACGACCGTCACGGCCTGTCCCGGCCGACCGGCGACGAAGGTAGAACGCGACCCATGAAGAACCCATGAAGAACCCATCAAGAACCGTCGCGGGCCCGGGTCTTCGCCGTGCCGGTACGGCGCTCACCCCCGCCAGGCGTCGACCACGTCCCGCGCTCCCCACACCAGCCCGACCGCGTCGTCACCGGTCACCGCATCCGCCGTGCCGGTGAGCGACACGACGGCGAGGCGCGCGGCCCCCGGCTCGAAACCGGGGATCTCGACGGCACCCTGAGCGAGCGCGGCCAGGTCGTGCCGGTCGAAGGGCGAGCCGAGCCACTTCACGGACCCGGCGAAGAAGACGGTGCCGGCGACCGGCGCGCGGTCGGCACCGACGAGGTCGATCTCGGGGGAGAACCGGCGGTTCCACCAGCCGCCGACCGCCTCGGCGTCGGGCCAGGGGAAGTCGTCGTCGACGGCCGCCAGTTCGAGCGCCTCGCGGACGAGCGGCTCGACGGCCCGCCCGCGCCAGGCCGCCCACCGCCGCTCGACCACGCGGTACGCGGCCTCGGGGCGGCCCCGCCGGGACAGCGCCTGCGCGGAGCGGAGCGCGGCGAGGTAGAGGCGCAAGTTGCTGTCGGCCACCCGGTAGAGGGCGGGTTTGCCGGGGCTGGTGGACAGGGGCGCGTCCGAGGCGAGCACCTGCTTCTCGTCGGTGAGCCGCCGCAGCAGAGGGGACAGTATTCCGGAGGGCAGCGCACCGCTCCGGCTGCCGGCGGTGGCGGCGATGTTGGCATGCGTACGGTCGCCGCTGCCCACCGCCTCCAAGACCCGGCGGGCCTGGTCCGGTGCCGGGAACTCGGCCATGAGGGCGGCTTCGGGGACGCCGAAGAGCGGAGACGCGGGGTCGGCGCACTCGGCTCGGACGAAGTCGAGGGCGGGGGTGGCGTGCGTCCAGGCGCGCAGGATGCCGGGCAGCCCTCCGGACACCAAGTGCGCGTCGACGGCGTCCGCCGCGTCCAGGCCGAGAGCGTCGCCCGTCTCGGCCACGTTGAGCGGGCCGAGGACCATGCTGTCGGCCCGGCCGTAGAAAGGCCGGTCGTACGCGGTGAACCGCTCCATCATGTGCAGGTCGCTGCCGAGCAGCAGCAGGAGCACGGGGCGGCCGGCGAGCAGCCGGTCCCAGGCCGTCTGCAGCGCCCCGTCGAACACGGGGTCCTGCTCGGCGAGCCACGGCAGTTCGTCGAGGACGACGACGCAAGGGGAGTCCGGCAGTACGGCGGCCAGAAGGCGGAAGGCGTCGGACCAACTCGAGGGCGCGCGCGCCGGCAACAGCTCGGGATCGACGGCGAGCGAGGACTCCTCCAGCTCGGTGAGGAAGTCGGAGATCCCCTCCACGGACGAGGCGCCCTTGGTCGCGGTGAAGAACACGTACGGCCGCCCGGCCCGGTCGCAGAACTCCTGCACGAGGCGTGACTTCCCCACCTGCCGCCGTCCTCTTACGGCGACGGCGGTGCCGGCGCCGGTGGCGGTGACCCGGTCGAGCCGCTTGCGCAGGGCCGCCAGCTCGGTCCGGCGACCTACGAAGGGGGTGGCCATGGCGTGCTCCAGTGGATGGCGGTAGGTAGATGGAATCTACGTAGATCTAATCTACCCAGATGCCCCACGGCGTGCAGTGCCGATCTTTCCCCCACTCCTCCACCCAACCGATACCGTGTCGCCGGCCGACGCAGGGGAGACCACCCATGAGATATGCCGACTGGATCGCCGGTGGCGGGCAGGTGGAGGTGAACGGGTACTGCCTGTTCGTCCGGCAGGACGGTGCCGGGCGCCCGGTGACGTTGCTGCACGGCTTTCCCACGTCGTCCCACGACTGGGCGGCGACCGTGCCGCACCTGGTGGCGGCCGGGTGCCGGGTCACCACGCTCGACCTGCTCGGCTTCGGGCAGAGTGCGAAGCCGCGCCGCCACCGGTACTCGATCCACGAACAGGCCGACCTGGTGGAAGCCCTGTGGGACCACCTGGAGATCGACGCGACCATGCTGGTCGCCCACGACTACGGGGTCTCGGTCGCCCAGGAACTGCTGGCCCGCGACTCCGGCCGTATCACCCGCACCGCCCTGCTGAACGGCGGCCTCTACCCCGACCTGCACCGCCCGGTCCCGTTGCAGCGACTGCTGCACAGCCGCGTCGGTCCGCTCCTGGCCCGCCTCACCGACGAGAAGAGATTCACCGCCGGTCTGCGCGGCGTCCTGTCCAGGCCCGTGCCGGACGAGGTGCTGCACGACATGTGGACGTCCGTGGCCCACGAGAACGGTCAGCGCCTGGCCCCGCGCCTGCTCCGCTACATGGACGACCGCTGGACCCACTCCGCCCGCTGGATCACCTCACTCGAACAGTACGAGGGCCCGCTCCTGTTCGTATGGGGCCCCGACGACCCGGTGAGCGGCGCCCACGTCCTCCCCCGCCTCCGTGAACGCCGCCCCCACGCCACGTTCACGGTGCCCCCGGGCACCGGCCACTACCCGCAGATCGAGGCACCGCAGGAGACGGCCGGGGCCCTGGCCGCGTTCCTCGCGGCGCCCTGACCCGCCCCGCGTCCGCCCCTCAGGCGTCTGCGGACGCCTCCTCGTCGAACAACTCCTCCGCACGTTCCACCGTGCCGGCGCGGTCCAGCCAGTCGCTCACCAGCGCGAGGTCGGTGCAACCGAGGATGCGTTCCCGGGCGGTATCTGACACCGGAATCCCCCGTACCTCCAGGACCCGTAGGACCCCCTTGGCCTCGCCCCGCGCCTCACCCTCCAGGAACGTCTCCTCGAAGAGTGTTCCCCTGCCGGGGAAGTAAGTGCCGACCATCTTTTGCAGACCTTTCCATGTCGTGCGGGCCGGAGTGTCCTCCAGGCCCACTTCCACGAACTCGCACCAGTACTTCGCCGTGGCCGCGTCGAACGACCGCATTCCGTGGGCCAGCGTGTTCAGTATGGCGCCGATTTTCCCGCTTTCGCTGTGCACGATGGCGGAGACCGTCGCCAGCGCCGGTTCCCGGGCGACCATCGACTCGTCCGTGATCTCGGGGACGTTGTCCGGACCGAGCACGAACGGCCGTGTGACCTGAGTCGACCACGGACCGACTCGGCACTCGAAGGGCCCTGCCGCCCACTTCGCCGTCGACCTGCTCCGGCAGACCGTGACGAGCAGCACCGGCACGCCGAACTTCGCGTACAGGTATGCGACGTAGTAGGCCCAGTTCATCTGTTTGTCCGGAGACCTCTTCGTCTGGGCCTCGACGGCGATGAGGAAGCCGTCCCCCTCGGAAGGGTCGACCTTCAGCACGGTGTCCACCCGGCGCTCCAGGGGGCGGATCTCCGTGACATCCGGCGTGAGCGCGTTGATCAGGGCCTTCGCCGGTGGCGGCAGCCCCAGCGCCTCGAAGACGGGGGCGAGGACTTCCGGATGCTCCTGAAAGATCCGGTGAGAGACCTCATGTGTCGATGTGACCATGTGTGCAACCTAGGTGGATCAACGTGTGCGCCGCCCGGGTGAACGGCGACGTTCACCCGTTCGGGGTGCGAGTGGGAGTTCAGGCGACGATCGGGGTGCCGGTGGTCAGTTCGGCCCAGACCCCTGACGAGGCCTCTCAACTCGCCGCAATGGCGCGAGTGAAGTCCCTGCGCACAACTCGCTGCCTGAGCCCGGACCTAGCTGACCTCAGTGGTCGCCTGTGGTGCGAGCCAAAAATTCTTGTGGCATCGGAGGCGGGACAGGCACAGGACTTGGTTGTCGCGCAGAAGGATGGTGTCTACCACTGCTCAATACCCGCCACGACTTTGGCGAGGATGTCAGCCACACGATTTACGCCCCCGACGTCCAGTGTGACGTCGTTCACATTGAAATAGACTTGATAGGCACCCTTGTTGCCGGCATGCCGCTGGACTCCGGGCAGTTTGGCGACGACTCTGTCCAGGCGCATGTTTATGGAGTCACGAGCCGACCGCCCCGATTTCAGGGAAGGTACCGGAATCTTGTCGGTGACAGCACATTCGAGTTCTAGGGATGCCATACCCTTGCTGTTGATGTTTCTGATTCGAGCCACTATCTCCACTTGGCCGGATCGGCTGTTCATCCGACATTCACCCTCGGTTGCCGAGTAGTTGTTGAGCCCGGCGTACAGCTGGCCGATGCGGCGGCAGAGATCTTCTTCGGTTATTTTGTCCGTTCCACTGGCGACCTGAATTACGGATTCTGCGCGACGCAGTTCACTTACGAAGTCCACGACAGTTTGCGGCCGTTCGCTCGGCTGCTTAGAAGTGGAGCTTCGGTAGAGGTCGATGAGGGCTTTGGCGGCACGGTCATCGATCCAACTGCCAAGGTCGTGAGTGAGAATCTCCAGATTCTTGGCGAAGTTCTCGCCGCTGGGGTCTCTTCCTGTGATCACGAAGAACATCAACTGGGCGAGGCTGAAGACGTCCACAGTTTCGCTGCGGGCCGTCCTCGCGTTGGGTTCGAACAATTGCTCAGGAGCGGCATAGTTGATAACGCCACCAACGCCAATGTTTGTCGTGACCGTGCGGTTTGTCTCGTGGTACGCGAGGTCGAAGTCGGTCAGGTAAGGCGCTAGGCGGCCACTGTCGTCATAGTCGGCGATAATGTTTTCTGGCTTTATGTCTCGGTGCCTGACCGATTGAGAATGAGCGTGCTGCACGGTCTCGCAGACGTCGATCATCAATTGGAGGACGGCCTCGGGATCCGTGCGATCAATATAAGCCTTTCTCAGATTGTCTCCGGGGATTGAGTCCATCAGGAACCCGTAAGGTGCAGCCAGCATTTCATGCACCCTCACGATGTAAGGGTGCTTCAGCTTCCGCATGTTATAGTATCCGTTTGCGAAACGCCGAACTTTCACCTCGTCGTCGAGTTCGTTGCCATGGAAAACCTTCATGGCATAGCGTCTGCCGTCCTCTCCCTCCAACTCCCACACGTGCCCGTATCCGCCATGCCCCAGGTGTCTTAGAACGCGGCCGAACCGGGTCTCCTCGCCGACGCTGATGTCAGCGAGATTTTTCCTGAATTCGCGCACCCGGGCGACCAGGTTTGACCAGTCTGTGTTGCGTCGTAGATCCGGGAGGGCCTTCTCGGTCTCATCGAACCAGTGGACCACCCGCTCCAGTTCGACGGAACACTTCCTGGAACCTTGCTGGAGGCGGACGTTTCGTTCGGACAGTTCGGACAGTTGAAGGTAGTGGTATTGGTCGACGAGATGGTGCGCTTTGGCGAGATTCTGGGATAGTTCACTTCTGTCGATAGGCGGTCCTTCCCGCTTGGGGAATCCTGTGCCAAGCACCACAGTCCCCGCGATGTCGCCCTTGAAGACTGGGGTCTGTGAGTCCGAAGAGAGGGCTGCGGTGATGTACTCGTAGATGCCTAGTAGTGTGACATCGCCGTTCCAGTTGACCGCGTCTCCGAGCATCGCACTGGTCAGAGCGTCGGTAAAAATACCGCGGCCGCGTCTTTCCTGTGCCCCTTCTTCGGGGCGGCAGGCTGCGAGGATGCAGCGACTCTCATTCACCGCCGGGACTTCTCGCTCGATGTCTCCGGCCTGTAGTGGCCTACTGTTCGACCAGTTGTATGCGGAACCAGCGTGGCAACAGTCGAGGATAGTAACCACATGGTCAAAATTGCCGCTGGCCGATTCCATGATCTGTGCCAGATGGCTGAGTGAGATACCCGGGTCGAACCTTTCAGCGTCGTGTGTGACGAGGTTTCCCGCTTGCCCGAGGACTTGTCCATGTCCGGCGAAATAGAATAGGAGAGTACCGCCTTCCTGCTCGCCATAGGCCAACTCGTGCAGGTGCCGCAGAACGTTGCTGCGAGTGGCGCGACCGTTGAGTAAAAGCTTACTGTCGAAGTCGTACTGTTCCAGAGTAAGGCAGTCTGCGATGTCCTTGGCATCGTTTACGCAGCCGAACAACGGTGCGTTGGGATAACTGTCGATACCTACGATCACGGCCTTGTTCACTTGGCTCCCCCAGGCGTGTAGTGGAAGGCACGGTCCGCTGATCTGTGGCAGGACACTGTAGCGCGGTCAAGGCTTTGCGGTAGAGGCGCGTACGCAGAAAATCGCGTGACTCATCGAACCTGGTGAGACACGACGATGGGTGCCACGAGTCTGCTCGATAGCGATCACGAGGTGAGGAAGCCTCTCCCGCAACCACCAGGCAGGAGCGCTTGCTATGGCTTTGCGTGGACGCGAAGGAGGGCCTGGGAACTGTCCCAGGCCCTCCTCAAGGTGATGGCTGGCAAGGCTCGCCCGGTTCTACGCCGTCGGCTTCTCTTCCAGGCGGGGGAAGAGGACCGCGCCCTTGGTGACCGTCGCGCCGGCGGGGAGGCGGCCCCAGTGGGAGGCCTCCTGGACGTGCTGGTCGGCGAGGGGGCCCAGGTGCGGTTCCGCGCCGAGGGAGTCCCAGAGCTTCTGGCTCGTTTCGGGCATGATCGGGTTCAGGAGGACCGCCATCGCGCGGAGGGACTCCGCGGCCGTATAGAGGATCGTGGCCAGGCGGGCCTTGCCCTCCGGCGACGTGTCCTTCGCGACCTTCCACGGTTCCTGTTCCGTGAGGTAGCCGTTGACCTGCTTGACGAAGTCGAAGATGGCCAGGATGCCGCCCTGGAAGTTCAGATCCTCGCCGATCGCGCGGTCCGCCGTCTCGACCGCCTTCGTCAGGCCGGCGTGGACCGCCGCCTCCGCCTCGCCGTCCGCCGCCGACTCCGGCAGTTCGCCGCCGAAGTACTTGCCGACCATCGCCGCCACGCGGGACGCCAGGTTGCCGTAGTCGTTCGCCAGCTCGCTGGTGTAGCGGGCGGAGAAGTCCTCCCACGAGAAACTGCCGTCCTGCCCGAACGCGATCGCGCGCAGGAAGTACCACCGGTACGCGTCCACGCCGAAGTGCGTGGTCAGGTCCTGCGGCTTGATGCCGGTCAGGTTCGACTTCGACATCTTCTCGCCGCCGACCATCAGCCAGCCGTTCGCCGCGACCTTCCCCGGCAGCGGCAGGCCCTGCGCCATCAGCATCGCCGGCCAGATCACCGCGTGGAACCGCAGGATGTCCTTGCCGACCAGGTGCACGTCGGCCGGGAACGTCTCCTCGAACTTCTGCTCGTTCTCGTTGTAGCCGACCGCCGTCGCGTAGTTCAGCAGCGCGTCGACCCACACGTAGATCACGTGCTTCTCGTCCCAGGGGATCGGGATGCCCCAGTCGAACGTCGAACGGGAGATGGAGAGGTCCTGGAGGCCCTGGCGGACGAAGTTCACGACCTCGTTGCGCGCCGACTCCGGCTGGACGAAGCCGGGGTTCGCCTCGTAGTACGCGAGGAGCTTGTCGGTGTACTCGCTCAGCTTGAAGAAGTAGTTCTCCTCGCTGAGGATCTCCACCGGCTTCTTGTGGATCGGGCACAGCTTCTGGCCCGCGAACTCGCCCTCGCCGTCGAGCAGTTCACCCGGGAGCTTGTACTCCTCGCAGCCCACGCAGTACGGGCCCTCGTAGCCGCCCTTGTAGATCTCGCCCTTGTCGTACAGGTCCTGCACGAACTCCTGGACGCGGTCGGTGTGCCGCTTCTGCGTGGTGCGGATGAAGTCGTCGTTCGCGATGTCCAGGTGCTCCCACAGGGGTTCCCAGGACTCCGTGACGAGCTTGTCGGCCCAGGCCTGCGGGGTGACCCCGTTCGCCTCGGCCGTGCGCATGATCTTCTGACCGTGCTCGTCCGTGCCGGTGAGGTACCACACCTTCTCGCCGCGCTGACGGTGCCAGCGGGTGAGCACGTCGCCTGCGACGGTCGTGTAGGCGTGGCCCAGGTGAGGAGCGTCGTTGACGTAGTAGATGGGGGTCGAGACGTAGTACGCCTTCGCCCCCTGCTTCTCGGATCCAGTGGCCGCCATGGTCGAAATCCTACTGGTCCGGAGATGGTGGCTTCACATGCGTTTCGGGGCGGGCGCAGCCGGGTATGGCGTGGGCCGCCGCCCGCCCCGGGACGCCTACGGGCGCCAGGTCGCCAGTACGCCCTCGTAGAGCTCCTTGTCGGTGAGCTCCCGGGGGGTGGGGCCCGCGTGGAAGAAGGACGTGTTCTCCGTCTTCAGCTTGCGGAGGTAGTCGAACGCCTTGTTCTCGTGCTCGCCGAACGCCACGAAGGAGAAGAAGACCTCGGGGTGGTTGGCCGCCGCGTCCGTGAGGGCCTGCGTGGCGGGGGTCTTCGCGTCGGGGGCGCCGTCCGTCTGGAAGATCACCAGGGCGGGGGTGCCGGCGGGCTCCTCGGCGTGCCGGGCGAGGACCGCCTCGACGGCGGCGTGGTAGCTCGTACGGCCCATGCGGCCGAGGCCCGCGTGCAGCTCGTCGATCTTGTTCTCGTGTGCGGCGAGGGTCAGCTCGCCGGTGCCGTCCAGCTCCGTGGAGAAGAACGTGACGTGGACGGTGGCCTCGGGGTCCAGGTGGGCGGCGAGGGCGAGGGTCTGCTCGCCGAGGGCCTGGGCGGAGCCGTCCTTGTAGTACGGGCGCATGGAGGCGGAGCGGTCCAGGACGAGGTGGACCTTGGCGCGGGTGCCGGTGAGGTCGTGGCGGCGGAGGGCGTTGCCTGCGGCCTTGTAGGCGGTGCTGAGGGCGGGGGCGGTGGTGCGGATGCGCGACGCGGGCGTCGCCGGGTTCCTTTTTGCGGCCTCGGCTTCGCCTTCGGCCTCGTTTGTTTTCCCGCCCGCACCACCCGTGGCGGTCTCGTCGTCGGGTGCGGGTGGCCCCTGTGGGGGTTCCTCGTCATTGGCGGCCGCGGGTTCGGGTTCGGGGGTGGGGGCGGGGGCGGTTGTGGGTTCGGGCTCGGGGGCCGGTTCCAGCTCCGGTTCGAGGGCCTCGGCCGCCTTCGGCTCCTCCGCCGCCACCGGCTCCGGCTCCTCCGCCGCCACCGGCTCCGGCTCCTCCGTCACCACCGGCTCCGGCTTCGGTTCCGGTGCCGGCTCCGTCTCGTCCGCCGGCCTTGTCGGCTTGGGGACCGTGACGTTGTCGAACGCCGCCGACACCAGGTCGTGTTCGTCGCGGCTCTCGCCGCTCTCCTGGCGGGGGTCCGGCACGTGCGCCGTGGGCTTCGGCGCCGGCGTCGGTTCCGCCGCCGGGGACGGAACCTTCGGCGCGGGTGCCGGGGCCGGCTCCTCGGGGGCCGCCACCGGTGCCGTCTCCTGCGCGGGGAGCCGCTCCGGCTCCGCCGTCACCACGCTCTCCGTTCCGTCCTTGCGCCCCTTGCGTGAGCGGCCGAACGCATTCCGCAGAAGAGTGAGAAGTCCCATCAGCGCAACCCTTCGCATGAGGTGAAGCCCGTCAATCCCTGGCCAGGACGGACACGTAAGGTTAGCGGTCACGGCTGGTGATCTTCGGCAGGGTACGACCACCGCCGTAGCCCGCTGCCCCGGAACGCCGTACGGCTGCCCGTCCGTTCATTCCATCGCCGTACGGCCACCACGCGTTCACCGGCCGTTCGGGCGAGGGTCCCGCTCCCGCACACGCACCGCCCCTAACGTCACGCCGACACCAAGGGAAAATATGGGGAGTGCAACGTGCCCAAGCTGCTGCCGCTCATCGGCTCGCATCCCGGCGGACGGTCCGCCCTGACCTGTCGGTTCCGCTGTGGTGACGCCTGCTTCCACGAGGTGCCCAACACCAGCGACAACGAGTACGTGGGCGACGTCATCGCCGGTGCCGTGCGCCGGCGCGCGCTGCTGCGCGGGGCCGCCGTCACCGCCGTGGTCGCCGCGACGGGGGCCGTCGGCGTCACCGCCGGTGGCTCCGGGGCGAGCGCCACCCCGGCTGCTCACGGCGGCCAGGGTGCCGCCGGGAAGGGCGGCCGCCGCGCCGCCCGCGGGCTGCGCTTCGACGCCGTCGCGCCGAACACCGCCGACGCGGTCACCATCCCCGACGGCTACCGGCAGAACGTCGTCATCCGTTGGGGAGAACCGATTCTGCGCGGGGCGCCCGCCTTCGACCCGGAGCACCAGACCGCCAAGGCGCAGGCCGGGCAGTTCGGTTACAACAACGATTTCCTGGCTCTCCTCCCGCTTCCCGGTGAGCACGGCCGGCAGCTGCTCGTCGCCAACCACGAGTACACGGACGAGATCCTGATGTTCCGGGGGTACGACGCCGAGAACCCGACCCGGCAGCAGGTCGAGGTCGCCTGGGCCGCGCACGGGCTGTCCGCCGTCGTGGTGGAGGGGGACCGGCGGACCGGGCGGCTCGTCGCCGTGCCCCGGCACCACCTCAACCGGCGCGTCACCGCCACCACCGAGTTCCGCCTCACCGGTCCCGCCGCCGGCTCGGACCTGCTGAAGACCTCCGCCGACCGCACCGGCCGCAAGGTGCTCGGCACCCTCAACAACTGCTCCGGCGGCACCACCCCGTGGGGCACCACGCTGCACGGCGAGGAGAACTTCAACCAGTACTTCGCGAACGGCTCCCGCGCCACGGACACCCGGTACGGGATCGGCACCGGCGCCACCGAGCGCAAGTGGGAGCGGTTCGACAAGCGGTTCGACCTCGCCCAGGAGCCCAACGAGGTCCACCGCTTCGGCTACGTCGTCGAGTTCGACCCGTACGACCCCGACTCCACGCCCCGCAAGCACACCGCGCTCGGCCGCTTCAAGCACGAGGCGGCCACCGTGCGGATGACCGACGACGGCCGGCCCGTCGTCTACACCGGCGACGACGAACGGTTCGACTACTTCTACAAGTTCGTCGGCAGCAAGCGGATGCGCAAGGGCAACAGCCGCGCCGCCCGCGAGCACAACCTCACCCTCCTCGACGAGGGCACCCTCTACGTCGCCCGCCTGACCGGCGACTCGCCCGCGAGCGACATCGACGGCACCGGGAAGCTGCCCGCCGACGGCGAGTTCGACGGCGGCGGCGAGTGGATCCCGCTGGCCACCGCCACCGCCAAGGGCGCCGTCTCGCACGTCGACGGCATGACGGCCGAGGAGGTCTTCGTCTTCACGCGCCTGGCCGGTGACAAGGCGGGCGCCACCAAGATGGACCGCCCCGAGGACATCGAGCCCTCCCCGCGCACCGGCAAGGTGTACGTGGCGCTCACCAACAACACCAACCGCGGCAAGAGCGGGTACGCCGCCGCCGACGAGCCCAACCCGCGCAACGCCAACAAGCACGGGCACGTCCTGGAGCTCACCGAGCGCCGCAACCGCGCGGACGCCACCACGTTCGGCTGGTCGCTGTTCCTGGTCGCGGGCGACCCGGAGGACTCCTCCACCTACTTCGCGGGCTTCCCCAAGGACCGGGTCAGCCCGATCTCCTGCCCGGACAACGTCGCCTTCGACCCGCACGGCAACCTGTGGATCTCCACCGACGGCAACCAGCTCGGCTCCCACGACGGCCTGTTCGGCGTCGCGGTGCAGGGCGACCGGCGCGGGGAGCTGAAGCAGTTCCTGACCGTGCCGACCGGCGCCGAGACCTGCGGCCCGCTGGTGCAGGACCGCCGGGTCC
Organism: Streptomyces sp. NBC_00670; assembly: GCF_036226765.1. NCBI lineage: Bacteria > Bacillati > Actinomycetota > Actinomycetes > Kitasatosporales > Streptomycetaceae > Streptomyces > Streptomyces sp. NBC_00670. Next base: position 3,813,731 of record NZ_CP109017.1, read on the forward strand.
TGGTGGCCGTGCAGCACCCGGGAGAGGTCGACGGGGCGACGGTGGACCGGCCCGCCAGCACCTGGCCCGACGGCCCCGGCCGCATCGTCCGCCCGGCGGTCGTCGCGGTGTGGCGCGCGGACGGGGAGGACGTCGGCGTCTGAGCTCCGGCAAGCCGGGGGAGGGCGGGGGCGCGGCCTGGTGGACGGCCGCGCCCCCGCCCGGGTCCGCGCTACCGGGGCGAGGTGGGCGTCGTCCGGTCCTTGCCGGTGGCGGCCCGGTCCGAGGTGGCCAGGGACCAGATCACGAAGCCGCCCAGGGCGATGGAGATGAGCGCCCAGACGGGGGCGTACGGCAGGAAGAGGAACCACTCGATCATGTAGAGGGCCGCCAGCGCGATGCCGAGCGCGCGGCCCCATGCGGCGCCGGAGAGCACCGCCCAGCCGGCCAGCGCCAGCAGCGCGCCGATGATCAGGTGGATCCAGCCCCAGCCGGTGAGACTGAACTTGTACACGTAGTCGCCGACGTGCGCGTACACGTCGTTCGTGGCGATCCCGGCGATGCCGTTGAGCACGCCGAGGATGCCGGTGACCATCATCAGCACGCCGGCGAAGACCGTGCCGCCGGTCGCCCAGGCGGAGCGGCGCTGATGCGGGGTGGAAGAGGTGTACTGGACCATGGGGCCTCGTCTCCTGGGCTTCTCCTCGGCCGGTCGGCCCTCGGCGTCCGCTCGGCCGACCAGGTGGGTGCCTTCACCGGCAGCTTCACCCGGAAGGGGGACGGATGCGCGGGGGGCTGGGCCGAACGGGTGACGGTATTCGTACCTGCGTGCGAAGAGGTCGGCCCGTGGCCTACTCGACGAGGGCCCCGGTGCCCAGCGCCACCGCGAGGCGTTCGGCGTCCCGCGTGCCGGGCTCGGCGGTGTAGACGGTGATGCGCAGATCGTCGAGGGCGTCCAGGAGCGTGTCGCAGTCGAGCGTCATCCGGCCGGCCGCGGGATGTTCCACGAGTTTGCGCCGGGAGGGGCCCGGCAGGGGCGGCGGGACGTCGGCGTCCCACAGCTCGGTGAAGCGCGGGGCGGCCTCGGCGAGCGCGCCGACGAGCCGTCGCAGCGCCCGGTCGCCCGGGTAGCGCAGCGCGGTCAGCCGCAGGTCGGCGACGAGCCGCGCCTCGTGCTCGGCCTGCTCCCGCGCGGTGTGCACGACACGGCCGGCCGGTCCGGCGAGGTTGCGCCAGACGGCGTTGCGCTCGAGGCCGCGCCAGGCGGACGTGGCGCCCATCAGCGCGTCGTACGGGCCGTTGGCGAGGAGCAGGTTCCAGCTGGCGTCGTGGACGGCGACCGGGGTGTGCGCCAGCCGGTCCAGCAGCCGGCGCACGCTCGGCGCGAGCCGGGAGGGGACGACCTCGGGGCCGGGGACGGTGTGTCCGGCCAGCCGGTACAGCAGCTCCCGTTCCGGTTCGGACAGGCGCAGCGCCCGCGCGAGCGCCTCCACCACCTGGGCGGAGGGCGCGGTCGCCCGGCCCTGTTCGAGCCGGGTCAGATAGTCGGCCGAGACCCCGGCGAGCGCGGCGAGTTCCTCGCGGCGGAGCCCGGGAGCGCGTCGGCGCCGGCCGACGGGGACGCCCGCGCTCTCCGGCGTGACGCGTTCGCGCCAGCGGCGTACCGTCCGGCCGAACTCCCACGTCTCCATGGCCCCAGTGTGCGCCGGAGCGCCGCCGTTGTCCCGCCCTTGTCCTGGCCCTGGCATACCCAGGACAACGGGACGGCTGGCTGAGCACCGCCCGTTCGCGGAGGGTCGGACCCATGACCACCACCGAATCCGGCATCGGCGCCGGCACCGTCCTGCTCACCGGAGCGACCCGGGGCCTGGGCCGGTCCGCCGTCCTCGCCATGGCCGGCCGCCCGGCGGCCGACCGCCCCGACCTGCTGCTGGTGGGCCGCGTCGGCGCGGACCTCACCCGGGTCGCCGACGAGGCGCGTGCCCTCGGGGCGCGGGTCCACGGGATCGGCTGCGACCTGGCCCGGCTCTCCGACGTGCGCGCCGCCGCGGCGGACGCCCGCGCCCTGCTCGACGCCGGGGCGGTACGGCCGCTGCGCGCGCTCGTCGCCAACGCCGGGACCATGTCGGCCGACGTCCGCACCGCGACCGCCGACGGCCACGAGCTGACGTTCGCCGTCAACTACCTGGCCCACGCCCTGCTCATCGGCGAGCTGCTCGGCTCGCTCGCCGCGCCCGCCCGCGTCGTCCTGCTCGGCTCGAACGTCTACAGCGCCAACCTCTACCGCAAGCTGATGGGCGTACCCGAGGCGAAGTGGCGCGACCCCCTCGAACTCGCCCGGCCCGCGACCGGCGACAAGAACCCCGGCTTCACCGCGTCCGGCACCGCCTACGCCGACGCCAAGCTCGCGCTCCTGTACTACGCCCACGAGCTCCAGCGCCGTGCCGCGACCGGCGTCAACGTGCTGGTGTTCGAGCCGGGATGGATGCCCGGCAGCGCGCTGAGCCGGGGCGCGCCCGCCGTCTTCCAGGCGATGGGGCGCGGACTGGGCCGGCTGCCCGGGGTGTCGACCCCGGAGGGCTCCGGCCCGAAGCTGGCCTCGGTCGTGCTCGACGACCGGTGGGCCGGGCTGCGGGACGGCGCGTTCGTGCTGAAGGACAGGGTGACGGAGGTGCGTCCCGTCGCCCACGACCGGGAGCGGGAGCGGCGGTTGTGGGAGGCGACGGAACAACTCCTCGCGGAGGTGAGTCCGTTGAGCTGATGCGTCAGGCGTCCAGCGTCGCCAGGAACCGCTCCAGGGCCGCGTTGAAGGCCCTCGGGCGTTCCAGGTTGGGCAGGTGGGCGGCGCCCTCGATCACTTCCAGGGTCGAGGAGGGGAGGGCGGCGTGCATGGCCTCGGCGTCCGGGACGGGCGTGAACTCGTCGTCCGTGCCGACCACGACGAGGGCCGGCACGGGGAGGCGGGTGAGCAGATCGCGGTAGTCGGGGCGCAGGGCCCGGCCGCGCAGGGCCGCCGCGGCGCCCCTCGGGTCGGTCGCCGTCATCATGCGGTGGACGTGCGCGGCGACCTCGGGGTCCGCGTACGGCGCGACCATCTTGTACAGCACCTCGTCGGCGTACCCGCCCATGCCCTCGCGCAGCAGACGGTCGGCCATGGCGTTGCGGGCCTCGCGGCCGGCGTCGGTCTCGGCGGTGGGGGAGGTGTCGGCGAGGACGAGGCCGGCGATGCGGTCGGGGAAGCGGGCGCAGCACTCCATGACGATCTGGCCGCCCATGGACAGGCCCCCGAGCACGCAGCGTTCGACGCCGAGGTCGTCCAGGAGGGCGGCGATGTCGTCGGCGAAGACGGACAGGGGGGTGACGGCGTCGGTGCCGTCCGGCACGGGGGAGGCGCCGTAGCCGCGCAGGTCGGGGGCGATCACCCGGCGGCCGGCGGAGAAGGCGGCGAGCTGGGGCGCCCACATGCTCTGGTCGAAGGGGTGGCCGTGGACCAGGACCAGGGGGAGGGCACCGGTGGGGTTCCCGGTGTCCTCGCAGGCGAGGAAGGGGGGCATGGGGCGACCCTAGGGTCGGGATCGGGGCCGGGGCAACGGAGATCCGCCCGGACGCGGGCGGCTCGCGCGGCGCTCGTGCGGGTGCGCGTCGGGTCAGACGTGGGCCCGGGTCGGCGGGTCCGCCGGGACCGGCACCGGCGTCGCCGGTGGCTGCCCGCGGCGTGCGTACCGGCCCGTGAGCCAGGCCGCGGCGGCGACGGCGAGACCGGTAGTGAGCAGGGCCCAGGAGACCGTGCG